>NZ_JBQQBS010000069.1:0-51180 GCF_052245395.1 Streptomyces sp. 4N124
AAGGCAGCACGGGCGCAGCGTCGCCGCCGCATCCGCTGAACGAGAAAGCCCAGCTCAGACGCCGTCTGAGCTGGGCTTCGAGAGAGCCGCCTTCGGGATTCGAACCCGAGACCTACGCATTACGAGTGCGTTGCTCTGGCCATCTGAGCTAAGGCGGCGCGCTGTCCGCACTATGGTGCGATCAGCAACGTCGGTAAGTCTACACAGTTTCGGGGTGTGCTCCGTACCGGCCCCGGGCCACCCGGACCCGGGCCGGTGGGGTGGGTTATGAGCAGCGCTTTCCCTTCGTCGGAGGGGTGCCGCGGAGCAGGTACGCGTTGATCGTGGAGTCGATGCAGTCGCTGCCGCGGCCGTACGCGGTGTGGCCGTCGCCTTCGTAAGTGAGGAGGCGGGCGGAGGAGAGCTGGCCGGCCAGGGCGCGGGCCCAGCGGTAGGGCGTCGCGGGGTCGCGGGTGGTGCCGACCACGACGATCGGGGCGGCGCCCTTGGCCTCGATGCGGCGCGGTACGCCCGTGGGCGCCACCGGCCAGTACGCGCAGGGCAGGGTGGCCCAGGCGAGGCCCTCGCCGAAGACCGGGGAGGCCTTCTCGAAGGTGGGGAGGTCCTTCTGCACCCCTTCGGGGGTGTCGAAGGCGGCCGGGAGGTCGAGGCAGTTCACGGCGGCGTTGGCGAACATCAGGTTCGTGTAGCGGCCGTCGGCGTCACGCTCGTAGTAGCTGTCGGAGAGGACGAGCAGGCCCGCGCCGTTCTTCTCCTTCATCGCCGAGGCCAGCGCCTCGCGCAGCTGTGCCCACGCTCCCTCGTCGTACATCGCCGCGATCACGCCGGTGGTGGCAAGGGACTCGGTGAGCGTACGGCCGTCCGCGTCGCCGGTGGTGATGGGCTGCGCGTCGAGCTTCGTGAAGAACGCCTTGAGGTTGTCGCCGACCTTCGCCGGCGCCGTGCCCTTGCCGCCGAGCGGGCAGTCCGGCTGCTGCACGCAGTCCTTCGCGAAGGACTGGAACGCCGTCTCGAAGCCCGCGGTCTGGTCGAGGTTCAGTCGGCGGGCGGGCAGCGACGGGTCCATCGCGCCGTCCAGCACCATCCGTCCGGCCCGGTCCGGGAAGAGGCCCGCGTACGTCGCCCCGAGGAACGTTCCGTACGACGCCCCCACGAAGTTCAGCCTCCGGTCCCCCAGCGCCGCCCGCACGATGTCCATGTCCCGCGCCGCCTCGGCCGTCGAGACATGGCGCAGCAGCTCGGGCGAGTCACTGCCGCAGCCCTCCGCGAACTTCTTGTACGCGTCGACGAGTTGGGTCGTCTCCCGCTCGTCGTCGGGCGTGGTGTCCGTCCGGGTGTACGTGTCCATCTCCCGCCCGTCGAGGCATTCGACGGGCTCACTGCGGGCGACCCCGCGCGGGTCCACCGCCACCATGTCGTAGCGTGCGCGGACCTCCGCCGGGTAGCCGACACCGGCGTACGCCTGCAGGTACCCGACCGCCGAGCCGCCCGGCCCGCCCGGGTTCACCAGCAGCGACCCCAGACGCTTGCCCGAGCCCGTGGCCTTCTTGCGGGCGACGGCCAGCCGGACGTCGCCGGCGTCGGGCCGGTCGTAGTCGAGCGGCGCCTTGATCGTGGCGCACTCGAACCCGGGGACCCCGCAACCGCGCCAGCCCGGTCTCTGCTCGTAGAACGGCGAGAGCGCCGCCGGCGTCGCCTGCGGCAGCGCGGCCAGCGCCGCCTCGGCCGCCGTACCGGCCGACGTCGTCGCACCTCCGGAGGAGCAGGCGGAGGCGAGCAGGGCGACTGCGGTGAGAAGTGCGGCGGCGGCAGCGGTGGTGGTGGTGCGGGGGGTGCCTGCCGTGTCCGTGGCGTGGCGGGCGGAGGGCTGGAGCCTGAGCTCGGGCTTCGGGCTCAGGCTGGTCGGTCGGGAGGCGCGCCTGATGTGCATCCAGCGAGCGTAACCCTGTGCGGTGGATTGGTTGCTGTGTGTGCAGGGTGTGGCTCGTAGGTTGCAGGTCAGGTCCCGGTCGGATGCGGGTCGGCTGTCGGTCAGACACAGGTCGGCCGACGAGCGGGCCTGCGGTGCGCCCCGCACAGGTACGGGTCCCGCCTCGGACAGTTGCTGGGCCCAGCCCGTACGACCGCCCGTCCCGGCTCGGACGACTGCGGTTGTGCCTCGTACGAGTTACGTCGTCAACACATCGGCCGGCCCCGCATGTTCGAGGATGCCGGACCGCCGCCCGTCAGCCCGCTCTCAGTGCCATCGTCATCGCCTCCACGGCCAGCAGCGGGGCCACATTGCGGTCGAGGGCGTCTCGGCAGGCGGCGATGGCTTCGATGCGGCGGAGTGTGGACTCCGGGGAGCCGGCGCGGGCGAGGCGCTGCAGGGTGTCCTCGGCGTCGGCGTTGGCAATGGCCACGCGGGAGCCGAGCTGGAGGGCGAGGACGTCGCGGTAGAAGCCGGTGAGGTCGGTCAGGGCGAGGTCGAGGCTGTCCCGCTGCGTACGCGTCCGGCGGCGCTTCTGTTTGTCCTCCAGGTCCTTCATCACGCCGGCCGTGCCCCGCGGCATCCGGCCGCCCTGAGACGCGCCCATCGCCGCCTTCAGCTCCTCGGTCTCCTTGTCGTCCCTCTCGGCGGCGAGTTGCTTGGCGTCCTCGGCCGCCGCGTCGACGAGTTCCTGCGCGGCCTTGAGGCAGCCGCCGATGTCGTCGACCCGGAGCGGCAGCTTGAGCACGGCGGCCCGGCGCTCGCGTGCGGCCGGGTCGGTGGCCAGGCGGCGGGCGTTGTCGATGTGCCCCTGGGTGGCGCGGGCCGCGGCGGCGGCGACCGGGGGCTCGATGCCCTCACGTCGTACGAGCATGTCGGCGACGGCGTCGACCGAGGGCGTCCGCAGGTTCAGATGGCGGCAGCGGGAGCGGATGGTGGGCAGCACGTCCTCGATGGAGGGGGCGCACAGCAGCCACACCGTGCGGGGGGCGGGCTCTTCGACGGCCTTGAGAACGGCGTTGGCCGACTTCTCGTTCAGCCGCTCGGCGTCCTCGACGAGGATGATCTGCCAGCGGCCGGTCGCCGGCGAGGTGAACGACTTGCGGACGGTGTCCCGCATGTCGTCCGCGAGGATCTGCGTGCCCACGGCGACCACCGTGCTGACGTCGGCGTGCATGCCGATCAGGGTCGTATGACAGCCGTCGCAGAACCCGCAGCCGGGGGCTCCGCCGAGCGCGCGGTCGGGGCTGACGCACTGCAGCGCGGCGGCGAAGGCCCGCGCCGCCTGGATGCGCCCCGCGCCGGGGGGACCGGTGAACAGCCAGGCATGCGTCATCTTGGACGCCTCTGGGGGCGGCGCGTCCGTGGCCGCGGCGGTGACCAGGGCATCGGCATCGCGAGCGGCGGCATCGAGCTGCGCGCTCACCTTCTCCTGGCCGACCAGGTCATCCCATACGGTCATGGGTCACCCCGCCCTTTCGTCACGGTCCGTGCTGTGCCATCCATTGTGGGGGGTGGCACTGACAACGGGGATCCTGAGACGGACGGGGCAGCCGAAACCGCCGAGACTATTCGGGACTGCCGGGACTGCCGGGAGCCCTCCTCTGGACGGCCCGCCGACCGAGTTCAACGCCGCCGACCGCGCCCCCCACCCCCCTCGTCGTCGAACTCGTCGCCCTCGCGCGGCCCCAGCAATTCGTCCGCCAGCGTGGGCAGATCATCCAGCGGCGTCTCCTCGGCCCAGTCGGACCGCGCCCGCCGCCGAGGCGCCCCCTCCGCATCGACCTGGGGCATCTCGCGCGTACGGTCCTGGGTCCCGTCCGGCCGCGCCTCCGCCGACTCGTCCCGGAAGAACCCCGGCGGAACCCGGTCCGCCGGATCTTCCCCCTGTACAGGAGGAAGTACCGCGGTCTCGTCCGCCGCACCGGGCGGCACCTGCGGAAGTACCGCAGTCTCATCCGCGGCACCAGGCGCCACCGGCGGCAACACAGCGGTCTCGTCCGCAGCCCCCGGAGCCACCTCCGGCTTGGGCAGCTCAGCCGTCACCTCGGACTCGCCGACCCCGGAGGAACCAGCAGCGGCCTCTCCGGAAGAACCGGCCTGACCGGTCCCGCCCTCGTCCGCATCCCCCCGCACCGGCCGCAGCACAGCCGTCTCCTCAGCCGACCGCCCGCGCGCCGCTTCCTCCGGCGTCACAACGGGCGTAGGCACCGTCACCGCGTCCGAAGCACCGCGTGCCGCGTCCGATGCCGCACCGGGCTCCGCGTCCCGGGCCCCACCCGGCGCCGTTTCCGGAGCCCCACCCGGCGCCCCAGGAGCCGTCTCCTGCCTCGGCCCAGCCTCCGCCGCAGCCGCCGCCTGCTCCGCCAGCCGGCGTGCCTCCTCGGCGCGCAGCAGTGCCTCCTCGGCCTTCCGCTGCTTCTCCAGGCGCCGCGCCTCCGCCTCGGCGCGCAGCCGGGCCTCTTCCTCGGCCTGCTTGCGCCGCCGCTCCTCCTCGGCCTTGCGGCGGGCCTCCTCCTCGGCGCGAGCCTTCTCCTCGGCGAGGAGCCGAACCCGCTCCTCCTCCGCACGCCGACGCGCTTCCTCGGCCCGCTGCCGGGCCTCCTCCGCCTGCCGTTCGGCCTCGCGCCGCTGCGCCTCCTCCAGTTCGCGCCGCTTGCGCTCCTCCTCCTCGGCGCGCAGCCGGGCGAGCTGTTCCTGGCGCTCGCGCTCCAGCCGCTCCTCCTCGGCCTTGCGGGCGGCCTCTTCCTCGGCCTTGCGCCGGGCCTCCTCCTCGGCCTTCCGGCGCGCCTCCTCGCGCGCCTGGATCTCGGCCTCGGACAGCGGCAGCATCTGGTCGAGCCGCGCGCGGACGACGGTCGTGACGGCCTCGGGCTCCTGGCCCGCGTCCACGACCAGGTACCGCCCGGGGTCAGCGGCGGCCAGCGTCAGGAAACCGGACCGCACGCGCGTGTGGAACTCGGCGGGCTCCGACTCCAACCGGTCCGGCGCCTCGGTGAACCGCTCGCGCGCGGTCTCCGGCGAGACGTCCAGCAGCACGGTCAGGTGCGGCACCAGACCGTTCGTCGCCCACCTGTTGATGCGGGCGATCTCGGTCGGGGACAGGTCACGCCCGGCCCCCTGGTAGGCCACGGAAGAGTCGATGTAGCGGTCCGAGATGACCACCGCGCCACGCTCCAGCGCGGGCCGTACGACCGTGTCCACGTGCTCCGCGCGGTCCGCCGCGTACAGCAGCGCCTCCGCCCGGTGCGACAGCCCAGCGGACGACACGTCCAGCAGGATCGACCGCAGCCGCTTGCCGACCGGCGTCGCGCCCGGCTCGCGGGTCACCACGACCTCGTGTCCCTTGGCCCGGATCCACTCGGCGAGCGCCTCGGCCTGGGTGGACTTCCCGGCGCCGTCGCCGCCCTCCAGGGCGATGAAGAAACCGGACGCGGCGGGCACCGTCTCCGGGTCGTCGCCGCCGAGCAGCGCGTCCCGCAGGTCCTGCCGCAGCGGCACACCGGAGCGGTCGTCGACCTTGGCCAGAACCAGCGCGGCCACCGGCAGCAGCAGCGCGCCGACCAGCATCAGCGTGAACGCGGCGCCGCCGTGCGCGAACACGAACTTGCCGTTCTCCAGGCGGTGGGGCCCGATGAGCGCCGCCACCAGCGGTGCGATCACCGCGCCGAGCGCCACGAAGACCCGTACGACCGCGTGCAGATGCTCGGTCGTGCGCGCCCGCCGGTGGTCCTCGGCCTCCTGGTCGAGCAGCGTGTGCCCGGTGTTGGCGGCCACGCCGGCCCCGACGCCGGCCAGCGCGACGATCAGCAGCACGGTGGTCAGATCCGGCACCAGCCCGGCGGCGAGCAGCGCGATCCCGGTGAAGGCGATGGCCAGTGCGAGCAGCCGGCGACGCGACAGGGCGGGGAGTATGGAAGGTGCCGTACGGATGCCGACGACGACACCGCCGGTCAGCGCGAGCACCAGCAGCCCGTACGTCACCGGGCCGCCGCCCAGGTCCTTGGCGTGCAGCACCGACACGGCGACGGCAGCGGCGATCGCCGCGGCCACGGCGGCGCAGGCCAGCACCAGCAGGGGCAGCGCGCCGGTGCGGCCCTTGTCGACGCCGGCGCCCGTCTTGGGCCGACGCAGTCCTTCGAGCGGCGACCGCGCGCGCGGGGTGCGGGTGCCGGGCACCTCCAGGAAGGACAGCACGGACAGGGAGGCGGCGAAGAGACCGGCCGCCACATACGACGCGAGGGCGGCCTGATGCTGCTCGAACCAGTCGATTCCGGCGCCCAGCAGATTGTTGAGCAGGCCCGCCGCGATGAGTGCGGCAGCCGCGAGGGGGATCGCCACGAAGGTCGTACGGATCGACAGGCGTCGCAGGGCGTCCAGGTGGTCCGGCAGCGGACGCACCGTCGCCCCCTCCGGGGGCGGGGCCGGCAGCAGCGCGGGCGCCGCGCTCTCCCGGCACACCGTCCAGAAGCGCTCGGCGACACCGGTCACGAAGACGGTCACCAGGAGGACGGCCAGCGCGTCGTCCGGCGTCCAGTCGATCCACAGCGGCGCCACGATCAGCAGCGCGGCCCGCAGCCCGTCCGCACCGACCATCGTCCAGCGGCGGTCGAGGGGACCGTCCTGGGACGTCAGCGAGGTGAGCGGGCCCAGCAGCACGGCTCCGAAGAGCAGCGTCGCGAGGATGCGCACGGCGAAGACGGTCGCCACTGCGAACGCCACGCCCCGGTAGCCGCCGCCGAACGAGCCCTCGGCGATGGCCACCTGGAGGGCGAGGACGACCAGCACCAGCAGCGCGAGCGCATCACCGACTCCGCCCACGAGGTGCGCGCTCCACAAGCGCTTGAGCTGCGGTTGGCGCAGCAGAGCGCGGACGGCACGCTCGCGGGAATCCGCTACCAGGGTGTCGTCGGGGGCCGGGTGAGGGGCCGTTGGCTGCTCGGCTCGGGTCATGCATTCAGCCTATCGGCAGCCACCGACAGCCCGTCGCGCCCGTCCGAACGTGCGCACGCCCCGACACCAAAGCGTTGCCGGGGCGCGCCTTTTGCGAACCAGAAGTGAAGATGCGGACGCTCACACGACGCGCGGTGAGCCTCAGTCCTCCACCGAATCAGTCCTCCACCGAAGACGCCGCCGAGTTCGAAGCCGTCGCCTTCTTGGCCGGCGCCGTCTTCGCGGCCGTCTTCTTCGCCGTCGTCGTTGTCTTCTTCGCCGCGGTCTTCTTGGCAGCCGTCTTCTTGGCCGGAGCCTTCTTCGCCGGGGCCTTCTTCGCGGCCGTCTTCTTCGCCATCTTCTTGGCGGGCGCCTTCGCCCGCTTCTCGGCGAGCAGCTCGAAGCCGCGCTCCGGGGTGATCTCCTCGACGCTGTCGCCGGACCGCAGGGTCGCGTTGGTCTCGCCGTCGGTGACGTACGGCCCGAAGCGGCCGTCCTTGACGACGACGGGCTGCCCGCTGACCGGGTCCTCGCCCAGCTCCTTCAGCGGCGGCTTGGCGGCGGCCCGGCCGCGCTGCTTGGGCTGGGCGTAGATCGCCAGTGCTTCTTCGAGGGTGATCGTGAAGAGCTGATCCTCCGACTGCAGCGAACGCGAGTCCGTGCCCTTCTTCAGGTACGGCCCGTAGCGCCCGTTCTGCGCGGTGATCTCCTGGCCCTCGGCATCCTTGCCGACGACACGCGGCAGCGACATCAGCTTCAGCGCGTCCTCGAGCGTCACCGTGTCGAGAGACATCGACTTGAACAGCGAGGCCGTACGCGGCTTGACGGCGTTCTTGCCGGTCTTCGGGGTGCCCTCGGGGAGCACCTCGGTGACGTACGGGCCGTAGCGGCCGTCCTTGGCGATGATCTGGTGGCCCGTCTCCGGGTCGGCACCCAGCTCGAAGTCCCCGCTCGGCTTGGCGAGCAGCTCCTCCGCGAGTTCGACGGACAGTTCGTCCGGGGCGAGGTCCTCGGGCACGTCCGCGCGCTGATGCTGCTCGGTGTCCTTCTCGCCGCGCTCGATGTACGGGCCGTAGCGCCCGACCCGCAGCACGATGTCGTTGCCCACGGGGAACGACGACACCTCGCGTGCGTCGATCGCGCCCAGGTCGGTCACCAGCTCCTTGAGGCCGCCGAGGTGGTCCCCGTCGCCGTTCCCGGCTTCGGCGGCGCCGACCGCGTCGCCCTCGCCGAAGTAGAACCGCCTCAGCCACGGCACGGCCTGCGCCTCGCCGCGCGCGATGCGGTCGAGGTCGTCCTCCATCTTGGCGGTGAAGTCGTAGTCGACGAGCCGCCCGAAGTGCTTCTCCAGGAGGTTGACCACGGCGAAGGACAGGAAGGACGGGACGAGTGCCGTGCCCTTCTTGAACACATAGCCGCGGTCGAGGATCGTGCCGATGATCGACGCGTACGTCGACGGGCGGCCGATCTCGCGCTCTTCGAGCTCCTTGACCAGGCTGGCCTCGGTGTAGCGGGCCGGGGGCTTGGTGGCGTGCCCGTCGACCGTGATCTCCTCGGCGCTGAGCCCGTCGCCCTCGCGCACCTGGGGCAGGCGGCGCTCGCGGTCGTCCAGCTCGGCGTTCGGGTCGTCGGCGCCCTCGACGTACGCCTTCAGGAAGCCGTGGAAGGTGATCGTCTTGCCGGACGCGCTGAACTCGACGTCCCGGCCGTCGGACGCGGTGCCACCGATCTTCACCGTGACGGAGTTACCGGTCGCGTCCTTCATCTGGGAGGCGACGGTCCGCTTCCAGATCAGCTCGTACAGCTTGAACTGGTCGCCGGTCAGTCCGGTCTCGGCAGGCGTGCGGAAGCGGTCTCCGGAGGGGCGGATCGCCTCGTGCGCCTCCTGCGCGTTCTTGACCTTCCCGGCGTACGTCCGCGGGGACGACGGCAGGTAGTCGGCGCCGTACAGCTGCGTGACCTGGGCGCGGGCCGCCCCGATGGCGGTGTCGCTCAGCGTCGTGGAGTCCGTACGCATGTACGTGATGTAGCCGTTCTCGTACAGCTTCTGCGCGATCTGCATCGTGGCCTTGGCGCCGAAGCCGAGCTTGCGGCTGGCTTCCTGCTGCAGCGTCGTCGTACGGAACGGGGCGTACGGCGAGCGGCGGTACGGCTTGGACTCGACGGACCGGACGGCGAACTGCGTCTGCTCCAGGGCGGCGGCCAGGGCGCGGGCGTTCGCCTCGTCGAGGTGGAGGATGTTCGCGCTCTTGAGTTGTCCCAGGGAGTCGAAGTCGCGGCCCTGCGCGACCCGCCTGCCGTCGACGGTCTGGAGGCGGGCGACCAGCGACGACGGGTCCGACGAATCCCCGGCGCGGCCGGTCGCGAAGGTGCCCGTCAGGTCCCAGTACTCAGCAGAACGAAACGCGATGCGCTCGCGTTCCCGCTCCACCACGAGCCGGGTGGCGACCGACTGGACACGGCCGGCCGACAGGCGCGGCATGACCTTCTTCCACAGGACCGGCGAGACCTCGTAGCCGTAGAGACGGTCGAGGATGCGGCGGGTCTCCTGGGCGTCGACGAGCTTCTGGTTGAGCTCGCGCGGGTTGGCGACGGCGGCCTGGATCGCGGCCTTGGTGATCTCGTGGAAGACCATCCGCTTGACCGGGACCTTGGGCTTGAGCACCTCCTGGAGGTGCCAGGCGATGGCCTCGCCCTCGCGGTCCTCATCGGTGGCGAGGTAGAGCTCGTCGGAGTCCTTCAGCAGATCCTTGAGCTTCTTGACCTGGGCCCTCTTGTCGGCGTTGACGACATAGATCGGCTCGAAGTCGTGCTCGACGTCCACACCGAGGCGGCGGACCTCGCCGGTGTACTTCTCCGGCACCTCCGCGGCGCCGTTGGGGAGGTCGCGGATGTGCCCGACGCTCGCTTCGACGACATAGCCGGGGCCGAGATAGCCCTTGATCGTCTTCGCCTTGGCAGGCGACTCGACGATGACGAGTCGGCGGCCGCCGTGTGCGGTGTCGCTGGTCGGGGACAACTTCGCTCTTCTCTCCGGTCGACGCTGGGGTCACTCCCCAGGCCTTGGTTCCCGGGGTCGGGTCATGCTGACGCTGCGGAGTGTGACGGTACATCCCGCCCCCGTGTCAAACGGGAAAAGCCCGCAACGGCCACTCGAACGGTAACCCGACTCCCGCCATTCCTGCCGCCCGGAGTGCCCACCGGCCTTTTCGAACCTATCCGGAGGATGACCTCCTAATTATCGAAGTCCCTGTCCCCGGGCGGTTCTCAGACGCGGGTGAAGCACCACGTTCCCAGAATCAGCGCGATCACCGCGGCGATGGTCGCGAGGGTCACCGATGCGACGGGGCTCACACCGTGGGCGACGGGTTCGCGGTGTCGTACGCGCACCGCCGTCCACACCAGCAGCCCGCCGCCGAACAGGGCGAACACCACACCCGCGAAGATCGCCGGTCCGCTCTCCATGGCTCTTCGTGCCCCTTTTCTCCCGTTCACGCGTGCCCAGTGCCGGGAGGCTGACACGTGCGGACGGCGACCCGGCGAACCTCAGGTGAACGAGGGACCGGCGCGGCTGTGGATCAACCGAGGCCGACCGTTGACCGGTCTCGGCCCGATCCCGACCGGCTCCGAACCGGGTTCCCAGGTCGACTCGATTTTGTCGCGGCACAACTTGATCGAGTTGTCGCTGCCCTTCTTCTGGCTCATTCCATTCGGCGCCGGAGCGAATACGTGCCCACCGACCGCAGGCCTCGTCCCTACGCCGGATCGAGGAATCCCTGTTCCACCAGCAGCCGGATCTGCGCGGGCGTGCGGTCGCGCAGCAAGACGGGGTCCTCGCCCATCAGTTGGGCGATGGCATCCAGGATGCGGCCCGCGCTCAGCGTGCCGTCGCAGACGCCCGCGAAGCCCGCGCCGACCGTGTCCACCTTGGTGGCCCGGCGCATCCCGCGGTGCTGGCGCAGCACCACGTGCTCCGGGTCCTCGGCGCCGGGCAGCCCGACCTGTTCCTGGACGATTTCGGCGCCGAGCCGGAAGTGGCCTTCGAGCAGGTCGGCGTCGTCGTGCGTGCGCAGGAAGTCGAGGCGGCCGAAGTGCGCCCGGACCGTCTCACCGAGCGGCTGTTCGACCGGATGCGGCCACTCCTCGACCGTCACCGAGGGCACGGCCGTGCCCGTCCTGCGCAGCGTGATCCAGCCGAAGCCGACCGCCTTCACCTTGCGCGCCTCGAACTCGTCCAGCCACGCGTCGTACCGCGCCTGGTAATCGGCCGGGTCGCCCCGGTGATCGCCGGCGTCCCTGAGCCACAGCTCCGCGTACTGCGTGACGTCCTGCACCTCGCGCTGCACGATCCACGCATCGCACCCGCGCGGCACCCACGACCTGATCCTGTCCTGCCAGTCCTCCCCCTCCACGTGCTGCCAGTTGGCGAGGAACTGCGCGAACCCGCCCTCCCGCAGCCGTTCCCCCGCCCCCTGAACGAGCGAGCGGCACAGATCGTCCCCGCCCATCCCGCCGTCCCGGTAGGTCAGCCGCGCACCCGGCGAGATCACGAACGGCGGGTTCGACACGATCAGGTCGTACGTCTCACCGTCCCGGACCGGCTCGAACAGCGAGCCCTCCCGGAGGTCTGCCCCGGGGGCACCCGACAGCGCCAGCGTGAGCGCGGTGATGTGCAACGCGCGCGGGTTGACGTCGGTCGCCGTCACGCGCGTGGCGTGCTGCACGGCGTGCAGCGCCTGGATCCCGGAGCCGGTGCCGAGGTCGAGGGCGGCGGAGACGGGCGTACGTACGGTGATGCCGGCCAGGGTCGTGGAGGCGCCCCCCACGCCCAGGACGACGCCCTCGTCCCGGCTGCCGATCCCACCGGCCCCGCCGACCGCGCACCCCAGGTCGGACACGATGAACCAGTCCTCGCCACCGGGCCCGCCGTACGGCCGTACATCCACGGTGGCCGCCACCTCGTCCCCGCCGATGGACAGCAGCCACCCGCTCTCCAGGCACTCCGCGAGCGGCAGAACGTCCGTCACGCGCGCGTGCGGCACGGGCTGCTGCAACAGGAACAGCCGTACGAGCATCTCCAGCGGCGTGTCGCCGCGGGTCGCCCGGAGCGCGGGCACGGTTTCGCTCCGTGCGAGCGCCGCGTACGCGGGCGCACCGAGCAGCTCGAGCAGTCCGTCGGCGGTGAAGGAAGCCGCGAGCAGGGCGTCCCGGAGGCGGGAGGTGATCTCGGGGCGGTCGATGGAGGGCAGCGAGGACAGGCTGGAGTTACTCACGCCCTCATTGTGACCCGCACCGGACCGCAAGGGCTCTGGGTGGGGCCGTGGTGGCGCGGCGATGAGCGCGGAGGCTCTGCGTCCGGACGCGGTGGTGCCTCAGCTGTCCGTGGCCGAGGCCGAGGCGGCCGCCTTCTTGCAGCTCTCCTGCTTGACCAGAGACTCCTTGGCGTCGCCCTCTTCCAGCTGCTTGAGCGCGGCGACCGCGTTCTTGCGCAGGGTCACCACGTCCTTCATCCCGTCCGACAGCTCGTTCAGTCCGGACGCGAACTTCGCCTGGTCCTTCGTGTTCAGCGCGTCGACCTGCTTCTTCAGATCGGCGTAGGCCGTGGAGACGGCGTTGAGCTTCTTGACGGCGTCCTGCTGCTTCGTCGCACCGTCGTCGACACCCGGAGGCGCTCCGGCGTCCTGAAGGTGGGTCGCCCGCTCCTTGAAGCCATCGGCAAGGTCTCCGAATGACTTGGAATCGACCTTCTGGAGCTCCTCGGGCTCGCTGTCCGTGGCCACCTTGTTGATCGCGGCGTCGGCAGCGGCGATCTTCGCGTTCGGCGCCGTGGCCGTGTTGCAGATCTTCTTGGCCCAGGCGTCGAGCTCCTCGTTGCCCTCGTCGCCGCTGCATGCCGACAGCGCCAGTACCAGTACCGCACCGCCGGACAGTGCGGCCGCGAGCTTCTTGTTCACCGGTTTGGTCCCTTCCATGGCTCTCGGCCCCGGAACATACACGCCGGATGGGCGACGACTGCACGCCGAAGGTCCACCAAAAACCCTTTTCATGCGATTTACACCAGAGAGAGAAGGGTCACGGCACCGGGCGTGAACACGCACGGGGCGGGCGGACGACGCGTCAATGCGCGCCGCCCGCCCGCCCCGTGAGCTGGGCGTCGTAAGACCGCCTACGAAACCACCGCGGGATCGGCCGGCTTGGCCACCCTTTCGGCGTTGCCTTCGTCACCCACGGCGATGCCACGCCGTTTGGAGACATAGACCGCGCCGATGATCACCACCAGCGAGAGGACCGCGATCGCGATGCGGACACCGACGCTCTTGTCCTCGCCGTAACTGAACTTGATGACCGCGGGCGCGATCAGCAGTGCCACCAGGTTCATGACCTTCAGCAGCGGGTTGATCGCGGGCCCCGCGGTGTCCTTGAAGGGGTCGCCGACGGTGTCGCCGATCACCGTGGCGGCGTGGGCCTCGCTGCCCTTGCCTCCGTGGTGACCGTCCTCGACGAGCTTCTTGGCGTTGTCCCAGGCGCCACCGGAGTTGGCGAGGAACACCGCCATCAGCGTGCCGGTGCCGATCGCGCCCGCGAGGAACGCGCCGAGCGCGCCGACGCCGAGCGTGAACCCGATGGCGATGGGCGCCATGACCGCCAGCAGTCCGGGCGTCGTGAGTTCCCTCAGGGCGTCCCTGGTGCAGATGTCGACGACCTTGCCGTACTCCGGCTTCTCCGTGTAGTCCATGATCCCGGGCCGTTCACGGAACTGCCGCCGCACCTCGTAGACCACGGATCCCGCCGACCGCGACACCGCGTTGATCGCCAGCCCCGAGAAGAGGAAGACGACCGCGGCGCCCGCGATGAGACCGACGAGGTTGTTGGGCTGCGAGATGTCCATCATCAGGTTCAGCGGCGCGCCCTCGCCGGTGAGTTTCTCGCCGACGTCCCGCGCGCCGGTCGTGATCGCGTCACGGTACGACCCGAAGAGCGCCGATGCCGCGAGGACCGCGGTGGCGATGGCGATGCCCTTGGTGATGGCCTTGGTGGTGTTGCCGACCGCGTCCAGGTCGGTGAGCACCTGCGCGCCGGCGCCCGTCACGTCACCGGACATCTCGGCGATGCCCTGCGCGTTGTCGGAGACCGGACCGAAGGTGTCCATCGCGACGATCACACCGACCGTGGTGAGCAGGCCGGTGCCGGCGAGCGCCACCGCGAACAGCGCCAGCATGATCGACGTACCGCCGAGCAGGAACGCTCCGTACACGCCGAGTCCGATCAACAGGGCGGTGTAGACGGCCGATTCGAGGCCGAGGGAGATACCGGCGAGGACGACGGTGGCCGGGCCGGTCAGCGAGGTCTTGCCGATGTCTCGCACCGGACGACGGGTCGTCTCGGTGAAGTAGCCGGTCAGCTGCTGGATGACAGCGGCGAGCACGATGCCGATCGCCACCGCTACGAGCGCGAGGATCCGTGGATCGCCGTCCTTGGCGGCGATGGTCGCGTCGGTGACGCCGTCGAGTTCGGCGTACGACGACGGCAGATAGATGAAGACGGCGATCGCGACCAGTACGAGCGAGATCACCGCGGAGATGAAGAAGCCGCGGTTGATCGCCGTCATGCCGCTGCGGTCGGAGCGGCGGGGTGCCACGGCGAAGATGCCGATCATGGCCGTGATCACGCCGATCGCGGGCACGAGCAGCGGGAAGCCGAGTCCGGCGTCGCCGA
The DNA here is from genome assembly GCF_052245395.1 of Streptomyces sp. 4N124. Classification (NCBI taxonomy): domain Bacteria; kingdom Bacillati; phylum Actinomycetota; class Actinomycetes; order Kitasatosporales; family Streptomycetaceae; genus Streptomyces; species Streptomyces sp. 4N124. The sequence continues at coordinate 14,618 of NZ_JBQQBS010000069.1, forward strand.
AGGCGGCCGAGCCGAGGATCAGCGCGGCGACGAGCGTCACGGCGTACGACTCGAAGAGGTCGGCCGCCATGCCCGCGCAGTCGCCGACGTTGTCGCCCACGTTGTCGGCGATGGTCGCGGCATTGCGCGGATCGTCCTCCGGAATGCCCTTCTCGACCTTGCCGACCAGGTCGGCGCCGACGTCGGCGGCCTTGGTGAAGATGCCGCCGCCGACACGCATGAACATGGCGATGAGGGCGGCCCCGAGGCCGAATCCCTCAAGCACCTTCGGCGCGTCGGCCGCGTACACCAGCACCACACAGGAGGCGCCCAGCAGACCGAGCCCCACTGTGAACATGCCGACGACGCCGCCCGTGCGGAAAGCGATCTTCATGGCTTTGTGCGAGACGGCGGTGAGATCCTTTTCCGGCTCACCCTCCGCCGGGGTCGCCTCGCGCGCGGCGGCGGCGACTCGCACATTGCTCCGTACGGCGAGCCACATACCGATATATCCGGTGGCTGCCGAGAACGCCGCGCCGATCAAGAAGAACACCGATCGGCCGGCGCGCTGATTCCAGTCGTCCGCGGGTAGCAGCATGAGCAGGAAGAACACGACGACGGCGAAAACGCCGAGCGTGCGCAGCTGCCGGGCCAGATAGGCGTTCGCGCCCTCCTGGATGGCTGTTGCGATCTCCTTCATGCTGTCGGTACCTTCGCCGGCCGCGAGTACCTGGCGCACCAGGACACCTGCGACCACGAGAGCCGCGAGCGCGACGACCCCGATGACCATCACGAGGATGCGGTTGTCGTCGGTCAGGACCGCGGCTGCGAAGGTAGTGGGTTGGTCAAACTGATGAGGGGTAGAAAGCCCCGCCATTCGTCCTCCTTGACGCCTGTGCTGAGCTCAAGATGTGGACGGATTCTAGGTACCCGGACCTGATCAAAACAGTGCGCGGTAAACGGAATTAGCCTTCACATGCTCTTCAGCAAATGATCGACGTCACGCCACACAACCCGAAAGCGGTAATGCCTCAAAGGCATTGACGCCTGCATTGACGCTTGATCAAATTATCGGGTGAATGATCGTGAATTCCTTCACGAATTGCCCGCGCTGCGGCAGAAAACACCAAGGGCCCTGCTCAGCAGGGCCCTTGGTGGTGAAGCGTGGTGGGACTCAGGGGAGCACCGCGGTCGGCGGCGTGGTCGGCCAGGTCATACGGATCAACCCGCCGTGCTCGCCGGCGGTGACCTCCACGTCGTCGACGAGGCCGCTGATGACCGCGAGGCCCATCTCGTCCTCCTCGGTCTCCGCATCGGGATCCTCGGCGGCGCCACCGGGCGCGCGATCCCCGGGAGCCGAACGCGGCGCCTCGTCACCGACCTCGATGGAGAACTGCTTCTCCTCCTCGATCAGCAGCACTTTGACCGGCGCCGTGATGCCGCCGCTCTGGTGCAGTCCGACGGCACGGGTGCAGGCCTCGCCGACAGCGAGTCTGACCTCGTCGAGGACGGCCTCGTCCACTCCGGCCCTGCGCGCCACCGCTGCCGCCACCAGTCGGGCGGTCCTGACGTGCTCGGGCAGCGCGCTGAAGCGGAGTTCAACGGTGGCCATGCATCCCCCTCGGAACTTCGGGCGTGCTGTCGGGGGACCGGGCTGCCGATAGCCCGGACCCCCTCATGAAATTCTTCCGTCCCGGGCACGGACGACTGATCACTGGCCCGGGCGCGGCGGTCAGTCTGTGGCCGCCACCGCTTCCTCGACCGAGGTGTGGATCGGGAACACCTTGGTGAGACCGGTGATGCGGAAGATCTTCAAAATGCGCTCCTGGTTGCAGACCAGGCGCAGCGAGCCCTCATGGGCACGCACCCGCTTCAGGCCGCCGACCAGCACGCCGAGACCGGTGGAGTCGAGGAAGTCCACGCCCTCCATGTCGACGACGAGGTGGAAACTCCCGTCATTCACCAGCTCGACGAGCTGCTCGCGCAGCTTGGGCGCGGTATAAACGTCGATTTCGCCACCGACCTTGACGATCGTGCGATCGCCGACGGTCTCGGTCGACAGGGACAGGTCCACGGATCCTCCAGCACCTTGCTATCGAGCGGTCGCCCCTCGGGACACCTCGGCAGGGCCCGGGACGGTTCGCCAGCCGCGATGGCATTCAATCACTTACGGCAGGCGTGCACGACGCCTTGGTCCCATTGTCCGTCACGCCAGTGACACACTCGGTGCCGATGGCCAAGAATCACCGATCCGATCGACCCTCGACGGACCCCGCCTCGCGCCTCGCTCCGGGCACGATCCTGGGCCGGCTCGCCGCGGGGCCGAGCCGGGCTTCGCGCATCACTCATACGGAGCACTTGCCCCCGCGCGAGGGTCGCCATGCCGTCTGGCCCGACCGGATCCGTGCCGAGGTCATCGCGGCCGTGCAGGCAGCGGGCATCGAGCATCCCTGGGCCCACCAGGCCCGAGCGGCCGAGCACGCCCTGGACGGCGACTCGGTGGTCGTCGCGACCGGCACCGCGTCCGGCAAGTCCCTGGCCTATCTGGTCCCGGTCCTGTCGACCCTCCTGGACGGTTCCGAGGCGCCGAACGGCCGCGGCACCACCGCCCTCTACCTGGCCCCCACGAAGGCCCTGGCGGCGGATCAGCGACGATCTGTGAAGGAACTTTCACAACCGCTGGGCAATTCGGTCCGGCCTGCGGTCTACGACGGCGATACGCCGTTCGAGGAACGCGAGTGGATCCGTCAGTACGCCAACTACGTCCTCACCAACCCGGACATGCTGCATCGCGGCATACTCCCGTCCCACCCCCGCTGGTCCTCCTTCCTGAAGTCGCTGAAGTACGTCGTCATCGACGAGTGCCACACCTACCGCGGCGTCTTCGGCTCCCATGTCGCCCAGGTACTGCGCCGGCTGCGCCGCCTGTGCGCGCGGTACGGCGCCTCGCCCGTGTTCCTGCTGGCCTCCGCGACCGCCGCCGAGCCGTCGGTCGCCGCCCGCCGCCTCACCGGCCTCCCGGTCGTCGAGGTCGCCGACGACGCCTCCCCGCGCGGCGAACTGGTCTTCGCCCTGTGGGAGCCCCCGCTCACCGAGCTCCAGGGCGAGAAGGGCGCACCGGTCCGCCGCACCGCCACCGCCGAGACGGCCGATCTGCTGACCGACCTCGCCGTCCAGGGCGTGCGCACGGTGGCCTTCGTACGCTCCCGGCGCGGCGCCGAGCTGATCTCGGTGATCGCCCAGGAGCGGCTGGCCGAGGTGGACCGCTCCCTCGCCCGGCGCGTGGCCGCCTACCGCGGCGGCTACCTCCCCGAGGAACGCCGCGCCCTCGAACAGGCCCTGCACTCCGGCGAACTCCTCGGTCTCGCCGCGACCACCGCCCTCGAACTCGGCATCGACGTCTCCGGGTTGGACGCGGTCCTCATCGCCGGCTACCCGGGCACACGCGCGTCCCTGTGGCAGCAGGCGGGCCGCGCGGGCCGCTCCGGGCAGGGGGCCCTCGCCGTCCTCGTAGCCCGCGACGACCCCCTGGACACCTTCCTCGTCCACCACCCCGAGGCCCTGTTCGACCAGCCGGTCGAGTCGACCGTCCTCGACCCGGACAACCCGTACGTCCTGGCCCCGCACCTGTGCGCGGCAGCGGCGGAACTGCCGCTGACCGACGACGACCTGGAGCTGTTCGGCCCCGAGACCGAGAACCTGCTGCCGCAGCTGGAGGCCGCGAAGCTGCTGCGCCGCCGGACCAAGGCGTGGCACTGGACCCGCCGCGAACGGGCCGCCGACCTGACCGACCTCCGGGGAGGCGGCGGCCAGCCGGTGCAGATCGTCGAGTCCGGCACCGGACGGCTGCTCGGCACGGTGGACGCGGGCGCCGCCCACACGACCGCGCACGAGGGCGCCGTCCACCTCCACCAGGGCCGTACCTACCTGGTCCGCTCACTGGACCTGGACGACTCGGTCGCCCTGGTCGAGGAGGCCAACCCGCCGTACACGACGGTCGCCCGCGACACGACGTCGATCTCCGTCCTGGAGACGGACGTCGAGATCCCCTGGGGCGACGGCCGCCTCTGCTACGGCTCCGTCGAGGTCACCAACCAAGTCGTCTCCTTCCTGCGTCGACGTGTCATCACCGGTGAAGTGCTGGGCGAGACGAAGCTCGACCTCCCTCCTCGTACGCTGCGCACGCGTGCCGTGTGGTGGACGGTCACCGAGGACCAACTGGACGCCGCCCGGATCAACCCGGAGATCCTCGGCGGCGCCCTGCACGCCGCCGAGCACGCGTCGATCGGCATGCTGCCCCTCTTCGCGACCTGCGACCGCTGGGACATCGGCGGCGTCTCCGTCCCGCTGCACCCCGACACGCTCCTGCCGACGGTCTTCGTCTACGACGGCCACCCGGGCGGCGCCGGCTTCGCGGAACGCGCCTTCCACACCGCCCGCTCCTGGCTGACGGCCACCCGACAGGCCATCGCGTCCTGCGAGTGCGACGCCGGGTGCCCGTCCTGCATCCAGTCCCCCAAGTGCGGCAACGGGAACGATCCGTTGCACAAGAGGGGCGCGGTACGCCTGCTCACGGTGTTGCTGCGGGGGGCTCCGGAGGAGAAGGCGCAGGAGAAGGCGGAGGAGGAGCCGGCGAGGGAGCGGGTCCCTGATCCGGCCCAGGAGCCGGCACACGATCCGGTCCAGGAACCGTCGCACGATCCGGTCCAGGAGCAGGCGCATGGTCCGGTCCAGGAGCCGGTCCCGGGTCCGATCCAGGACCCGAGGAACGGTCCGTCCCGGGAGCCGGTCCAGGATCCCGCGGCACCGTCTCCGCAGGTGCCGCCCGTGCCCTGACCTCCGCCGCGAACGGGCCCCGGCCCGATCTCGCCGTCACGTCCGAGATCTCGCCCACGACATCGCACCGCACCAGCCGCGTGCCCTGGGCTCTCGCCACCCGGTCCGCCCGGGCGCAGGCCGCGGTGCCGCCCTCCGCCCAGTGGTCGGCCGCCGCCAGCGCGGCGAGGTCCGCGGCGCCCGCCGCACGATGCCGGGTCACGACGGCCTGTCCCAGGGCGAGGACGACGCCGAACACCACACACAGCACGGCGATCGCACCGACGGTCCAGACGGTGGCGGACCCGCGGTCGGAATACCGGTCGGCGGGGCCACGGTCGGAACACCGGACGGCGGTACCCCGCTCGGAACACCGGACGGCCGAGAAGCCCCGGCGAAGACCGAAGTCGTCCATCACGCCCCCGGCCCTCAACTCCCCCACACTGTCCTCCGCCAACGCCACGGCCTCCTCCCGTACTTCGAAAGGCAACCCGTCCAGCGCCGGTGGCTTCGCCACGACCGCCACGCGAACCTGGTCCCCCTCCCGGCTGAGCGTGACCTTCGCGCCGCGGGGTGCCGCCTCGCGGGTCACTTCCACGACCGCGTCGGCCGGATCCTGGCGGGCCGCCGCGCGGGCGCCCGCCCTGGCCGCGTCCACACACTGGATCTGGGCGACCACGGCGAGCAGCAGCCCCACCAACGCCATCGCGACCATCACCATCACCGGTAGCACCACGGCCGACTCCGCCGTGACGAATCCCCGGTCCCCGTCCCGCTCACATCCCCGCATCGAGCGCCCGTTTCACGATGGCCTGCAGCTCGGCGTCGACCTGCCCGCTCGTGACCACCTTGTAGAGGACCACCGCGAACGCCACCGCCGCGACGATTCCCATCGCGTACTCGGAGGTGACCATCCCCGCGTCCCTCCGCGCCGCCCGCGCCCCGCACATCAGGGCACGCAGCCGCGCCCATACCGCCTTGTACATCTCAACCCCCGTAAGGTTCGGTTCTGTTGCTCTCTCGCTGTTGGTCGTACGTCCTTCACACGCGCCGTACCGTCATCCACCACCCCCTCCCAGCACCCCGCCCGCGAGCCCGATCACCACGGGCAGCACACCGACCGCGATGAAGGCGGGCAGAAAGCACAGGCCCACCGGAACGGTGACCATGACGGCCGCCCGTCTGGCCCGTGTGGTCGCGCTACGGGCCCAGTCGGCGCGGGCCTGCGCCGCGAGGTGGGCGACGGGTCCGGCCGCCGGGATCCCGGACACGTCGGCCCGCTCCAGCAGCCGCGCCAGCGCCCCGGCCCCCGGCAACGAGGCCAGCCTCCGCCAGGCCTCACCGGGTTCACGGCCGAGCCGCACCTCCGCCGCACCCCGCGCCAGCGCTTCCCCCACGGGGCCTCCCAGGGCCTCGCCGACAGCCTGTGCGGCGATCACCGGACCGGCGCCGGCGGCAATGCAGGCCGCCAGCAGGTCGGCCGCGAGCGGGAGTTGACGCGCCGCCTCACCGACGTCGATTGCCTCGCCCCGCCCAGCGCCCTCCTGCCGACGACGCCACCGCCACAGCCCGACCGCACCGACCAGCCCCACGACGATCCCGGCGACCCCGCCGACGACAGCCCACCCGGCGCCCAGAACCCCCGCCACCGGAGCCCACCGCCGCACGGCGCCCCGCACATCGACGTGCAGCCCCGCGGAAGCCACCTCCAGCCCCAGCAACTCGGCGACCCGCCGCCGCACCCTCCGCTCACGCCGTACCGCCCCGACCCACCGCACCACCCACCCGAGCACCAGCACGGCCCCCAGAGCCGCCCCCACCCTGTGGAAAACTTCCGCACTCACTCCGCCTCCTTCTCTCGATCCCGACCGATACCGACCCATCTCGATCTATCTCGACTGATCCCGACCGACCCCGGCCAATCCAGGCCGATTCCCACCGAGTTCAGCGCCGGGCATCCACGCATTCGCCGTCACCCCTCACACCACCCCCGCCTTCACATCACCTCCGCCCCTCGCACAATCCGGGCAACCCACCACACCCCCACCACCTCCAGCAGCCCCCCGACCACCAGGCACCCGAACCCGGCCCCGGTGTGCAGCAGGACATGCAGCGGGTCGGCACCGAGAGCCGTCCCGAGGCCGAGCCCGAAGGCCGGCAGCGCGGCGAGCATCACCGCCGTGGAGCGGGCGCCGGCCAACTGGGCTCGCAGATCGGCCCGTTGGTCCCACTCCGCGCGCAGCGCCGCCTCAAGCCGGTCGAGCCCCGCCGCAAGCCCCGCCCCCTGGTCCACGGCCACTCGCCAGCAGGCCGCGAGCCCCAGCAGTCCCTCGGCCCCCGGCTGCCGTGCCGCGCCCGCCAGCGCACCCGGCACGTCCCCGCCGAACCTCGCCGCAGCCAGCACCGCCGCCTGCGCGCCCCCGAGCCCGCCGGAGTCGCGCGCCGCACACAGGAGTGCCTCACCCGGCTGCCGCCCGGCCCGCACCTCCCCGGCGAGCGCCGCGCACAACGCGATCACCCCGTCCGCGCGCCGCTCCCGCGCCCGCCGCGCCTCCGCGGCCAGCCGCAGCCGCCGCAGCAAAGGCACTCCGGCGGCCCCCGCGACGAGCGGCAGCACCGACGCACCCAGCACCGCCAGCACCAGCCCGGCGGCCGGTGCCCACCACTCGACCCGCAGCCGCCCGCGGAGCCGCCGCAGCCGGCCGACCGCATCCCGCCACGCGGGTGGACCGGTCCCCACCACCCCGCCACCCGCGAGCAGCAACTCCGCCCGCCGCGCCCCGGAGTGCCATCCACCCATCAGCCAGACGACGGCCCCGGCACACGCCACAGCAGCCCCCGACGACAGCTCACCCATCCCGACCACTCCTCCGCTCCCCGGCACCGCACTCGTCCGCCGGAACCCCCAGCAACTCCCGCAACCGCCCCCACCCCCGCTCCCGCACAAAGGCCTCCTCGCCCCACCGCAGCGCCGGCACCGTCCGCACCAGCCCGGACGGGTCCCGCTCCAGCACATGGACCTCGGCGATCCGCCGCCGCCCGGCCCGGTCGCGCACGAGATGCAGTACGACCGCCAGAGCGGCCGCCAACTGGCTGTGCAGGGCGGCCCGGTCGAGCCCGGCCGCCGTGCCGAGCGCTTCCAGCCGGGTCGGCACGTCCGCGGCCGCGTTGGCGTGGACGGTCCCGCAGCCGCCCTCGTGGCCGGTGTTCAACGCGGCCAGCAGATGGACCACTTCGGGCCCGCGCACCTCCCCCACGACGAGCCGATCGGGTCGCATCCGCAGGGCCTGCCGCACGAGGTCCTCGAGGGTGACGAGGCCCGCGCCCTCCTGATTGGCGGGCCGTGTCTCCAACCGCACTACGTGCGGATGGTCGGGCCGCAGCTCCGCCGAGTCCTCGGCGAGCACGATCCGCTCGCCGGAGCCGACGAGCCCCAGCAGTGCGCTCAGCAGCGTCGTCTTGCCGCTGCCGGTACCGCCGCTGATCAGGAAGGACAGCCGGGCTTCCAGCAGCGCCCGCAGCACCCGGTCCCCGCCAGGCGGCACCGTGCCCGCCGTCACCAGCTCGTCGAGCGTGAAGGCCCGGGGCCGTACGACCCGAAGGGCCAGGCAGGCACAGCCCACGGCGACCGGAGGCAGCACCGCATGCAGCCGTGTCCCTTCGGGCAGCCTGGCGTCCGCCCACGGCCGTGCGTCGTCCAGCCGCCGCCCGGCCACCGCGGCCAGACGCTGCGCAAGACGTCGTACGGCCGACGCGTCCGTGAAGGAGACCGCCGTCAGCTCCAGTCCGCCGCCCCGGTCGACCCACACCCGGTCCGGGGCGGACACCAGGACGTCGGTCACCGACGAGTCGGCGAGCAGCGGTTCCAATGGGCCGCTGCCGACCAGCTCGGACCGCAACTGCCGGGCCGCGCCGAGAACTTCGGCGTCGCCCAGCACCCGCCCCTGCTCCCGAAGCGCCTGTGCCACGCGCGCGGGTGTCGGCTCGGCACCGCTTTCGGCCAGCCACTGACGCACGCCGTCGAGCAGCGGCCCGGAGAAGGTGTTCATGCGGCGTTCGCCTCCATCAGCGCCCGCTCCCAGAACCCCTTGCAGAACCGCGCCAGCGGTCCGCGTCCGGAGGCCCCGGGCGGCGACTTGCTCTCGTGCGGACGCAGCAGCACGGATTCCACGGGCACTTCGCCGGCCAGCGGCAATCCGAGCAGTCGGGCCACCTCGCGGTCGTCGAGGCCGGGCGCGTACGGTCCGCGCACCGCCACCCGCAGATCGCGCAGGACCATGCCGACGGCGGAGGCCACCCGCCCGGCGGCAGCGACCGCGCGCAGCTCGGCGGGCACCACGAGCAGCCCGACGTCGAGCTGCGCGAGTACCTCGGCGACGCCGTCGTCGATACGGCGGGGCAGATCGACCACGACCGTGCCGCCCCGGCGTCGGGCGGCGGCGAGCACCGCGCGTACGGCCTGCGGCGGGACGGCGATACGGTCGCCGCGATCCCAGCTGAGCACCCGCAGCGAGTGCAGCCGCGGCAGCGACTCCTCCAGGGCGCCGCCGCCGACCCGCCCGCGCGAGGCGGCGAAGGCGGGCCAGCGCAGGCCCTCGGCGGTCTCGCCACCGAGGAGCACGTCGAGTCCACCGCCCAGCGGATCGGCGTCGACGAGGAGTGTGCGCAGCCCCTCCCGTGCGGAGGTGACGGCGAGAGCGCACGCGAGCGTGGACGCGCCGGCCCCGCCACGGCCTCCGATGACGCCCACGGTGAGCGCGGGCCGCCCGACACCCTCCGCCACGTCGGCGATGCGGTCCACCAGCCATTGCTCGCCATCGGGCAGCATCAGCACATGGTCGGCGCCGATCTCGACGGCCCGTTTCCAGACGCCGGGGTCGTCCTGGTCCCGGCCGACGAGCACGACTCCCCTTCTGCGCGCGGCCCCGCGCACCCGCCGCACCGCGTCGTCCCCGACGAGGACCAGCGGCGCCGCCTCCCAGCGGCCTCTGGGCTCCGGCACCCCGTGGTGCACCTCGGGTGTGGCACCGGCCGCCGCGCACAGGCGCAGCAGGTCGTCCAGCAGATCGGCGTCTTCCGTGACGATCAGCGGTCCGCCCTGTCGCCCTCCGGCGGTGGGCTGCGGATCGTGTGTGACGGCTGCGGCCACGATGTCCATCCCCCTTCGCGCGGGCCCGCACAGGACCCGCGACACACCTCTCGCGCAGCCCCTGGGGCCCCGCGATTCCCAAACGTGTGAAGAACCGGCAACCGGCCTCCATATGAACGGCCGATAGGAACCGGCCAAACACGCCCGACAAACCGGAACCGGCGATGAAGTCGGCCCGGTCGGGGCGCGCTGGAATCACGGTGCAGCGAACCGGGAAATCGTGTGGATCTTGGTCGATAACTGTGGACAACTCGACGGTTGTGAATATCGCCGTCACCCATACCGGTGACCCCTGTACTGCCCGCTGTGCGACTTCCACAGAGCAGCCCAACGACTACACTCAGTCACATATCATGGGCATGCCAAGGGCTCCCGAAAGTCGCCTCGCGATGGCCCTACAGCCGTGTACAGAAGGAGGAAAACCCGTCCGGACATGCGACGACCCCCGCCGGGGGGGAGAGCGGGGGTCGCCTCCACGGCCGACTCGGGGGGGGAGGAGCCGGACCGGGTTAGCACGGTCGCGAACGATCCGTGACTTCCATGGTGTACCCGAGAGCCCTCTCAGGCAAACCCACGCGCCCACCTTACGCCGAATGGGCTGCCCCTATGCTCAGGGTTGTGGAAAACCACTCCTTGCCCCGCACAGCGGCCTTCTTTGACCTGGACAAGACGGTCATTGCGAAGTCGAGCACGCTCACCTTCAGCAAGTCGTTCTACCAAGGCGGGCTGATCAACCGCAGGGCCGCCTTGCGCACCGCCTATGCCCAGTTCGTCTTCCTCGCGGGCGGCGCCGACCACGACCAGATGGAGCGGATGCGCAAGTACCTGTCCGCGATGTGCCGCGGCTGGAACGTCCAGCAGGTGAAGGAGATCGTGGCCGAGACCCTTCACGATCTCATCGACCCGATCATCTACGACGAGGCCGCCTCCCTCATCGAGGAGCACCACACCGCAGGGCGGGACGTCGTGATCGTGTCCACGTCTGGTGCCGAGGTGGTCGAGCCCATCGGCGAACTGCTCGGCGCGGACCGGGTGGTCGCCACCCGCATGGTCGTGGGCGACGACGGCTGCTTCACCGGAGAGGTGGAGTACTACGCCTACGGTCCGACGAAGGCCGAGGCGGTCAGGGAACTGGCCGAATCCGAGGGGTACGACCTCGCGCGCTGCTTCGCCTACAGCGACTCGGCGACCGATCTGCCGATGCTTCAGGCGGTCGGCCATCCCCATGTCGTGAACCCCGACCGCACACTGCGCCGTGAAGCACTCGCGCGCGGGTGGCCGATTCTGGACTTCCACCGCCCGGTACGGCTCAAGCAGCGGATGCCCACCCTCTCCGTGCCGTCGCGTCCGGCGCTCGTCGCGGCAGCCGCCATAGGGGCCGCGGCGGCCACCGCGGGCCTCGTCTGGTATGCCAGCCGGCGTCGAACCACAGCTGCCTGACCTGCTCCGTTGCCGCCACGCGCGCGTGCTTCGACATATCGGTGACCGTTTAGTACGCCTTTGGACATAAAAGTAAAGAAGTGCAGCCACCACTTCCGCTTGCCCGGGTCCTGGAGTACAAAGGAGTCAACGGCCCGCGAGACCAAGGACATCCGAGAGGATCACCTTAATAACGCATTTGGCCCCACGGACCGAGCATGGACACCGGGCACCCACGCGACGTCGACCCGTCGATTACGGGCCAGCCGCACCAGGGACGGGCGAAGTCCCGACCTGATGGGCAATACATCGAGGACGCTTGGTACCCCGGTGGACATGCCAGCGGCGGTACGAGGACTCGTACCGCCGCAACCCTTCAAGCCCCCTTCGGGGGGCTTTTTCATGCGCCTTTTCTCACTGCATTCTTACTGCCGCGCCGACCCCGCAATTCGCCTGCTACGCCGCCCCGCGCTGCAGCGCCTCGCACACCGCCGTCGACTCTCGCGCCCCCAGCTCGACCGCCCTGCCGCAGTGGGCGATCCAGGCGGCCATGCCCTCCGGAGTGCCGGAGACGTAGCCGTCGAGCGCCGCCAGATAGGCCGCGCGGCCCAGTTCCGCGTGGCCGACCTCCGCCGGACAGACCGACTTCGGGTCGAGGCCGCTGCCGACCAGGACGATGCGCGCGGCCGTGCGCGCGACCAGGCCGTTGTGGGAGGCGAAGGGCCGCAGCGCGAGGAGTTCCCCGTGCACGACCGCGGCCGTGACCAGTGCGGGTGCGGAACTCCCCGCGATGATCAGCTCGGACAGGCCGTCCAGCCGCCCCGACACTTCAGCCGCGCTCGGCAGCGGCAGTTCGACCAGCGGCTCGTCGACCGGCTCGCCCTCCTGGCGGGGCCGCCCGACCTCGTCGGAGTCGCTCGCCGCCGCCACCAGATGCAGCCGGGCCAGCACACGCAGGGGTGACTGGCGCCAGACGGACAGCAGTTGGCCCGCCTCTGCGGTCAGCCTGAGGGCCGCACCCATCGTGCGGGCCTCGTCGTCGCCGCTGAAGTCGGTGCGCCGGCGCACCTCTTCGAGGGCCCAGTCGGCACCGGACAGCGCCCCGGAGCCGCGGGCACCACGCAACGCCGCCTCGGAAGTGATCTCGTTGCTGCGACGCCGCATGATCCGGTGGCCGTAGACCCGGTCCACGGCCTTGCGCACGGACTCCACGGACTCGGCCACTCCGGGCAGCGAGCCCAGGGCCGCGAGCGGATCGGCGGTCGCACCTGTCGTACTCATGAGTACGACACTAGCCACACCGGGCGCGCACCCCACGATGGAGTGGTCTTCTTCACGCCCGTCTGCCACGTACAGCTATCGTCGCACTACCCTTCGTGAACATGAAAATTGCTTTCGTCGGGAAGGGCGGCAGTGGCAAGACCACGCTGTCCTCCCTGTTCATCCGTCATCTCGCGGCCGACGGCGCACCGGTCGTCGCGATCGACGCGGACATCAACCAGCACCTCGGGGTCGCGCTCGGCCTGGACGAGACGGAGGCGGGCGAGCTGCCCGCGATGGGCGACCGGCTGTCGATGATCAAGGACTATCTGCGCGGCACCAACCCCCGCATCACCTCCGCCGGGACGATGACCAAGACGACGCCGCCCGGGGAGGGCTCACGGCTGCTGCGGGTCCGCGAGAACAATCCGGTGTACGACGCCTGCGCCCGGCCGGTGGAACTCGACGGCGGCGCCGTCCGTTTGATGGTCACGGGCCCCTTCACGGACGCCGACCTGGGGGTCGCCTGCTACCACTCCAAGACCGGAGCGGTGGAGCTGTGCCTGAACCACCTGGTGGACGGCCGTGACGAGTATGTCGTGGTCGACATGACGGCGGGCTCGGACTCCTTCGCCTCCGGGCTGTTCACCCGCTTCGACATCACGTTCCTCGTCGCCGAACCGACCCGGAGGGGGGTCTCCGTCTATCGCCAGTACAAGGAGTACGCCGCCGACTTCGGGGTCGTCCTGCAGGTCGTCGGCAACAAGGTGCACGGCCAGGAGGACCTCGACTTCCTGCGCGCCGAAGTCGGGGACGACCTGCTGGTGTCGGTGGGGTACTCGGACTGGGTGCGGGCCATGGAGAAGGGCCGGCCACCCCGGTTCGAGTTCTTGGAGGACGCGAGCCGCCGCGCCTTGCGCCTGCTGCGGACGGCCGCCGACGCGACGTACGAGTTGCGCGACTGGGAGCGCTATACGCGTCAGATGGTCCACTTCCATCTGAAGAACGCCGAGTCCTGGGGCAATGAACGCCTCGGGGTCGACCTGGCCGCGCAGATCGACCCCGGCTTCGTGCTCGGCGAGGGTGTCGGCACCCCCGCGTGACGGTTCCTACCGCTGGTCGGCCGGTGCTCCGGGCGCGCCCTTCGGGGCCGGGGCCGGGCGGGCGGACAGGAAGGACGCCCAGCCCTGCTTCGGGGCCTCGCCGACCTTCAGGGTGCGCAGCTTGCGCAGCGTCATGGGGTCCTGGGCGTCCAGCCAGTCGGCCAGTTGCCGGAAGGAGACACAGCGCACCTCGGGCTTGGTGCACACCTCCTCGATGACCTCCTGGACGGCCCGCATATAGGTGCCGCCGTTCCAGGACTCGAAGTGGTTGCCGATGATCAGGGGTGCGCGGTTGCCGTCGTAGGCCCGGTAGAAACCCTTGAGCAGGCCGTCCCGCATCTGGTCGCCCCAGTAGTCGTACTTGTCCGGGTCGCCCTGGGTGGTGGTGCCGGACTGGTTGACCATGAAGTTGTAGTCCATGGTGAGCTGTTCGTAGGTGTGCCCGGGGAACGGCACGAGCTGCATCGACAGGTCCCACAGGCCCAGCTTCTTCTTCGGCCAGACCTGGTCGTTGACGCCGCTGGTGTCATAGCGGAAGCCCAGGTCGCGGGCCGCTTTCATGAAGTTCTCCTGGCCTTCCAGACAGGGTGTGCGGGCGCCGATGAGTTCCTTGTCGTAGTCGAAGGGCAGTGGGGCCGCCTTTCGCATGCCGGTGTTGGTCTTCCAGGACTTCACGAATCGTTTCGCCTGGGCGATCTCGTCCTTCCATTCCTCGACCGACCACTCGCCGACCCCGCCTCCGCTGCCGCAGAAGTGACCGTTGAAGTGGGTGCCGATCTCATTGCCCTCCAGCCATGCCAGGCGCAGTTGCTTGGCGGTGTCGGCGATGCCGCGGTCGTCGTTGAAGCCGATGTCGGAGCGGCCGGGCGCGTGCTGCGGAGGTCTGTACAGGTCGCGCTTCCCCTCGGGCAGCATGTACACGCCGCTGAGGAAGTACGTCATCGTCGCGTCGTTCTGCTTGGCGACCCTGCGGAAGTGGGAGAACAGCTTCTGGCTGTCCTCGCCCGCGCCGTCCCAGGAGAACACGACGAACTGCGGGGGTTTCTGACCGGGCTTCAGGCGTTCGGGTCTGGGCAGATGCGGCTGGGCTCCGGTGTACGAGGTGGAGCCGTCACCGATCAGACGGACCACGCTCTTGGGCGCCGCCGCTGCCTGCTGCGGGCCGGGGGCTCCTTGTTCTGCGCCCTGGGGACCTGTGTCCTCCGCCGTACAACCGGCGAGGGAGGCGGCACAGGCCGCGGCGGCCACGGCGCCGGCGGCGATCCTCTGGGTGGCGGCCATACTCCGCCCACCTTTCCTTCTCTCAGGCCAACGCTGATGAGTCGATCTCGGGTGATGTGCCGGGAAGGGCCGACAGTGGCGCCAAGGTCGCACGGGGCAGAGAAGGAATTAATACGACAAGCCGATAAAAAGATCGCTTCACTCATGAGAGTTATGCATTAGCCCATTTGCTCGAAAAATCTATGCTCGCCCTTTACTCTCCATTACGATCCATTTACCGAGCGTTGATTCATCCCGCCGCTGCACGCCGTGACCCACGGCCGCGACCCGACCCCCCGCCACCGAGCGGAGGACCACCAGATCCGCGACCGCGCTGCCCCGGAGGAGACGGGAACCATGTCAGCCTGCGTCCCCACCCGCCCATCCGATTCCCCCCGGCCCGAGCACGAGCCCCACAGCCCTCCGCCGTCCCGGCGCCGCTTCCGTATCGCGGGCGCCGATGTGTCGGCCTCGATCGCGGTCTTCCTGATCGCTCTGCCCCTGTCCCTCGGCATCGCCCTCGCCACCGGCGCGCCCCTCCAGGCCGGACTGGTCGCCGCCGCCGTGGGCGGGCTCGTCGCCGGACGCCTCGGCGGCGCCCCGCTCCAGGTCAGCGGCCCCGCGGCCGGCCTGACGGTGGTCACCGCCGATCTCATCCAGCGCTACGGCTGGCGTACGACCTGCGCCATCACCGTGCTCGCCGGTCTCGCCCAACTCGGCCTGGGCTTCCTGCGCGTGGCGCGCTCCGCGCTCGCCGTGAGCCCCGCCATCGTGCACGGCATGCTGGCCGGCATCGGCGCCACCATCGCCGTCGCCCAACTGCACATCGTCCTCGGCGGCACCCCGCACAGCTCGGTCGTCGACAACGTGCGCGAACTGCCCTCCCAGCTGGCCGACCCGCATCCCACCGCCCTGTCCATGAGCGCCCTGACGCTGGCCGTGCTGCTGGTCTGGCCACGGATTCCGGGCCCGGTGGGGCGAGTCGTACGACTGCTGCCGGCGCCCCTCGCCGCGGTGGCGACGGCGACGGCGGTGGCCGCTCTCGCCGGGTTGCGGCTGCCCCGGGTCGATCTGCCCTCGTGGAGCAGTCACGCCCTGGCCGGGCTGCCGGAAGGCCCGGTGCTCGGGATCGTCGCCGCCGTCCTGACCATCACCCTGGTCGGCGGAGTGGAGTCGCTGCTGTCCGCGGTGGCCGTGGACAAGCTGGCCGCCGCCCGGACTCAGGCGCCGCCCGTGCCACGCGCCGACCTCGACCGGGAGCTGCGCGGCCAGGGCGCCGCCAATATCGTCTCGGGCACGCTCGGCGGACTGCCGGTCACCGGGGTCGCGGTGCGCAGCGCGGCGAATGTCCAATCCGGTGCCGTGAGCCGGAACTCCACGATGCTGCACGGCGTTTTCGTAGTAGTCGCCGCGCTGCTGATGGTCCCGATCCTGGAGCTCATCCCGCTCGCCTCGCTCGCCGCCCTGGTGATGGCCGTCGGCATCCAGATGGTGTCCCTGCACCACATCCGCACGGTGACCCGCCACCGAGAAGTGCTGGTGTACGCCGTCACCACACTCGGCGTGGTGCTCCTCGGCGTCCTGGAGGGCGTGGCGCTGGGGATCGCCGTGGCCGTCGCCGTCGCCCTGCATCGCCTCACCCGCACACGCATCACGCACGAAGAGAAGGAAGGAGTCCATCACGTCCATGTACGAGGGCAGTTGACGTTCCTCGCGGTGCCGAGGCTCAGCCGTGCCCTGCATCTCGTGCCCGAAGGGGCCCATGTCGTCGTCGAGTTGGACGGCTCCTTCATGGACCATGCGGCGTACGAGTCACTGCAGGACTGGCAGAACGCGCACACCGCGCACGGCGGCACCGCCGAGGTGAGCGGCCGTCGCACCGGGGTCCGGATCGCCGAGCCCGTCGGCACCGGTAACGGTGAGCACGCCGGCTGCCGTTGCCGTCCCTGGACACCGTGGCGCAACCACCAGTGCGAACCCCCGCGGTCCGCGGCCATGCCCGACGGGCAGCCGACCGGCCTCGCCGAAACGGCCGAGATCGGGCCCAGCAGTCATGAACTGGCCCGTGGCATCGACGCGTTCCACCGCAACACCGCGCCGCTGGTGCGGGGCGAGCTGGCCCGGCTGGCGCGCGAGGGACAGCAGCCGGTTCAGCTCTTCCTCACCTGCGCCGACTCACGGCTGGTCACGTCGATGATCACCTCCAGTGGTCCGGGCGATCTGTTCGTGGTGCGCAATGTGGGCAACCTCGTGCCGCCCCCCGGTCAGGAGAGCGGGGACGACTCGGTGGCGGCCGCGATCGAGTACGCGGTGGAGGTGCTGAAGGTGCGGTCCATCACGGTGTGCGGGCACTCCGGGTGCGGAGCCATGCAGGCGCTGCTCGACTCCGAGTCCGGTGACGTCCAGACGCCGCTCAAGCGGTGGCTGCGGCACGGGGTACCCAGCCTGGAGCGGATGGCCGACGACAGCCGCCCCTGGGCCCGGCTGGCCGGACGCCGGCCCGCCGACGCGGTCGAGCAGCTCTGCCTGACCAATGTGGTCCAGCAGTTGGAGCACCTGCGCGCCCACGAGTCGGTGACCCGCGCGCTGCGCGAGGGCTCGCTGGAGTTGCACGGGATGTACTTCCACGTGGGTGAGGCGCAGGCGTACCTGCTCGCCGAGTCGGACGGGGGCGAGGTGTTCGGCTGGGTGGGCGCGGCGGACGTATCGGCGTGACCAGCGATGTGAGAGGCGTTACACCATCTGAACTCGCCGGCTCCGCCGTCCGTGGGAAGGGATGACCCCGGCCACCAGAAGACCGCTACGGAACCGGATCGACAGGTCTAAACCAATTTCCGGTCGACCCTTGTCATCGGGCCCCCCGGTCTGATGAGCTGTGGCCTGGGACACAACGGACACCCTGGGAAAGGGAGATGTCGTGAGCAACGAAAGCCTGGCCAACCTCTTGAAAGAGGAGCGACGCTTCGCGCCGCCCGCTGACCTGGCCTCGAACGCCAACGTCACGGCAGAGGCGTACGAACAGGCCAAGGCTGACCGGCTCGGCTTCTGGGCCACGCAGGCCCGGCGGCTGACCTGGGCCAAGGAGCCGACCGAGACACTGGACTGGTCGAACCCGCCGTTCGCCAAGTGGTTCAAGGACGGCGAGCTGAACGTCGCGTACAACTGCGTCGACCGGCATGTCGAGGCGGGGCACGGCGACCGGGTCGCCATCCACTTCGAGGGGGAGCCCGGCGACAGCCGCGCCATCACCTACGCCGAGCTGAAGGACGAGGTCTCCAAGGCCGCGGGAGCCCTGCTGGAGCTGGGCGTGCGCAAGGGCGACCGGGTCGCCGTCTATATGCCGATGATCCCCGAGACCGCGATCGCGATGCTGGCGTGCGCCCGGATCGGCGCAGCGCACTCCGTGGTCTTCGGCGGTTTCTCGGCGGACGCGCTCGCGACCCGTATCCAGGACGCGGACGCCAAGGTCGTCATCACGTCCGACGGCGGCTACCGGCGCGGCAAGCCGTCCGCGCTGAAGCCGGCCGTCGACGAGGCGATCACCAAGGCGGGCAATGTCGAGCATGTGCTCGTGGTCCGCCGTACGGGCCAGGAGGTCGCCTGGAACGACGAGTTGGACGTGTGGTGGCACGAGATCGTCGATCGGCAGTCCGCCGAGCACACGCCGGAACCCTTCGAGGCCGAGCAGCCGCTGTTCATCCTCTACACGTCCGGTACGACGGGTAAGCCGAAGGGCATCCTGCACACCTCGGGCGGCTACCTCACGCAGGCCGCGTACACCCACCACGCCGTCTTCGACCTCAAGCCGGAGACGGACGTGTACTGGTGCACGGCCGACGTCGGCTGGGTCACCGGGCACTCGTACATCGTCTACGGGCCGCTGGCCAACGGCGCGACCCAGGTGATGTACGAGGGCACGCCGGACACCCCGCACCAGGGGCGGTTCTGGGAGATCGTGCAGAAGTACGGGGTGACGATCCTCTACACGGCGCCGACCGCGATCCGTACGTTCATGAAGTGGGGCGACGACATCCCCGCGAAGTTCGATCTCTCCTCCCTCCGTGTCCTCGGCTCGGTCGGTGAGCCCATCAACCCCGAGGCCTGGATCTGGTACCGCAAGCACATCGGGTCCGACCGGACGCCGATCGTGGACACCTGGTGGCAGACCGAGACCGGCGCGATGATGATCTCGCCGCTGCCGGGCGTCACGGAGACCAAGCCGGGTTCCGCTCAGGTCCCGCTGCCCGGTATCTCCGCGACCGTCGTCGACGACGAGGCGCGGGAGGTGCCCAACGGCGGCGGTGGCTATCTGGTGCTCACCGAGCCGTGGCCGTCGATGCTGCGCACCATCTGGGGTGACGACCAGAGGTTCCTGGACACGTACTGGTCGCGGTTCGAGGGCAAGTACTTCGCCGGTGACGGGGCGAAGAAGGACGACGACGGCGACATCTGGCTGCTCGGCCGGGTGGACGACGTCATGCTCGTGTCCGGGCACAACATCTCCACGACCGAGGTGGAGTCGGCGCTCGTCTCGCACCCGTCGGTCGCGGAGGCGGCCGTCGTCGGTGCGGCCGACGAGACGACCGGGCAGGCCATCGTCGCCTTCGTGATCCTGCGCGGCACGGCGTCGGAGACCGAGAACCTCGTCGCCGACCTGCAGAGCCACGTCAGCGCCGCCCTCGGCCCCATCGCCAAGCCGAAGCGGATCCTGCCGGTCGCGGAACTGCCGAAGACCCGCTCCGGCAAGATCATGCGCCGTCTGCTGCGGGACGTGGCGGAGAACCGTCAGCTCGGCGATGTCACCACGCTGACCGACTCGACGGTCATGGACCTCATCCAGGCGAAGCTTCCGGCGGCGCCGAGCGAGGACTGAGCGAGGCAGAGGACTGAAGAACGCCCTCAGGGGCACCCGGCGACAAGCGCGCCGGGTGCCCCTTTTGCGATTAACGTGAAGATCCCCCGACGAGCCCGGCCGCATCTTAGGTAAGCTAAGCAAACCGTCAAGAACGTAACAACGAATCAAGGTGCGCCGGGAAGTCTGGTCGGCATGTGTTCCGTCCTGCCCACCGACCGGAGGTCTCCTCGTGGCCGCGCCCGCCCGCAACAGGGAAAACGCCAGCAACCGCAAGGTTTTCGGACGTCTGTCCCTGCCCGAGCGAACCTTCGTGGCGGACGCCCTGCGCGCCGAGACGGTCGGCGGTGTGCTGCTGCTCCTCGCCGCGATCGCCGCGCTGATCTGGGCGAACGTACCGGCGCTGCACGACAGCTACGAAAGCGTCAGCCACTACCACCTCGGCCCGGAAGCGCTCGGCCTGAACCTCTCCATCGCGCACTGGGCGGCCGACGGACTGCTCGCGATCTTCTTCTTCGTCGCCGGTATCGAGCTCAAGCGTGAGCTGGTCGCCGGTGATCTGCGCGACCCCAAGGCCGCCGTGCTCCCCGTCGTCGCGGCCCTGTGCGGGATGGCCGTACCGGCGCTCGTCTACACCCTCACCAACGTCACCGGCGGCGGCTCGCTGGAGGGCTGGGCCGTGCCCACCGCCACCGACATCGCGTTCGCGCTGGCGGTGCTCGCGGTCATCGGTACGTCCCTGCCGAGCGCCCTGCGTGCCTTCCTGCTGACCCTCGCCGTCGTCGACGACCTGTTCGCGATCCTGATCATCGCGGTCTTCTTCACCGACACCATCGACTTCGCCGCGCTCGGCGGTGCCGTCGCCGGCCTGCTCGTCTTCTGGCTGCTGCTGCGCAAGGGCGTACGCGGTTGGTACATCTACGTCCCGCTCGGCCTCGTCATCTGGGGGCTGATGTACAACAGCGGCATCCACGCCACGATCGCGGGCGTCGCGATGGGCCTGATGCTGCGCTGCCACCGCCACGAGGGCGAGGACCACTCCCCCGGCGAGCGCATCGAGCACCTCGTACGGCCGCTGTCGGCGGGCCTCGCCGTGCCGCTGTTCGCGCTGTTCAGCGCCGGTGTCTCCCTTTCGGGGGGCGCCCTGGGCCACGTATTCGCCCAGCCGGAGACGCTCGGCGTGGTCCTGGGTCTGGTCGTCGGCAAGGCGCTCGGCATCTTCGGGGGCACGTGGCTGACGGCACGTTTCACCAGGGCCTCGCTCAGCGACGACCTCGCCTGGCCTGACGTGTTCGCGGTGGCCTCGCTGGCCGGGATCGGGTTCACCGTCTCGCTGCTGATCGGCGAGCTGGCCTTCGACGGCGACGCGGGGCTGACCGGCGAGATCAAGGCCGCCGTGCTGCTGGGCTCGCTCATCTCGGCGGGTCTGGCGACCGTCCTGCTGAAGGTGCGGAACGCCAAGTACCGCAAGATGTGCGAGGACGAGGAGCGCGACGACGACCTCGACGGCATCCCGGACATCTACGAGGAGGACGACCCGGCGTACCACCTGCGGATGGCCGGCATCTATGAGCGCAAGGCCGCCGAGCACCGCCGGATCGCCGAGTTGATGACCGCGGAGAACGGCACGGGCATGCCGAAGTGACGACCGGGGCAGGCGACGAGGACGACGGTCCGGCATGATCTGACGGGACGGTACAAAATGACCGTCGAAAAGAAGTCAGGCAGGAGAGGGAGACCGCGATGAGCGCACCCGACGGCAGCCCGGTCGGTACCGAACGCAGCATCGGCCAGCTGTTCGCCTCGGCGACCACCGAGATGTCCGCGCTGGTGCACGACGAGATCGCGCTGGCCAAGGCGCAGCTCAAGCAGGACGTCAAGCGCGGGGCGATGAGCGGCGGCGCGTTCTCGGTGGCCGCCGGCGTGCTGGTGTTCTCCCTGCCGATGCTGAACTTCGCGCTGGCGTACGGCATCCGGACCTGGAGCGACTGGAATCTCGCGGTCTGCTTCCTGCTGTCCTTCGCGGCGAACGTGCTGATCGCGCTCGTCCTGGCGCTGGTCGGCGTCGTGTTCGCGAAGAAGGCCAAGAAGGGCAAGGGCCCACAGAAGGTCGCGGCCTCCGTGAAGGAGACGGCGGTCGTCCTGCAGAAGGCCAAGCCGCACCCGCGTGCCGAACTGCCGCAGGACCGGGTCCCGGAGGCCATCGAAGCTGTGGCACGCTCGTCGTCATGACCGACCCTTCGGCGCAGCCCGCCTCTGTCGTACGGCCGGACGGTCCCTGGACACACAGGGAAGTGGCCGCCAATGGCGCGCGCTTCCACATCGCCGAGATGGGCGACGGGCCGCTGGTGCTGTTGCTGCACGGCTTTCCGCAGTTCTGGTGGACCTGGCGGCACCAGCTCGTCGCGCTCGCCGACGCCGGGTTCCGGGCCGTCGCGATGGACCTGCGGGGCGTCGGCGGCAGCGACCGTACGCCCCGGGGTTACGACCCGGGCAACCTCGCCCTCGACATCACGGGCGTCGTACGGTCGCTCGGCGAGCCGGACGCCGCGCTCGTCGGGCACGACCTGGGCGGCTATATGGCGTGGACGGCGGCCGTGATGCGCCCGAAGCTCGTACGGCGGCTCGCGGTCACCTCGATGCCGCATCCGCGGCGCTGGCGGGCCGCGATGCTCTCCGACGTCCGGCAGACGGCCGCGGGTTCGTACATCTGGGGGTTCCAGCGGCCCTGGATCCCGGAGCGGCAGCTCGTCGCGGACGACGGGGCGCTCGTCGCCCGGCTGATGCGGGACTGGTCCGGGCCGAGCCTGCCGGACGACAAGGCGGTGGAGACGTACCAACGCGCCATGTGCATCCCGTCGACCGCGCACTGCTCGATCGAGCCGTACCGGTGGATGGTGCGGTCCCTCGCCCGTCTGGACGGCGTCCAGTTCAACCGGCGGATGAAGCGGCCCGTACGGGTCCCGACACTCCATCTCCACGGCTCCCTGGACCCGGTGCTGCGGACCCGCAGCGCGGCCGGCTCCGGAGAGTACGTCGAAGCGCCGTACCGCTGGCGCCTGTTCGACGGGCTCGGGCACTTCCCGCACGAGGAGGATCCGGTGGCCTTCTCGACCGAACTGATCAGCTGGCTGAAGGATCCCGAACCCGATCGGTGACCGTGTCGACGCGGGCCGTGTCGCCCGTTCGGAACAACCGTCCTACGAACAGCCAAATGCCTGGCGCATAAGCCAATTGGGGGGCGTGGGGGCGGTTATCGACCTTGGGGCAGGGGCACACGTCCGGGTATGGGCTGGACGCACGACTACAGTGACGCGGCACGCAATCGACGCTCGGGCAACGCCCTGAGCTCTCACCAGCGAGGCACCCCGCAGCTGCCGGGCACCGACCTCCGCGTGGGCATCCCGCACATCCTGCGCCGCCGGGCCCGCTGGGTCTCCGTGCGGCTGCGTCATACGCGCGGCTGAGCTCCGTACGGCCTACAGAGCGCAGTCGTCGCTGTCCACCCGCTGGTTCGCGGTGCGCCCCTTGGCGATGTCCTCCTGGATCTCGTCCGCGGTGAGCGCGTACCCCGTCTCGGCGTCGTCGAGGGACTTGGCGAAGACCACGCCGTACACCTGGCCTTCGGGGGTGAGCAGCGGGCCACCGGAGTTGCCCTGGCGGACGGTCGCGTACAGGGAGTAGACGTCGCGGCTGACGGTGCCGCGGTGGTAGATGTCCGCACCGCTGGCCGTGATGCGCCCGCGGACCCGCGCGGACCGCACGTCGTACGCCCCGTTCTCCGGGAAGCCGGCGACGATCGCGCTGTCCCCGCTGCCGGCGTCCTCGGTGGTGAACTTGAGCGCCGGAGCGTCCAGATCGGGTACGTCGAGTACGGCGATGTCGCGCTCCCAGTCGTAGAGGACGACCGTCGCGTCGTACTTCCTGCCCTCGCCGCCTATCTGGATGGTGGGCTCGTCGACGCCGCCGACGACATGCGCGTTGGTCATGACGCGGCGGTCGGAGAAGACGAAGCCGGTGCCTTCGAGGACCTTGCCGCAACTCTCGGCGGTGCCCATGACCTTGACGATGGAGCGCTGGGCGCGGGCGGCGACGGGGCTGCCCGCGAGGGCCGGGTCCGGGGGCGCGACCTCCTTGATCGGCTCGTTCGAGAACGGGCTGAAGACCTGCGGGAAGCCGTTCTGCGCGAGGACCGAGGTGAAGTCCTTGAACCAGGTGTCGGCCTGGGTGGGCAGGGCCTCCGACACCCCCAGCAGCACCTTGGAGTTGCGGACCTCCTTGCCCAGCGTGGGCAGCGTGGTCTGCGCGAGGGCGGAGCCGATGAGCCAAGCGACCAGGAGCATCGCCAAGACGTTGACGAGCGCTCCGCCGGTCGCGTCCAGCGCGCGGGCCGGGGACCAGGTGATGTACCGGCGCAGCTTGTTGCCGAGGTGGGTGGTGAGCGCCTGGCCGACGGAGGCGCAGACGATGACGACGACAACCGCGACGACGGCGGCGGTGGTGCCGACCTCGGCGTTGTCGGTCAGCGCGTCCCAGATGACGGGCAGCACATAGACCGCGACGAGACCGCCGCCCAGGAAGCCGATCACCGACAGGATGCCGACGACGAAGCCCTGGCGATAGCCGACGATCGCGAACCACACGGCGGCGACCAGCAACAGGATGTCCAGCACGTTCACCGCTTCTAGCCTCGCCTCATCACTTCGCGGTCCCCACAGTCGGCTTCGGGGGTCCACCCTGCCGCGCAGCGGCGATCGAACACAGCGTTCCCCCCGGGTAGACACAACACGGCGCCCACCTTGTCATGACCGCCAGTCGAGCGGGACCTGCTTCTCTCGGTCCCATGGTCGCTCCCAGCCCGCGTAGTGCAGCAGGCGGTCGATGATCCCCGCCGTGAACCCCCACACCAGGGCCGATTCGACCAGAAATGCCGGTCCTCGGTGGCCGCTGGGGTGAACGGTGGTGGCGCGGTGGGCGGGATCCGTGAGATCCGCCACGGGAACGGTGAAGACGCGCGCGGTCTCGTTCGGATCGACCACATCGACCGGGCTCGGCTCGCGCCACCAGCCCAGCACCGGGGTCACGACGAAGCTGCTGACCGGGATGTACAGCTTGGGCAGCACGCCGAAGAGCTGGACGCCGCCCGGGTCAAGGCCGGTCTCCTCCTCGGCCTCGCGGAGAGCGGCCCGCAGCGGCCCGTCGGTCTTCGGGTCGCCGTCCTCGGGGTCGAGGGCACCGCCCGGGAAGGACGGCTGCCCGGCGTGCGAGCGCAGCGAACTCGCCCGCTCCATCAGCAGCAGCTCGGGACCGCGCTCGCCCTCGCCGAACAGGATCAGTACGGCGGACTGGCGCCCCGCGCCGTTCTCCGGCGGCAGGAAGCGGCTCAGCTGGAGCGGCTGCACCGTCTCCACCGCGCGCACCACCGGATCGAGCCAGCCGGGCAGGCCCTCCTTGCTGAGCGCCACCGAGCCGCCCTGTGTATCGCTTGCGCGCGTCATCGCCACCCCCGTCGTCCTGCACTGCCCAACGCGGGACGGCACCGAGATCGTTCCTGAGGACTCATCCGGCCGCCAGCGGCGGCGCCGGCTTGCCGCCCGCGTCCAGATACGCCTGCGGAGGCTTCAGGCGCTGGCCCGGGAAGCCGCCCTTCTCGTACTTGAGCAGCTTCTTCGCCTTCTCCGGGTCCGTCTCGCCCTCGCCGTACGCCGGGCAGAGCGGGGCGATGGGGCAGGCGCCGCAGGCGGGCTTGCGGGCGTGGCAGATGCGCCGGCCGTGGAAGATCACGTGGTGCGAGAGCATCGTCCAGTCGCTCTTCGGGAAGAGCGCGGCGACAGCGGCCTCGATCTTGTCCGGCTCGGTCGCGTCGGTCCACTGCCAGCGCCGCACCAGCCGCTGGAAGTGCGTGTCCACGGTGAGGCCGGGGCGGCCGAAGGCGTTGCCGAGCACGACGAACGCGGTCTTGCGGCCCACGCCGGGGAGCTTCACGAGGTCTTCGAGCCTGCCGGGGACCTCGCCGCCGAAGTCCGCCACGAGGGCCTTCGACAGCCCCATCACCGACTTGGTCTTGGCCCGGAAGAAGCCGGTCGGGCGGAGGATCTCCTCGACCTCCTCGGGGTTGGCGGTGGCAAGGTCCTCGGGCGTCGGGTACTTGGCGAAGAGCGCCGGGGTGGTCTGGTTGACGCGGAGGTCGGTGGTCTGGGCGGACAGCACGGTGGCCACCAGGAGCTGGAAGGGGTTCTCGAAGTCCAGCTCGGGGTGGGCGTACGGGTAGACCTCGGCGAGCTCGCGGTTGATCCGGCGGGCTCGGCGGACGAGGGCGGTGCGGGACTCGTCCTTCGGAGGCTTCGGGGCCTTCTGAGGCTTCGAAGGCGCCTTCTTCACCGCGGCCTTCTTTTTCGCAAGCTTCTCCACAGGCTCCTTTGTCACTTTTGTCGCTTTCTCTCCGCCGGTGGGGATCTGTTCGCCCACAGCAGAATCCCGACGTACAACCACCCGTCCAGCCCCCTTGGCCTGTGCTCTCACCGGCGATTTGGACACCCGGCCAGCCTAAAGCCCGGCACTGACATCCGCCCCGGACCCGGGAGATCGGCCCCCGATTGGACCCCTGCCGCGTACCTCGGCACACCTGTGCGGCATCCTTGTGACAGATCACACTGTTTGGACCGTCCGGCAAAATGGGGAGCACGGTCCCCTGGTACGCGGGGGAGTGATCCCCTGAGCAGGTCGACAAGGAGAGAACTCGTGGACGACGTTCTGCGGCGCAACCCGCTCTTCGCGGCGCTCGATGACGAGCAGTCCGCGGAGCTGCGCGCCTCCATGAGTGAGGTGACCCTCGCACGTGGCGACTCCCTGTTCCACGAGGGCGACCCGGGCGACCGGCTCTATGTCGTCACCGAGGGCAAGGTCAAGCTCCACCGCACCTCGCCCGACGGCCGCGAGAACATGCTGGCCGTCGTCGGCCCCGGCGAGCTCATCGGCGAACTGTCGCTCTTCGAC
Source organism: Streptomyces sp. 4N124 (assembly GCF_052245395.1). Taxonomy (NCBI): domain Bacteria; kingdom Bacillati; phylum Actinomycetota; class Actinomycetes; order Kitasatosporales; family Streptomycetaceae; genus Streptomyces; species Streptomyces sp. 4N124. Next base: position 41,451 of record NZ_JBQQBS010000069.1, read on the forward strand.
CCGGGCCCGCGCACGGCGACCGCCACCGCGCTGACCGAGGTCAAGCTGCTGGGCCTGGGCCACGGCGACCTCCAGCCCTGGCTGAACGCCCGCCCCGAGGTGGCCACCGCGCTGCTGCGCGCCGTCGCCCGCCGGCTGCGCAAGACCAACGACCAGATGTCCGACCTGGTCTTCTCCGACGTCCCCGGCCGTGTCGCGCGCGCCCTGCTGGACCTCTCCCGCCGCTTCGGCGTGCAGTCCGAGGAGGGCATCCACGTCGTCCACGACCTCACGCAGGAGGAGCTGGCCCAGCTGGTCGGCGCCTCCCGCGAGACGGTCAACAAGGCGCTCGCCGACTTCGCCCAGCGCGGATGGCTCCGCCTCGAGGCGCGCGCGGTGATCCTGCTGGACGTGGAGCGGCTCGCCAAGCGTTCGCGGTAGCCACGCAGTTGACGACGTCAACGACCGGCCCCGGCGATTCCGTCAGGGCACAGTGACCCCATGGCCGCAGCCGTTCCCCGCAGAGGGCTCGACTCCCTCGGCTTCATCGAGCGTGAGGGCACTCTCGGGCGGGTCCCGCCCGACTTCCGTCCGGTCGTCGCCGCCACCCGGGACCGTGTACTCGATCTCTTCGGGGCGCGGTTGGACAGCGCGTACCTCTACGGGTCGATTCCGCGGGGCACCGCGCGCGTGGGGCGCAGTGATCTGGATCTGCTCGCCGTGCTGCGCGAGGAGCCCGGTGACGCGGACCGGGAGGGGGCGCGGACGCTGGGTGAGGCGGTCGACAAGGAGTTTCCGCAGGTCGACGGGGTCGGGATCCTGCTGGTCAGCCGGGCACAGGTGCTGAGCGAGCTGGAGCGGTACGGCCTGGGGTGGTTCGTCGCATGCCTGTGCACGCCGCTGCTCGGCGAGGATCTCGCCGAGTACCTGCCGCGCTACCGGCCCGACTCGCTGCTCGCCCGCGAGACCAACGGTGACCTCGCGACGCTGCTCCCCCGCTGGCGCGAGCAGATCGCCGCGGCCGACTCCGCCGACGAGGCCCGGCGGCCCCTCGTACGCCTCATGTCCCGCCGCCTCGTCCGCACCGGCTTCACGCTCGTGATGCCGCGCTGGAACGGCTGGACGAGCGATCTGGCCGAAATGGCCGAGGCGTTCGCCGCGTACTACCCCGCGCGCGGGGAGCAGATGCGTGCCGCCGCCGTCCTCGGCTGCGAGCCGACCGGCGACCCTGACATCCTCACGTCGTACGTCGACGACCTCGGGCCGTGGCTCGCCGAGGAGTACGCGCGCGTGCACGGCGTCAAAGCGCCCCGGCCCAACTCCTAGATGAGGCCGTGCTCCTCCAGGTAGTCCAGCTGGGCCCGTACCGACAACTCCGCCGCGGGCCACAGGGAACGGTCCACGTCCGCGTACACATGGGCGACGACCTCCGGCGGCGTGCGGTAGCCGTCCTCCACGGCCGTCTCGATCTGGGCGAGACGGTGGGCGCGGTGGGCGAGATAGAACTCGACGGCGCCCTGGGCGTCCTCCAGGACCGGTCCATGGCCCGGCAGGACGGTGTGGACGCCGTCGTCGACGGTGAGGGACCTGAGCCGTCGCAGGGAGTCCAGATAGTCGCCCAGGCGGCCGTCGGGGTGCGCCACGACCGTCGTGCCGCGGCCCAAGATCGTGTCGCCGGTCACGACCGCCCGGTCGGCCGGGAGATGGAAACACAGGGAGTCCGAGGTGTGCCCGGGCGTCGGTACGACCCTCAGCTCCAGGCCGCCGACCGTGACCACATTCCCTGCGGCCAGCCCTTCGTCACCCAGCCGCAGCGCCGGGTCCAGGGCCCGCACGTTCGTGCCCGTCAGTTCGGCGAAACGGGCGGCGCCTTCGGCGTGGTCGGGATGACCGTGCGTCAGCAGGGTCAGGGCGATGCGCTTGCCGGCCTTCTCGGCCCTGTCGAGGACGGTGCGCAGGTGGCTCTCGTCCAGTGGGCCCGGGTCGACCACCACGGCCAGTTCGGAGTCGGGCTCCGACAGGATCCACGTGTTGGTGCCGTCCAGGGTCATCGCCGAGGCGTTGGGCGCAAGGACGTTGACGGCCCGTGGGGTGGCGGGGCCCGAGAGGACCCCGCCCCTTGGCTGGCCGGGGAGGGCGGCTGCGTCCGTCATGCGGAGGTTCCTCCCGTCAGGCTGGGCAGCACGTCAGGTCGCCGATCGGAGGCCGGCACAGCGTCCCGAAGCCTGCGAAGCAGTGCGAGGGGCGCACGAGGAATTGGGTCCCCGCCCCTCGGCTGGCCGGGAAGGGCGGCTGCGTCCGTCATACGAGGGGATCCTCCGGGGGGTACGGGGTGGCGGTCCGGTTCGTGCGAGGGGCTCTGGCGTGCGTCATGCTTCAGGCCCCGCCCGTGGGGATGTGCTTCGTGAACTCGTCGTGGCCCGGCCAGGACAGCACGATCTCGTCGTCCTCGAGGCGGGCCTTGGCCAGGACAGGGGTCATGTCACGTTCGGGGGCGGCGGCGAGCGCCGCGGCGGCCGTGGCGTACGGGGACAGCTGACGCAGGGTCGCGATGGTGGGCGGCATCATCAGCAGCTCGCCCTTGTCGTACGTCGCGGCGGCGTCGGCCGGTGCCGTCCACACCGTGCGGTCGGCCTCCGTGGAGACGTTCCGGGTGCGCTGGCCCTCGGGGAGGGCGGCCACGAAGAACCAGGTGTCATAGCGGCGGGGTTCGAACTCCGGGGTGATCCAGCGGGTCCAGGCGCCCAGCAGATCCGACCGCAGGACCAGGCCGCGGCGCTCCAGGAACTCCGCGAAGGACAGGTCCCGGGCGACCAGGGCGGCACGGTCCGCCTCCCAGTCGTCGCCGGTGGTGTCACCGACGACCGAGTCGGGGGTGGGGCCGGCGAGAAGGACGCCTGCCTCCTCGTACGTCTCCCGGACCGCCGCGCAGACGATCGCCTGAGCCGCCGTGGTCTCGTCGACGCCGAGTCTGTCCGCCCACCACGCGCGCGTGGGGCCCGCCCAGCGGATGTGGTGGTCGTCGTCGCGCGGGTCGACTCCGCCGCCCGGATACGCGTACGCGCCTCCGGCGAAGGCCATGGAGGCGCGTCTGCGCAGCATGTGGACGGCGGGGCCGGCGTCGGTGTCCTTCAGGAGCATGACGGTGGCCGCGCGCCTCGGGGTGACCGGGGTGAGGGTTCCTTCCGCGAGGGCGCGGATCAGGGCCGGCCACTCCTGGGGATACCACTGCCCGTTTGCCATGGGCGGAGGGTATCCCGGGGTGGGCTGATGTTCGAGATGTACCCGGCGCCGTTACGGCACCAGCTCCACCTGCACCTCGACCTCCACCGGCGCGTCCAGCGGCAGCACCGCCACGCCCACCGCGCTGCGCGCGTGCACGCCCTTGTCGCCCAGGACCGCGCCCAGGAGTTCGCTCGCTCCGTTGAGGACACCCGGCTGGCCGGTGAAGTCCGAGGCCGAGGCGACGAAGCCGACGACCTTCACCACGCGCGCGATGCGGTCCAGGTCACCCACGACGGACTTGACCGCGGCGAGGGCGTTCAGCGCACAGGTGCGGGCGAGATCCTTGGCCTCCTCGGGCGTGACCTCGGCGCCCACCTTGCCGGTGACCGGAAGCTTGCCGTCCACCATCGGGAGCTGGCCGGCGGTGTAGACGTACACACCGCTGAGCACGGCCGGCTGGTACGCGGCGAGCGGCGGGACGACCTCCGGCAGGGTCAGGCCGAGCTCGGCCAGCTTCGTCTCGACCGCGCTCACTGCTTCTCCCGCTTCAGGTAGGCCACCAGCTGCTCGGGGTTGTTCGGCCCGGGCACGACCTGGACGAGCTCCCAGCCGTCCTCGCCCCAGGTGTCCAGAATCTGCTTCGTGGCGTGGACGAGCAGTGGCACGGTTGCGTATTCCCACTTGGTCATGGGGCCGACTGTATCCGCTGCCGCACGAGGCCTCGCGCGCACGTTGTCCACAGCCTCCGGCGTACTCCGGTGGCCGTTTGGTTAGGCTCGAATATGTGAGCAGGCTCCAGGTCGTCAGCGGCAAGGGCGGAACCGGTAAGACCACGGTGGCCGCCGCACTCGCGCTGGCCCTTGCCACCGAGGGGAAGCGCACGCTTCTCGTCGAGGTCGAGGGTCGGCAGGGCATCGCACAGCTCTTCGAGGCGGAGGCGCTGCCTTACGAGGAGCGCAAGATCGCCGTCGCTCCCGGGGGCGGGGAGGTGTACGCACTCGCCATCGACCCCGAACTGGCCCTGCTGGACTACCTCCAGATGTTCTACAAGCTGGGCGGTGCGGGCAGAGCCCTGAAGAAACTCGGCGCCATCGACTTCGCCACCACCATCGCACCGGGCCTGAGGGACGTACTCCTGACCGGCAAGGCATGCGAGGCCGTGCGCAGGAAGGACAAGGCCGGGCGGTTCGTGTACGACTACGTCGTCATGGACGCGCCGCCCACCGGGCGCATCACCCGCTTCCTGAACGTCAACGACGAGGTGGCCGGGCTCGCGAAGATCGGCCCGATACACAATCAGGCGCAGGCCGTGATGCGGGTGCTGAAGTCCAAGGAGACGGCCGTCCACCTGGTGACGCTGCTCGAGGAGATGCCCGTGCAGGAGACCGTGGACGGGATCTCCGAGCTGCGGGGAGCGCGGCTGCCGGTGGGGCGGATCATGGTGAACATGGTGCGGCCCGAGGTGCTGGACGCGGCCGATCTGGATCTCGTACGAGCCGTGCCGCGGACCTCGGTCGCCAGGTCGCTGTCCGCTGCCGGGCTCGGCGGCGCGCGACGCGGCGGGAACGCCGAGAAGCTGGTCGATCCGCTGCTGCAGCAGGCCGAGGAGTACGCCGAGCGGTACGCGCTGGAGCACGAACAGCGGGCCGTCCTGAGCGAGCTGGGCCTGCCGCTGCACGAACTGCCGCTGCTCGCCGAGGGCATGGACCTGGCGGGACTGTACGAACTGGCCACCGAGTTGCGGGAACAGGGGATGTCATGAGTCCGGACCACTCGGCCCACACGCACGACACCGCCCGCCACCACCTCTCCCCCACGCGCATGCTCGACGTCGATCCGCTGATCGACGATCCGAAGACCCGCATCGTGGTGTGCTGCGGCTCGGGCGGGGTCGGCAAGACGACCACGGCGGCGGCGCTGGGACTGCGGGCCGCCGAGCGCGGCCGGAAGGTGGTCGTCCTCACCATCGACCCGGCCCGCCGGCTCGCCCAGTCCATGGGCATCGACTCCCTCGACAACGTCCCGCGCCGGGTGAAGGGCGTGGACGGCGAGGGCGAACTGCACGCCATGATGCTCGACATGAAGCGCACGTTCGACGAGATCGTCGAGGCGCACGCGGACCCCGAGCGGGCGGCCGCGATCCTGGGGAACCCCTTCTACCAGTCGCTCTCGGCGGGCTTCGCGGGCACGCAGGAGTACATGGCGATGGAGAAGCTGGGGCAGCTGCGGGCGAAGGACGAGTGGGACCTGATCGTCGTCGACACGCCCCCGTCCCGTTCCGCGCTGGACTTCCTGGACGCGCCCAAGCGGCTCGGCTCCTTCCTGGACGGCCGACTGATCCGGCTGCTGACGGCCCCGGCGAAGCTGGGCGGCCGCGCCGGGATGAAGTTCCTGAACGTCGGCATGTCGATGATGACCGGCACTCTCGGCAAGCTGCTCGGCGGACAGCTCCTGAAGGACGTACAGACGTTCGTGGCTGCGATGGACACGACCTTCGGCGGCTTCCGTACGCGTGCGGACGCGACGTACAAGCTGCTGCAGGCACCCGGGACGGCGTTCCTGGTGGTCGCGGCACCCGAGCGGGACGCGCTGCGGGAGGCGGCGTACTTCGTGGAGCGGCTGGCCGCGGAGGACATGCCGCTGGCGGGTCTGGTGCTCAACCGGGTCCACGGCAGCGGCGCCACCCGGCTGTCGGCCGAGCGGGCGCTCGCCGCCGCGGAGAACCTTGATCTCGTGGGCGATCCCGTGGGAGACCCCGCCGCGGAAAATCTTGAAGAGCCCCGCATTGTCGATCAGGAGGGCGGGAAAGCTGGACTTCGTAACTCTCCCGACCCGCAGGGCAGTTCAGAATCTCCCGCTCCCGCAACACCAGTGCCGGCCGAAGGCTCCCCCGCCGATACCGCCGACCCGGACCCGGAGCGCTCCGTCGACCAACTCACCGCAGGCCTGTTGAGGCTGCACGCCGAGCGTATGCAGCTGCTCTTCCGCGAGCAGCGCACACGTGATCGCTTCACCGCGCTCCACCCCGAGGTGGCGATGGCCGAAGTGGCCGCGCTGCCCGGCGATGTACACGATCTCGCGGGGCTGCGGGACATCGGGAACCGACTCGCGGCCCACCGGCCGGAGCTGCCGAGCAGTGACTGAGGGAAACCCCGTGAAGGGGTGGCCTCAGCTCACCGCCGCGTAGTTCTCGTACACCTCGTCGTCGTCGAGGGGCAGGATGCCGGCCCCCCGCTCGTATTCCGTCCGCGCGGTCTCCAGCAGTCGGCGCCAGGAGGTCACGGTGGGTCGCCTGCGCAGCAGTGCGCGGCGCTCCCGCTCGGTCATTCCTCCCCACACGCCGAACTCGACGCGGTTGTCCAGCGCGTCGGCCAGGCACTCGGTCCGCACCGGGCATCCGGTGCACACCGCCTTGGCCCTGTTCTGCGCTGCTCCTTGAACGAACAGTTCATCCGGATCGGTAGTGCGGCAGGCCGCCTGCGCACTCCAGTCGGTTACCCAGCCCATACCGGCGCCGTCCTCTCCCGAATCGAGGCTCCCCCACGGCGGCAGCGGCATATTCACCGCCGCCAGTTGAGGACGTTACGGAAGGTGGGCACGGCGCAACACCCCCAGCGGGCCCAATCTTGAATGGCCCGAACGGACTATGGGTAAGCGGCAGATCACCCGGGGGAGTGAGGTGACGACATGCGTGATCATCCCGGCAAACCGGGACAGGTCTCCAGAGTCACAACGGACGCCGAGTGACACACAAGGCGGATTCGGACACGCGCCCCGTAAAAAAGTTGGGCTACCTCCGGAACGATTCGGGGTCGCCGGACGTATTGATACGTGACCTCACTGCTGTGACAGTTGAGAGCAGCTTAGGCCAAGGCCTGTCCGCGTGTCCGGCGAATGAGAAGGTAGGCGGTCGGCGTTGTCATGCCGTGATGCGGACGGGCTCGGGACCCTTGTGTGTACCCCTGTATGTGATGGGTTCGAACCTCTCAGGACGCATGGGTCCCTCGGATCGGACTCAAGTACGGATTAGGCTGCCCTCATGCGAAAGAAGCGCTCGGGTGGTGGGCTGTCGCCCACGCAGGAGGCCGCAAAGTTCCTCGGTGTCAGTGTGCTCGCGGGAGCCGTGCTGGCCGGCATCGCGCTGCCCGCGTTCGGCGCGCTGGGGCTGGCCGCGAAGGGATCGGTCGAGGGGTTCGACGAGATCCCGACCAACCTCAAGCAGCCACCGCTGAGCCAGCGCACCACCATCCTCGACGCCAAGGGCGACCAGATCGCCACGGTCTACTCCCGTGACCGCACGGTGGTCGACCTCAAGAGCATCTCGCCGTACATGCAGAAGGCGATCGTCGCCATCGAGGACTCGCGCTTCTACCAGCACGGCGCGATCGACCTCAAGGGCGTCCTGCGCGCGCTGAACCGGAACGCGCAGAGCGGCGGCGTCGCCGAGGGCGCGTCCACGCTCACCCAGCAGTATGTGAAGAACGTCTTCGTGGAGGAGGCCGGCGACGACCCGACGAAGGTCGCCCAGGCCACCCAGCAGACCCTCGGCCGCAAGATCAAGGAGCTGAAGTTCGCGATCCAGGTCGAGGAGGAGCTCGGCAAGAAGAAGATCCTCGAGAACTACCTGAACATCACGTTCTTCGGCCAGCAGGCGTACGGCGTCGAGGCGGCCGCACGGCGGTACTTCTCCAAGTCCGCGAAGGACCTCAGCCTCCAGGAGTCGGCCCTCCTCGCCGGCATCGTCCAGTCCCCCAGCCGGTACGACCCGGTCAACGACGAGGCCGAGGCCACCAAGCGGCGCAACACCGTGCTGCAGCGCATGGCCGACGTCGGCGACGTCTCCCAGGCGGAGGCCGACAAGGCCAAGGAGGCACCGCTGGGGCTGAAGGTCAGCAAGCCGAAGAACGGGTGCATCACGGCGGTCAAGGGCGCCGGCTTCTTCTGCGACTACGTGCGCGAGGTGTTCCTGAGCGACCGGACCTTCGGCAAGACCAAGGAGGCCCGGGCGAAGGTCTGGAACCAGGGCGGTCTGACGATCCGTACGACGCTCGACCCGCAGGCCCAGGATTCGGCCCAGCAGTCGATCAAGGATCACGTGTACAAGACCGACGAAGTGGCGACCGCCGCCACCATCGTCGAGCCGGGCACCGGCAAGATCCTGGCGATGGGCCAGTCGCGTCCGTACGGCTTCGGCAAGAACGAGACGCAGATCAACCTCTCCGTGAACCGGGCGATGGGCGGCGGCGCGGGCTATCAGCCCGGATCGACGTTCAAGCCGATCGTGGCGGCCGCCGCGCTGGAGGGCGGTATGCCGGCGAACAAGACGTATGCGGCGCCGTACGAGATGAACTACCCGAGCCCGATCCAGCAGTGCGACGGCAAGGTCTACCGCAACGACGGGCCCGACCCGGTCACGCTCACCAACGAGAACGAGACCGAGGTGGGCCCGTACTCCATGGAGGAAGCGACGGCGAAGTCCGTCAACACCTACTTCGTGGAGATGATCGCCGACATCGGCACCTGCCCGGTGGTCGAGATGGCCAAGAAGATGGGCGTCCAGCGGGCGGACGGCGCGAAGATGGACCAGGGTCCGGCGATCGCCCTCGGCACCCAGGAGATGTCCCCGCTGACCATGGCCGCCGGTTACGCGACCTTCGCCTCGCGCGGGATGTACTGCACACCGGTCGCCATCGAGTCCATCAGCCAGCGGATCGGCGGGCAGACCAAGTCGCTCGACGTCCCGAAGTCGACCTGCTCGCGCGCCATGTCCGAGACCACGGCCGACACCGTCAACACGCTGCTGCGAGGCGTGGTCGAGGACGGTACGGGTTCACAGGCCGGACTCGGCAGCCGGCCGAGCGCCGGTAAGACCGGTACGACGGACGAGCGTTACGCCGCCTGGTTCGTGGGCTACACGCCCAACATGGCCGGTGCCGTCTGGGTCGGCGACCCCGCGCACGACCGGCAGATGTCCGACATCACCATCGGCGGCGTCGACTACGACAAGGTGTTCGGTGGTGAGGTCCCCGGCCCCATCTGGCGGGACATGATGACCGGCGCGCTGGCGGACAAGGAAGCGCCCCCGTTCAACCTCGTCGACATCCCGGACGCCGACAAGGGCCGCGGCGATGGCGACGGAAACGGCAACGAAGACGGTGACAACGGCGACGAGAACGGCGGCCTCATCGGCGGTCTGATCGGTGGCGGCAACGGCGGCGGCAACGGCGGCGCCGAACCGACGCCCACCTTCTCCATCCCCGAGAACCTCTTCGAGGGGCAGGACGGCGGGAACAACGGGAACGGCAATGGGGGGAACTGGCCGTGACGGGCCAGTTGTTCCGGTAGTTCCGGTACGACAATGGGGGCGCTCCTTTTCGAAGGGGCGCCCCCATTGTCGTAGACACCGTTGGCGAATGCCCCTCGGCTCCGCCCCACCGGTTCTATCCGGTGGGGCGGAGGGCTGCGAAGTGGGATGTCCGGGTGGGGGCGAAGGGTGTTCCGGTGAGCCATGCGTTGACGCGGACGA
>NZ_JBQQBS010000007.1:0-265184 GCF_052245395.1 Streptomyces sp. 4N124
TAAGGCTCCCAGTAGACGACTGGGTTGATAGGCCGGATCTGGAAGCCCTGTAAGGGGTGGAGGTGACCGGTACTAATAGGCCGAGGGCTTGTCCTCAGTTGCTCGCGTCCACTGTGTTAGTTCTGAGGCAACGACCGTGTCATGTTTCCGGTCGAAACTTCATAGTGTTTCGGTGGTCATAGCGTGAGGGAAACGCCCGGTTACATTCCGAACCCGGAAGCTAAGCCTTACAGCGCCGATGGTACTGCAGGGGGGACCCTGTGGGAGAGTAGGACACCGCCGAACTCCTTTTACAGCTCTGGCTCTTGGGCATCATGCCCAAGAGCCAGAGCTTTTTTGCGTTGAGGTAAGGTCAGGGAGCATCGTTGGCTCGTTCCCACAGGAGGCTCCCGGGTGGAGGTCCAGGAGACCCGCGTCCAGACAGACCGGGTCCTCACCATCCCCAACATCCTGAGCATGGCTCGCCTTGTCGGCGTGCCTGTTTTCCTGTGGCTGATCCTCAGGCCCGAGTTCGGAGGGCCCAAGAGCGATGGTTGGGCGCTCCTCGTGCTGATGCTCAGCGGGGTGAGCGACTACCTGGACGGCAAGCTCGCACGGCGTTGGAACCAGATCAGCAGCCTTGGTCGGCTTCTTGATCCCGCTGCGGACCGGCTCTACATTCTCTCGACGCTGGTCGGACTCACCTGGCGGGAGATTCTGCCGATCTGGTTGACCGCTGTACTTTTGGCGCGAGAGTTGGTCCTGCTGGTCATGGTGGGCATCCTCAGGCGCCATGGCTATCCGCCCCCGCAGGTGAACTTCCTGGGCAAGGCGGCCACGTTCAACTTGATGTACGCCTTCCCTCTGCTGTTGCTCAGTGACGGAAGTGGATGGATCTCGTCACTCGCTGCTATTTTCGGCTGGGCGTTCGCCGGATGGGGTACAACGCTGTACTGGTGGGCAGGAGTCCTCTACGTGGTACAAGTCCGCCGGCTGATCCGTGCGGACGCAGCCATGGCCGATTGAACTCGCGGATTGAGGCGGGCGTAGTCCCGCGATGGCCCGCGACGGAAATATGCGGGACAATCTGGGCGGGTGAAGTCGGCTAGACAGTCGTCTCTTCGAGGAGGACGCTTCCGACATGAAGGCCGTCGTGATGGCCGGAGGCGAAGGCACACGCCTTCGCCCTATGACCTCAAGCATGCCCAAGCCGCTCCTGCCTGTGGCCAACCGCCCGATCATGGAGCATGTTCTGCGGCTGCTCAAAAGGCATGGGCTCACCGAGACCGTCGTCACCGTCCAGTTCCTGGCCTCGCTGGTCAAGAACTATTTCGGTGACGGTGAGGAGCTCGGAATGGAGCTCACCTATGCCAACGAGGAGAAGCCACTCGGTACTGCCGGAAGCGTCAAGAACGCCGAGGAGGCGTTGAAGGATGATGCTTTCCTCGTCATCTCCGGCGATGCACTGACCGACTTCGATCTCACGGAACTGATCCGTTTCCACAAGGAGAAGGGCGCACTGGTCACCGTCTGTCTGACGCGTGTGCCCAATCCGCTGGAATTCGGTATCACCATCGTCGACGAAGAAGGCCGGGTCGAGCGGTTCCTTGAGAAACCGACCTGGGGCCAGGTCTTCTCGGACACCGTGAACACCGGTATCTACGTCATGGAGCCCGAGGTCTTCGACTATGTCGAGCCCGATGTGCCCGTCGACTGGTCCGGCGATGTCTTCCCTCAGCTGATGAAGGAGGGCAAGCCTGTCTTCGGCTATATCGCCGAGGGCTACTGGGAGGACGTCGGCACTCACGAGAGTTATGTGAAGGCGCAGGCCGACGTCCTGGAAGGCAAGGTCGACGTCGAGCTCGACGGCTTCGAGATCTCGCCGGGGGTGTGGGTGGCGGAGGGCGCCGAGGTGCATGCCGACGCCGTGCTCCGCGGTCCCCTCTATATCGGGGACTACGCCAAAGTCGAGGCCGGCGCCGAAATTCGAGAGCACACGGTCGTGGGCTCGAACGTGGTCGTCAAGAGCGGGGCGTTTCTGCACAAGGCCGTGGTCCACGACAACGTGTACGTGGGGCAGCACAGCAACTTGCGTGGCTGTGTCGTCGGCAAGAACACCGACATCATGCGCGCGGCCCGGATCGAGGACGGCGCCGTGATCGGCGACGAGTGCCTGATCGGTGAAGAATCGATCGTTCAGGGCAACGTTCGCGTCTACCCCTTCAAGACCATCGAGGCTGGTGCCTTCGTCAACACCTCGGTGATCTGGGAGTCCAGGGGCCAGGCACATCTGTTTGGGGCTCGTGGGGTCTCCGGAATCCTGAATGTGGAGATCACACCCGAACTCGCTGTGCGGCTCGCCGGCGCCTATGCCACGACCCTCAAGAAGGGCTCCACGGTCACTACGGCCCGCGACCACTCGCGTGGTGCACGGGCGCTGAAGCGGGCGGTCATTTCCGCACTGCAGGCCAGCGCCATCGACGTACGAGATCTGGAGAACGTACCGCTGCCCGTGGCGCGGCAGCAGACCGCGCGGGGCAGTGCCGGTGGAATCATGATCCGGACCACTCCAGGGGTGCCGGACTCCGTGGACATCATGTTCTTCGACGGACAGGGTGCCGACCTTTCGCAGGGCAGCCAGCGGAAGTTGGACCGGGTGTTCGCGCGGCAGGAGTACCGGCGGGCGTTCCCGGGTGAGATCGGTGATCTGCACTTCCCGGCCAGCGTCTTTGATTCGTACACCGGGTCACTGCTGCGGAATGTCGACACGACCGGGATCACCGAGTCCGGGCTCAAGGTCGTCGTGGACGCCTCGAACGGCAGCGCGGGGCTGGTGCTGCCGAGCCTGCTCGGCAAGTTGGGCGTGGACTCGCTGACGATCAATCCTGGTCTGGATGAGTCCAGGCCCACGGAGACGGCGGATGCGCGGCGGTCGGGTCTGGTGCGGCTGGGAGAGATCGTGGCGTCCGCCCGGGCCGCGTTCGGGGTGCGGTTCGATCCTGTCGGAGAGCGGCTTTCGCTGGTCGACGAGAAGGGACGGATCGTCGAGGACGACCGGGCGTTGCTCGTCATGCTCGACCTGGTGGCCGCGGAGCGGCGCAGCGGGCGTGTGGCGCTGCCGGTGACGACCACGAGGATCGCCGAGCAGGTGGCGGCGTACCACGGGACGCAGGTCGAGTGGACGACCACCTCGCCCGACGATCTGACCCGGGTCGGACGCGACGACTCGACGATCTTCGGCGGGGACGGCCGGGGTGGGTTCATCATTCCGGAGTTCAGCAGTGTCTTCGACGGTACGGCGGCCTTCGTGCGCCTGATCGGGCTGGTCGCGCGGACGCAGCTCACGCTCAGCCAGATCGATGCGCGGATTCCGCGGGCGCATGTCATCAAGCGGGATCTGGCGACGCCCTGGGCCGTCAAGGGACTTGTCATGCGGCGGGTCGTGGAGGCTGCCGGAGACCGCTTCGTGGACACCACGGACGGAGTGCGGGTGGTGGAGACCGACGGGCGCTGGGTGATGGTGCTGCCCGACCCGGCCGAGGCGGTCACGCACCTCTGGGCAGAGGGTCCCGACGACGCCTCCGCGCAGGCCCTGCTCGACGAGTGGTCGGCGGTCGTGGACAGCGCCGGACGCTGAAAAACGCAGCACGCGCGCGTGCCGGACAAGTGTCCTCAAGGGGGCCTGTCCGGCACGCCGGTGGGGCCATTCGGAGGTAGTGGCGGCGACATGCGACGATGTGCGGCATGCCGCAGCAGCCCCCCGTTCGGAGCACACCCACGCGCCCTGCGCGTCCGGATGCCTCCATGTCGCTGCTCACCAATGTCATGGACCACAGCCTCGACGACGGATACGCCGAAGCGGCGGCCCGGAAAGCGGCCGCTGGCGGCATGCCCAAGACCCTCAGGGCGAAACTGGGCCTTGCGGTCGGTCTGGTGCTGGCGGCTCTCGTCGTCACCGTCGGAGCCGCACAGGCGCGTGTCGCCGCTCCTGTCGTGGCGAAGGAGCGCGAGGAACTGATCGACCGCATCGACCGTGAGACCACGGCCGCGGACCAACTCGAGGACGACGTCGACCAGCTGCGCGACGAGGTGAGTACGCGGCAGCGCGAGGCTCTGAAGCGGAGCGGCGGCAGTGATCAGGCGGAGTTGGTGGGTCTGCTGTCGGGGGCCACGGAGGTGCACGGCCCCGGTGTGAAGCTGGTCGTCGACGACGCCGAGGAAGCGTCGACCGGCGGTGACGGTGATCCACGTGAGACCTCCGGGTTCTCCGACACCGGACGGGTGCGCGACCGTGACATGCAGCGCGTGGTGAACGGGCTGTGGGAGTCGGGGGCCGAAGCCGTCTCCATCAACGGGCAGCGGCTGACGGCGCTGTCGGCGATCAGGGCCGCCGGTGACGCGATACTGGTCGACAACAAGCCGCTGGTGCCGCCGTACACGGTGCTCGCGGTGGGGGACGGGGAGCGGCTGAGCACCAGGTTCCAGAACAGCGCCGACGGGCTGTATCTGAATGCCCTGCAGGAGAACTACGGCATCCGGACCTCCATCTCCGCGCAGGAGGACCTCCGGCTGCCCGCCGCACCGAGCGTGACCGTACGAACAGCACAGCCGAAAACCGAGAAGGGCACATCGTGATCGCCGTACTGGGCCTCGTCGTGGGAGTCGTGGCCGGCCTGTTGGTCCGGCCGGAGGTTCCGGCGGTCGTCGAGCCTTATCTGCCGATCGCCGTCGTGGCGGCGCTCGACGCCGTCTTCGGGGGTCTGCGGGCCATGCTCGACGGCATCTTCGACGACAAGGTCTTCGTCGTGTCGTTCCTGTCCAACGTTGTCGTGGCCGCGTTGATCGTGTTCCTGGGCGACAAGCTGGGCGTCGGGGCCCAGCTGTCCACCGGCGTCGTCGTGGTCCTCGGCATCCGCATCTTCTCCAACGCCGCCGCGATCCGGCGGCATGTGTTCCGGGCGTGAGGGCGATGAGCGACAAGGACGAGGCGGCGGAGAACAGGCTGCGCAAGGAGCTCCCCGAAGAGCTTCCCGCGGTGGCTGGCCATGCAGAGGAAACGCCGGCTGAGGACACCCCCGTTGCGGCGGAGCCCGAGCTGACCGGACGGCAGCGGCTGGTGCAGGGGATCTGGCCGCCGCGCGTCACCAGGGCCCAACTCATCGTCGCCCTGCTGCTGTTCGGCCTCGGCTTCGGCCTGGCCGTCCAGGTGGCCTCCAACAGTGACGGCGACAGTGCCCTGCGCGGTGCGCGTCAGGAGGATCTCGTTCGCATCCTCGATGAACTGGATGACCGTACCCAGCGTCTTGAGGACGAGAAGCAGGGGCTCGAGAAGCAGCGTGACGAGCTGGAGAACAGCTCGGACCAGGCCGAGGAGGCCCGGAAGCAGACAGTCGAGAAGGAGCGGCAACTCGGCATCCTGGCGGGCACGGTGGCCGCGCAGGGGCCGGGCATCACGGTGACCATCGACGATACGAAGGGGACGGTCGAGGCGGACATGCTGCTCGACGCGATCCAGGAGCTGCGCGCGGCCGGCGCGGAGGCGATCCAGGTGAACGGCGTACGGGTCGTCGCCGGCACTTACCTGACGGACTCCGGCAACAGCGTGAGCGTCGACGGGAACAAGATCAACGCTCCCTATCGTTTCAAGGTCATCGGCAAGCCGCAGGACCTCGAACCGGCGCTCAACATCCCAGGAGGCGTGGTGCAGACTCTCGAGAAGGAGCAGGCCACCGTGAGCGTCGAGCGGTCCAGCAAGATCGTTGTGGACGCCTTGCGAGCGGCGAAGCGGCCTGACTACGCTCGGTCGTCCTCCCAGTGAACCGGGGGTGCATGGGGGACGTCCGGCCAGGGCAAGACGTTGCGGGGGGTCGGCGCACCGAATGGGTGGTGCGTGGTGGAAACTGTCTGGTGGATACGGACGTTGTGAGGATGTCCGGGTCGACCGGTGAGTGCAATCAGGGTTCGTCCTGCCCCACGGGCGGGTCTGTTTCGGTCAAGGGGAATCGCCCGTGAAGTTGTTTGCGAAGTTGTTCGGCAAGAGCGCGCGAGAGGGTCGTGAAAACGCCACGGCTCGTCATCGCGCGCAGCCCGACGCGGAAGGTCAGCGCCCGCTGTTCCGGGACCAGGTCCCTGGTCCGGGAGGTGACATTTCGGGAGGTCAGGGCGCGCCGTCTGTTGACCCTGCGCAGTCCGGCGGCATAGGTTTCGGGCAACCGTCAACCTCAGGTGCGGGTGGAGGATTTTCCGCCGACCCGTACGCGTCCAACGCCCCGGCGGGGCAGCCGCGGCAGGAGGATCCGTCCATGTCGGCCCTGGTATGTACGAGGTGCGGTAACCGCAACGCGGAGAACAGCCGCTTCTGCTCCAATTGCGGTGCCCCGCTGCGGTCCGGGGCCGCGGCTGAGCGTCCGTCCGAGACGACCTCCACGATCTCCATCTCCGGCCTTGAGGCGTACGACGCCGAGGTCACCGGCCAGACGCAGATGCCGATGCTCTCCCCGGAGGCGCAGGCGGCCGTCGACGCGCTGCCGCTGGGCTCGGCGCTGCTGGTGGTGCGCCGCGGGCCGAACTCCGGCAGCCGCTTCCTCCTGGACAGCGACCTGACCACCGCCGGGCGGCACCCGCAGAGCGACATCTTCCTGGACGACGTGACGGTCTCCCGGCGGCATGTGGAGTTCCGGCGCGGCCCCGACGGCTCGTTCACGGTGGCCGACGTGGGCAGTCTGAACGGCACGTATGTCAACCGCGAGCGCATCGACCAGGTCGCCCTGTCGAACGGTGACGAGGTGCAGATCGGCAAGTACCGGCTGGTCTTCTACGCGAGCCAGCGGGGCTACTGACCCTCCCCCGGGCGCCGTCCGGGGGGACTCCCCAGGGAAGGTCCATGCTTCAAACACCGAGCGGCGGTGCCGGAGCCGGTACCGCCGCCACGGACAGTGGGCTGATGAGCATCGGCACGGTGCTGAGCGTGCTGCGCGACGAGTTCCCGGAAGTCACCATCTCCAAGATCCGTTTCCTGGAGTCGGAGGGGCTGATCGAGCCGCAGCGGACACCCTCGGGGTACCGCAAGTTCAGCGCGGACGACGTCGAGCGCCTCGGCCATGTGCTGAGGATGCAGCGGGACCACTATCTGCCGCTCAAGGTGATCCGCGAGCACCTGGACGCGATAGCCCGCGGGGAGGCCGTACAACTGCCCGCGCTGGCACGCCAGCGTGACGGTGAAGCCGTGGTCGAGGCCTCCGAGGCTCCCATGGCGGCCCGGATCGGCCGGGCCGAACTGCTCGCCGCCGCGGAGATCTGCGAGCGGGAGCTGGAGGAGTGGGAGGCGTACGGCCTTATCGCTCCGCTGCCGGACGGGGCGTACGACGCGGAGGCGGTCACAGTTGCGTCGCTCGTCTCCGAGCTGGGGCGGTTCGGGATCGAGCCGCGCCATCTGCGGGCCATGAAGGCCGCCGCGGACCGCGAGGCCGGGCTGGTGGACCAGGTCGTGGCCCCACTCAAGCGGCACCGCAATCCGCAGACCAGGGCGCATGCGGAGGCGCGTACCAAGGAACTGGCTGTGCTGACCGTGAAGCTGCACGCCGCGCTGGTGAAGACCGCGCTGGGAGTGCGGTTGCCCTGAGGCTGCCGGGTCGCGGGCGTCCGGATGCGGCACCCGTTTTCGGCCCGACTACCCAAACGTCCCGGGCACGGCCTAGGGTTGCTGTGTGAACGAGCTCGATGTCGTAGGTGTCCGGGTCGAAATGCCCTCCAACCAACCGATCGTGCTCCTGCGCGAAGTGGGAGGCGACCGTTACCTCCCCATCTGGATCGGCCCGGGGGAGGCGACGGCCATCGCTTTCGCCCAGCAGGGCATGGCCCCCGCACGACCGCTGACCCACGACCTGTTCAAGGACGTGCTGGAGGCCGTCGGCCAGGAGCTCACCGAAGTGCGCATCACGGATCTGCGTGAGGGCGTCTTCTACGCCGAGCTGGTCTTCGCCAGCGGCGTCGAGGTGAGCGCCCGCCCGTCCGATGCCATAGCGCTGGCCCTGCGCACCGGGACGCCGATCTACGGCAGCGACGGCGTGCTCGACGACGCGGGGATCGCGATCCCGGACGAGCAGGAGGACGAGGTGGAGAAGTTCCGCGAGTTCCTCGACCAGATCTCGCCCGAGGACTTCGGCACCAGCAGCCAGTGAGACGCGGCAGCCTGCGGACGCAGCCCCCTGTCGGGTCGGTCGATACCTCGCGGTGGCGCGAAATGCCGGCATGTGCCATGGGCGCGTGAGAGCGTCGGTCAAGCTCCCCCCGAGGGCATTCGGCTAGCCTTTCCCCGCGGTGGGGTACGGGAAACCACTCCTAGGGTGATTATCACTCGGCGTGCCGAGTGTGGCGATCGTTGACGCACCCCTGGTGACTGCCTACCGTCGAGAAGGCAGGTCAAGGACGGAGGTCGGCGTGAGAAGCAGCGGCGACGGTACGGCTGGGGGTGCTCCCGGATATGGCCCGGGGGCGAGCGGTCCGTACCCGCTTCACGGCAGCGCGGCCGATCACGCTCCGCAGCACATGGCGGCCGTGCCCAGCAGCGGAGGGGCGACGTCCATGGCGTCCGAGCAGATCGGCTACCGCGGTCCGACGGCCTGTGCGGCCGCGGGCATCACCTACCGGCAACTCGACTACTGGGCGCGCACCGGGCTGGTCGAGCCGAGCGTGCGGCCCGCGCACGGGTCCGGCACGCAGCGTCTGTACAGCTTCCGGGACGTCGTCGTCCTGAAGATCGTCAAGCGGTTCCTGGACACCGGGGTGTCGCTGCAGAACATCCGCACCGCCGTCCTGCACCTCAGGGAACGCGGGTTCCGCGACCTGGAGCGCATGACGCTGATGAGCGACGGCGCCACGGTCTACGAGTGCACCTCGCCCGACGAGGTCCACGCGCTGCTCCAAGGCGGCCAGGGCATCTTCGGGATCGCCGTGGGCGTCGTGTGGCGGGACGTCGAGAGCGCGCTCTCGCAGCTGCACGGGGAGCGGATCGACACCGGTGAGACGCTCGTCGGGAACAATCCGGCCGACGAACTGGCGCGGCGGCGGAACCGGGCGGTCTGAGCCCCGTTCAACAGCGGTTCACGGGCATTGTCAGTGGCGTAGGGCAGCATCGGACATGTGAGAACCGCGCCCACGATCCTGCATCTCGACATGGATGCCTTCTTCGCCTCGGCGGAGCAGGCATCCAAGCCGAGCTTGCGCGGGAAGCCCGTCATCGTGGGCGGGCTCGGGCTCCGGGGTGTGGTGGCGACATGTTCCTACGAGGCGCGTGTCTTCGGGGTTCACTCGGCGATGCCGATGGCGCAGGCCCGGAGGCTCGCGCCGAACGCCGCGTATCTCGTGCCGAGGTTCGGGTTCTACCGGTCGATCAGTGAGCAGGTGATGGGGCTGCTGGGGGATCTGTCGCCGCTGGTGGAGCCGCTGAGCCTGGACGAGGCGTTCGTCGATCTGGAGGCCGGTGGGGCGGCCTGGGACGAGGCGTCCGCGCGGCTGGCCGGGGTGAAGCTGCGGGCCGACATACGGGCCGTCACCGGGCTCACCGGGTCGGTCGGACTCGCCGCCTCCAAGATGCTCGCGAAGATCGCCTCGGAGCAGGCCAAGCCCGACGGTCTGGTGGTGATCGAGCCGGGGAGCGAGCGGGCGCTGCTCGGGCCCATGTCGGTGCGGACGCTGCCGGGGGTCGGACCGGCGACGGGCGACCATCTGCGGCGGGCCGGGATCACCACGGTCGACGAGATCGCCGAAGCGGGCGAGGACGAGCTCGTACGACTGCTGGGCAACGCTCATGGACACGCGCTGTACGCCATGGCGCTGGCGCGCGACGACCGGCCCGTGGTGGCCGAGCGGGAGACCAAGTCGGTGTCGGTCGAGGACACCTATGACGTGGACATTCACGACCGGGTCCGGGTCGGTCTGGAGGTGCAGCGGCTCGCCGACCGGTGTGTGCGGCGGCTGCGCGGGGCCGGGCTGTCCGGGCGGACCATCGTGCTGAAGGTGCGGCGGTACGACTTCTCCACGCTGACTCGGTCGGAGACCCTGCGCGGGCCCACGGACGACCCCGGGGTGGTGCGGGAGGCCGCGGCCCGGCTGCTGGAGTCCGTGGACACCACGGGCGGGGTGCGACTGCTGGGCGTGGGCGTCAGCGGGCTCGCCGACTACACGCAGGAGGACCTGTTCGCACAGGCGGCGGGGGAGCTGGCGGAGAGTGAAGTGGAGGAGCCTGTGCCCGGCGAACCGGCCGAGGTGCAGCCGACGCCCGTGGAGCGGCGGTGGCCGGCGGGGCATGACGTACGACATGGCGAGTACGGGCACGGATGGGTGCAGGGCAGTGGGCTCGGGCGGGTCACCGTGCGGTTTGAGACGCCCGACTCCGAGCCCGGGAGGGTCCGGACCTTCCGGGTCGACGATCCCGAGCTGGTGCCGGCGGATCCGTTGCCGCTGGTGCCGCGAAGACCCGACGCGCCGGAAGAGTCTGAGGTGCCGGAGGAGCCCGCGGTGCCTCCGGTTCAGGTGTCGTCCGTGCCGGCCAGCTTGCCGAAGTCGCGGTCCGGGAGCGAGGGCGGTGGGGCGACGTCGAGGCCGTAGTGGTGGTAGAGCTGGAGTTCCTGCTCCGGTGAGAGGTGGCGGCCGACGCCGAAGTCGGGGGCGTCCTTGATCAGGGCGCGGTCGAAGGGCACATGCAGGGCCCCCTCTATCAGCTCGCTGGGCTCCAGTGGGACGAAGGCGTCCCTGCTGAACAGGCCGGTGCGTATGGCGGCCCACTCCGGCACTCCGGTGGCGTCGTCGAGGTAGACCTCGTCGATGGTGCCGATCTTGGTGCCACTGCGGTCGAACGCCTTGCGGCCGATCAGGTTGCGCGGATCGATGTCGGTCTGCACGGGCCCTCCAATTGGTCGCAACTCATCCGTAAGCACTACAAAAGAGCAGATTCACCAAGGTGGCCACTCGAAGGTTGCGGCGTTGACCTCGCTGGTACTCTGGCAGCGGCTGCTGACCCCGTGCGGGAGAGTCCTCCGGACACCACCGGAGGCGCCGAAGGAGCAAATCCTCCCCGGAATCTCTCAGGCTCACGTACCGCACGGACGAGGTCACTCTGGAAAGCAGGGCGGGTGTCGACGGCTTCCGCTCTCACCGACGGTGAAAGCCGGGTGCCCTTGGGCGTCCGGTGAAGCTCTCAGGTTGAGATGACAGAGGGGGAGGCCGTCCGGGCACCCGCGCCGTGGTGTCCCTCAAAGGTCGTGTCAGACCAGGAGGCCTCCGCAATGACCGCCCATCGCATTCCGCTCTCCGAGCTCGAACAGGGAATCCCCTTCGAGCAGCGCCACATCGGGCCCGACCAGGAGGCGCGGGCCAAGATGCTCGCGCAGGTCGGCTACGGCTCCCTCGACGAGCTGACCGCCGCCGCGGTGCCGGATGTGATCAAGAACGCCGACGACCTGGAGTTGCCGGGCGCGCGCACCGAGGCCGAGGTGCTGGCCGAGCTGCGCACGCTGGCCGACCGCAACCAGGTGCTCGGCTCCATGATCGGGCTCGGGTACTACGGGACCTTCACGCCGCCTGTCATCCTGCGCAACGTCATGGAGAACCCGGCCTGGTACACGGCCTACACGCCGTACCAGCCGGAGATCTCCCAGGGGCGGCTAGAGGCGCTGCTCAACTTCCAGACCATGGTCGCCGACCTCACCGGGCTGCCGACCTCCGGTGCCTCGCTGCTCGACGAAGGCACGGCCGCCGCCGAGGCGATGGCGCTCTCCCGGCGGATGGGCAAGAACAAGAAGGGCCTGTTCCTGGTCGACGCGGACGCGCTGCCGCAGACCATCGCCGTGATCGAGACGCGGGCCGAGCCGACCGGCGTCGAGGTTGTCGTCGCCGACCTCAGCGAGGGCATCCCGGCCGAGCTCGCCGAGCGTGAGATCAACGGCGTGCTGATCCAGTACCCGGGCGCCTCCGGTGCCGTACGCGACATCAAGCCGGTCATCGACCAGGCGCACGGGCTGGGCGCGCTTGTCACCGTCGCCGCCGATCTGCTCGCGCTGACGCTGCTGAAGTCGCCGGGTGAGCTGGGTGCCGACATCGCGGTCGGTACGACGCAGCGGTTCGGTGTGCCGATGGGCTTCGGCGGGCCGCACGCCGGCTACATGGCCGTACACGAGAAGTTCGCGCGCAGCCTGCCCGGACGGCTGGTGGGCGTGTCCGTCGACGCGGACGGGCACAAGGCGTACCGGCTCGCGCTGCAGACGCGTGAGCAGCACATCCGCCGAGAGAAGGCGACCAGCAACATCTGCACCGCTCAGGTGCTGCTTGCCGTGATGGCCGGAATGTACGCCGTCTACCACGGGCCCGAGGGGCTGAAGGGCATCGCTCGCCGGACGCACCGGTATGCGTCGATCCTCGCCGAGGGGCTGCGGAGTGGTGGTGCCGAGGTCGTCCACGGCGCTTACTTCGACACCGTCACCGTCCGGGTTCCGGGGCGGGCTGCCGAGGTCGTCGCGGCCGCGCGTGAGAACGGCGTCAACCTGCGGCTGGTGGACGCCGACCTCGTGTCGATCGCCTGCGACGAGACCACGAATCGGGCCCAAGTGGGCGCCGTATGGACCGCGTTCGGGGTCGAGGCCGACATCGAGGCGCTGGACGCCGCTGCGGCGGACTCGCTGCCGGACGTGCTGCTGCGCGCCGACGAGTACCTGACCCACCCCGTCTTCCACCAGCACCGTTCCGAGACCGCGATGCTGCGCTATCTGCGCCGGCTCGCCGACCGGGACTACGCGCTGGACCGCGGCATGATTCCGCTGGGCTCCTGCACCATGAAGCTCAACGCCACGACCGAGATGGAGCCGGTCACCTGGCCCGAGTTCGGGCAGCTGCACCCCTTCGCGCCCGCCGAGCAGGCGCAGGGCTACCTCACGCTCATCCGTGAGCTGGAGGAGCGGCTCGCCGAGGTCACCGGGTACGACAAGGTGTCGCTGCAGCCCAACGCCGGTTCGCAGGGCGAGTTCGCCGGGCTGCTCGCCGTACGCGGGTATCACCGGGCCAACGGCGACGAGCAGCGGACCGTGTGCCTCATTCCGTCCTCGGCGCACGGGACCAACGCCGCCAGTGCCGTCATGGCCGGGATGAAGGTCGTCGTCGTGAAGACCGCCGAGGACGGCGAGATCGACGTGGCGGATCTGCGGGCGAAGATCGAGCAGTACCGCGACGAGCTCTCGGTGCTGATGATCACGTACCCGTCGACGCATGGTGTGTTCGAGGAGCATGTCGCCGACATCTGCGCGCAGGTGCATGAGGCGGGTGGCCAGGTGTACGTCGACGGCGCCAACCTCAACGCCCTGGTGGGGCTTGCCAAGCCGGGGCACTTCGGCGGTGACGTCTCGCATCTGAATCTGCACAAGACCTTCTGCATTCCGCACGGTGGTGGCGGCCCGGGCGTCGGGCCCGTCGGTGTGCGTGCGCACCTGGCGCCGTATCTGCCGAACCACCCGCTGCAGCCTGCCGCCGGTCCGGAGACGGGTGTCGGGCCGATCTCGGCCGCGCCCTGGGGCTCCGCCGGGATCCTGCCGATCTCGTGGGCGTACGTCCGGCTCATGGGCGGCGAGGGGCTCAAGCGGGCCACGCAGGTGGCGGTGCTCAGCGCCAACTACATCGCCAAGCGGCTCGAGCCGCACTACCCGGTGCTCTACACCGGTCCCGGCGGGCTGGTCGCGCACGAGTGCATCATCGATCTGCGGCCGCTGACCAAGGCGACCGGCGTGAGCGTCGACGATGTCGCCAAGCGGCTGATCGACTACGGGTTCCACGCGCCGACGATGTCGTTCCCGGTGGCCGGGACGCTGATGATCGAGCCGACCGAGTCCGAGGATCTGATCGAACTCGACCGGTTCTGCGAGGCGATGATCGCCATACGGGCGGAAATCGAGAAGGTCGGGTCGGGCGAGTGGCCCGCGGACGACAACCCCCTGCGGAACGCGCCGCACACCGCGGCCGCGCTCGGCGGGGAGTGGAAGCACGCGTACACGCGCGAGGAGGCCGTCTTCCCGGAGGGCGTCTCGGCGTCCGGGAAGTACTGGCCGCCGGTGCGACGGATCGACCAGGCCTTCGGTGACCGGAACCTGGTGTGCTCCTGCCCGCCGCTGGACGAGTACGAGGACTGAGCCGTACGTCATCGGGGGCTCCGCCGTCATGGCGGAGCCCCCGATGCGTCATGCGGTCGCCAGTGAGACCTCGGTCGACTTGATCAAGGCGACCACCGGCGTACCCGGCGACAGGCCCAGGTCCGCGGCGGCCTCCTTGGTGATCGCGGCGGTCAGTTCGCCGCCCTCGACGCCGATCTTCACGGAAGCCATCGCGTTCCCGGTGGTGATGTCGGTGACCATGCCGGGGAGCTGGTTGCGGATGGACAGGCCCTCGACTGGGGCGGTGGCCAAGGACACCTCCGTCGACTTCACGAGGGCGCGGACGGCGGAGCCCGGGGCGAGGCCGAGGTCGGTCACGGCTTCCAGCGTGATCGCCGAGGTGAGGCTCTGGCCGCCGGTGAGGCGGACGCCGACGGTTGCCATCACCTCGCCGGGTGTGACGGTGACGACCGTGCCGGGGAGCTGGTTGCGGATGCTCAGGGTCATGGGCATCAACCTAGGGCTCCGGGCGGCTCATGCCGGGTATGCGTGGGTCTGCGTCGCCTTGACCGTTGCCCACACCGGGGCCCCCGGGTGCAGGTCGAGTTCGGCGGCGGCGACCGTGGTGAGGTCGGCGGCGAGCGGGAGTTCGCCGGTGAGGTCCGTGCGGATCTGGTCGCCGTGGGTTTCCAGGCCGGCCACTTCGCAGCGCCACAGGTTGCGGGCGCTGGAGCCGGTGGGGCGGTCGCGGTGGAGGGTGACCGCGCTGGGAGGGAAGGCGACGAAGACCGGTCCGGCGAGGTCTTCCGTGGTGGTGATGGCCGGGCCGCTGTCGAGGTGGACCGTGTGGCCCGCTGCCTGTCCCTTGTAGAGGTTCAGGCCCACCAGTTGGGCGATGTAGTCCGTGCGGGGATGGCGGGCGATGTCGGACGGGGTGCCCTCCTGGACGACTTGGCCCTGTTCGATGACGACCAGTCGGTCGGCCAGCACCATGGCGTCCAGTGGGTCATGGGTGACCAGGACGGCGACCGCCTCGAAGTCGGCGAGGTGGCGGCGGAGTTGGGCACGGACTTCGAGGCGGGTACGGGCGTCCAGGGCGGCGAGGGGTTCGTCGAGGAGGAGCAGGCGGGGGCGGGTGGCGAGGGCGCGGGCGAGGGCTACGCGTTGGGCCTGGCCGCCGGAGAGGTTGCGGGGCTTGGCGGTGGTGTGGGCGGTGAGGCCCATGCGGTCCAGCCACTCGGCTGCCTGGGCGCGGGCCTCGGTCTTGGTGGCGCCATGGCAGCGGGGGCCGAAGGCGACGTTGTCCAGGGCGGTGAGGTGGGGGAAGAGGAGGTAGTCCTGGAAGACGACGCCGACCGGGCGGGTTTCCGGGGGTGTGTGGTGCAACTCCGTGCCGTCCAGGAGGAGATGGCCGGAGGTGAGGGGGGTGAGGCCGGCGAGGGTGCGGAGGGCGGTGGTTTTGCCTGCGCCGTTGGGGCCGAGTAGGGCGACTACCTCGCCGGGGGCGGCGGTGAGGGTGATGTTCAGGTGGAACAGGCCGCGGGTGACGACCAGGTGGGCGTCCAGGCCGCCGGTGTTTGTGCGGCTGGTGAGCTCGTCGGGGGGTGTTTTGGCGAAGTCGGTCATGGGGTGCACGTCCGAGGGGTGGGCGCGGTGCGAAACGCTCCGCGGCGAGTGCAGCGATAGGCCGTCGATCGTCTGCCGGGCCCGTTGTGGCTGGTCGCGCAGTTCCCCGCGCCCCTTTCCGGCGTTGCCGAACCGCAGGTGGTCCTCATGACGGCGTCATCCATCGGTCCCGTAGGCCTGCCAGGACTGCGATGGAGACGGTCAGGAGGACCAGGCTCAGGGCGATGGCGGCTGCTGGGTCGTTTTGGAGGGCGAGGTAGACCGCGAGGGGCATTGTCTGGGTGCGGCCGGGGAAGTTGCCGGCGAAAGTGATCGTCGCGCCGAACTCGCCGAGGGCGCGGGCCCAGGCCAGGACCGAGCCTGCTGCGATGCCCGGGGCGATGAGGGGCAGGGTGACCCGGCGGAATGCCGTGAAGCGGGAGGCGCCGAGTGTGGTGGCTGCCTCCTCGTAGCGGGGGTCGGCAGCCCGTAGCGTGCCCTCCACGCTGATCACGAGGAACGGCATCGCCACGAATGTCTCCGCCAGGATCACGCCGGTGGTGGTGAAGGGGAGCGTGATGCCGAACCACTCGTCGAGCCATTGGCCGACGACGCCGTTGCGGCCGAGTGCCAGCAGAAGGGCCACGCCGCCCACCACCGGGGGCAGGACGAGCGGCAGGGTGACCAGGGCGCGGACCAGGCCCCGGCCGGGGAAGTCCGTGCGGGCCAGCAGCCAGGCCAGTGGGACGCCGATGACCAGGCTCAGTGCCGTCGCCGCCGTGGCGCACACCAGCGACAGGCGCAGCGCCTCCCACACCTCGGTGCTGGTCAGCTGCTCGGGCAGGGTGCGCCAGGGCGTCCGTACGAGCAGGGCGACGAGGGGGAGCAGCAGGAACGCCAGGCCGATGAGGGCCGGGACCAGCAGGGGGAGCGGCACCAGGCGGGGGCGGGTGCGGGTGCGCGTACGGGCGCGCCCGCTCTCGATCGTCTCGGCCGGCGCTCTCACGGCTTGAGGAACCCCGCCTCGGTCAGGACCCGCTGGCCCGCGGCCGACTTCACCAGCTCCATGAACGCCTTCGCAGCCTCCGGGTTGGGGGCGTCGTTGAGGAGGGTGATCGGGTAGTCGTTGATGGCTTCGGCCGACTCGGGGAAGTCCACGCCCTCCACCTTGTCACCCGCCGCCTTCACATCGGTCTTGTAGACGACGGCGGCGTCCGCCTCCTTCAGCTCGACCTTCGTCAGGGCGCTCTTCACGTCCTGCTCGTACGAGACCGGGGTGAGCTTCAGGTCACTGGCCTGCAGGGCCTTCTCCGCGGCGGCGCCGCACGGCACCGTCTTGTCACACAGGACCACCTTCAGGCCGGACTTGGTGAGGTCCTTGAGGGAGGCGATCTTGTCGGGGTTGCCCGGCAGGGTGGCGATCTCCAGCTGGTTGCGGACGAAGGTGGACGGGGTGCCGTCCGCGGCCTTCGCGTCCGTCACGATCGCCATCGTCCTGGCGCTGGCCGCGGCGAAGACATCGGCCGGGGCGCCGCCCGTGATGCTCGCGGCGAGGCTGTCGCTGCCGCCGAAGCTGAAGGTGACCTTCGTGCCCGGGTGCTCCGTCTCGAACTCCTTGCCCAGGGCCGTGAAGCTCTCCTTGAGGGAGGCGGCGGCGAAGACGGTGACGGTGCCGGACAACTTCGGCGACCCCGATGACGAGGGGTCGGAATCCGCTGCGGAGTCGGACGAGGAGGAGCAAGCCGTCAGGGCCAGCAGCAGGGCGGCTCCTGCGCCGGCCGCCTGCAGGGTCCGGCGGGTCCGGCGCGCGGAACGGGTCATCACAGGTCCACTCCCTCTGTCTCCCGGCGAGGTTCCCAAGGGTCCCCGGCTCTTCCCGATGCGTCGATCATACTGGCGCATATGCGAGGCGTAAGTCTCCTGTCGCATTGCATGAGCGGGGGAGAGTGGGGGTGGATGTTCGTATGTGCGGAGGTCCAGCTGCGCTCAGGCGCGGTCGATGTGCACGTTCGTCGACTTCACGCGGGCCGTGGCCTCCATGCCCACCTCCAGGCCCAGTTCCTCGACGGCCTCGCGAGTGAGCAGGGAGACGAGTCGGTGCGGGCCGGCCTGGATCTCGACCTGGGCGGCGACGTCGCCGAGTTTGATCGCGGTGACGATGCCGGGGAACGCGTTGCGGACCGAGGTGTGCGGGGTCTCCTCGTCGCCGGTTCCCGTCTTCGCGAGTTCGACCGAGAACGCGGCCAGGTCCCGTCCGTCGATGAGCCTTCGCCCGCTGTCGTCGCGATGGGTCGCCATCCGGCCCGCGTCCGCCCAGCGGCGTGCGGTGTCCGGGCTCACGCCGAGCAGCCGAGCCGCCTGGCCGATCGTGTAGGACTGCATGCCGGTCACGATAGGGCGGGGAGCGGGCGGTGGTGGACGTGGGGTTGCCCGACGTCCTCAAGAAATCCCCGAAGCCCTGAGTACGGCCTGCGCGGTCTCGTCGTCGATTCGGTGCCGGAGCCGGAGCAGGACGTCGGAGTCCTTGGAGTTCCGGCACAGCGTGCCGCATTCGAGGGAGCGCCGGACGCCGGTGTCGAGTTCGTGCCAGAGGAGGGGGTTGGCGATCAGGACGCGGGGGTCGAGTTCCAGGCGGTGACCGTGGGCGTCGCGCAGGATCAGGTGCGAGGAGACGTCGCCGTACTGGCGTACCGCGACCAGCGCGTCCGTATGGACCGTGTGGCTTGTCAGCGGGCCGCGGGCGGTGAGCCAGCCGGGGCCCGCGGTGATGCGCTGGGGGAGGAGGACCGCGAAGACCGTGGCCGCGAGGGTGAGCCACAGCAGGGTGCGGGGCGGGGTGAGGGTGTGTGCGTCCCAGTCGACGGCCAGGGCCATCGCGCCGAAGGCGAGAGCGCACGCCCCCGCGAACCGGACGTCGCCGTGCCAGTGGCGGTCGCCGGCCGGGCTCGGCGGTCCGCTCGGTCGCATGGGCCGACGGTAGGGCCTCGGTCGTACGGCGGCGGTGTCGTTGACGGGGTTCTGGCGCCGTACGGCCGCATTTTGACGCGATCCCAGCGCACGGCAGGGCGATCCCCGGATACGGGATTCCTCCGGGTGTCCTAGGCGGTGTCTTCAAATGATCTTGAGCGGTGGACCATGGTCGGGTGGTACATCGGCATGAACTGTCGGATGCCGAATGGGAGTTCGTCCGGCCGCTGTTGCCCGCCGCGTTGCGGAGCAGGAAACGGCTGGACGACCGCACCGTGCTCAACGGGATCGTGTGGAAGTTCCGTACACGGACGGCTCGGACACCGCCGACCGGAGCGCGCGGCGGGCGTTTTGCCGCTTCTGCGCTCAGCCCCGGTATGTCTCGAGGAGCCGCAGCCATACCTCGCTGATCGTCGGGAAGGCCGGCACGGCGTGCCAGAGGCGTTCCAGCGGCACCTCGCTGACGACGGCGACGGTGGCGGAGTAGAGCAGCTCACCGACGCCGGCGCCGACGACCGTGCCGTGGTCCGCGTCGACGAGGATACGGGCCTTGCCTCGGTAGCCCTGGGCGTACTGGTGGGCGCCCGAGACGTGTGCAAGGTCGTAGTCGACCACTTCGATCCGCCGCCCGGACCGTTCGGCCTCGGATGTGGTCAGGCCGCCGGACGCGACCTCCGGGTCGGTGAAGACGACCTGCGGGACTGCCGCACGGTCGGCGGTGGTGGTGTGCGGGCCCCATCGGTGGGCCAGGACGGGCTCGCTCTTCGCGCGGGCCGCGATGACGGCTCCGGCGATCCTGGCCTGGTATTTGCCCTGGTGGGTGAGCAGCGCACGGCGGTTGACGTCTCCGACGGCGTAGAGCCAGCCGCCGGACACGGCCGTCACCTGGCAGGAGTCGTCGACGGCGAGCCAGTCACCCGGGGTCAGGCCGACGCTCTCCAGTCCGACGTCGGTCGTTCGCGGCCGGCGCCGGTGGCGAAGAGGATCTCGTCCACGACCAGGTCGCCGCCGTCGTCGAGGGTGACGGTC
Organism: Streptomyces sp. 4N124; assembly: GCF_052245395.1. NCBI lineage: Bacteria > Bacillati > Actinomycetota > Actinomycetes > Kitasatosporales > Streptomycetaceae > Streptomyces > Streptomyces sp. 4N124. The sequence goes on from NZ_JBQQBS010000007.1 coordinate 19,713, forward strand.
ACCTCACCGTCGTCGGTGCCGTGCCGCTTCACCGCGGTGACGGTGACACCGAGGCGGATGTCGACGCCTGCTTCACTCAGGCCGTCGGTGACGAGTTCGCCCGCGAAGGGCTCCATCCGGTGGAGCAGACCGTCGCCACGCACGAGCATGGTCACCTGGGCCCCGAGTGCCTGCCAGGCCGTGGCCATCTCGACCGCCACCACACGGCCGCCCACCACCGCGAGCCTGCCGGGCACGTGCTCCGCGCTGGTCGCCTCCCGGCTGGTCCAGTGCCGCGTGGTGTCGAGCTCGGGCAGCGCGCGGTAAGCAGGACGGTGTCCCCGTCCGGGGGCACCACCGACACACGCCGGGGGCCGTCCAGGCGCGCATGGCCACGGACGAGATCGACGGAAACCGAGCCGAGCCGAGCGACCTGGTCGCCGTCGTCCCAATGGAAGGTCATCTCGTCGCGGTGGGCGAGCACTTCGGCGACGTCCAGCGGTCGGGCCGCCGCCTCGCGGAGCCCGGGACACGCCGGGCGTCGGCACGGGCCAGGACCGGCCTGAGCAGGGCCTTGCTCGGCTCACAGGCCCAGTACGAGCACTCGCCGCCGATGAGTTCGCATTCCACGATGACGGTGCTGAGCCCTGCGGCACGGGTCCGGTCGGCGACGTTCTCACCGACCGGCCCGGCGCCGATGACGACGACGTCGTAGCTCCGTGTCGTTCCGGTCGCTGTTCCACTGATCTCTGGTCCTGCTTCCTGTCGGCTCGGCTTGGCTCCGTCACGCCCCTCATGAGGTGCCTGGACGGCACCCTGTGGCGTCGGTGGTGAGAGCAGAGGTCAGCGGCCGGGAGCTCGCTGCGTGATCTCCTGGAGCACCCAGCCGTTGCCGTCCGGGTCGCTGAAGGTGGCATAGGAGCCGTAGCTGGCGCGCTCGGGGTGCGGCCCGGCGAGCCGCTCCTGCCCCTGACCCTTGTGGACGACCTCTCCGGCGTCGTGTCCGTGGAAGAAGACGCCCTTGCCGTCGTGGAAGACCTCGCTCACCTCGACACCGCGGTCGACGAGCTGCGCACGGGCCTGCTCGATGTCGGTGACGATGAGGTACAGCCCCTGGGCCGATCCGGGCGGGGCCGTGGTCAGGCCCTCGCCGAAGATGATCGAGGCCTCGGAACCGGGCGGCGTGAGGTGAACGACCTTGAAGTCGTCGGTGACATCCTTGGCGAGGTCGAGCCGGAATCCCGCCTTCTCGTAGAAGGCCCTGGCGCGGTCGAGGTCCGAGACGGGCAGGACGAAGAGTTCGAGTTTCATGTCCATGTCTGTGTTCACCTTCGTTGTCCGAGTCCCGTACCTCTTACGGGACTTGTCGTGGGAGGAAAGGCCTGGAACCAGTTCTCCGCTCGTTCAGCGGGTCCGGTGCGGCGGCGGGCATAGCGGCCACGAGAGTGTCGGGGCTGTCGGCGCGGAAGGGGCTTGTGGCGCAGCCGTGAGCACCACGGACAGCGGCTGCATGCTCGGCGACACGCACCGCGCTGTCCCGCGCCTTGTCCGATGAGCGGCGATCCGCCTGCGCTCTCCATCAGCCCAGGTAGAAGTCCTTGCGTGCCGCCACGAACTCTTCGATCGTCCGGGCGGGGCGCCCGGTCAGGCGCTCGACATCGCCGGAAGCCCGGTCGTAGCGGTTCTGCTGGTGCAGGCGGCACATGGTGATGATGTGCTGCTCGATGTGCGGCGGCAGGCCGATCGTCGAGAGCACCTCTTTGCGCCACGTCTCGAGCGGCACGTCCATGTACGACACCGGCCGGTCCAGCGCCTTCGCGAACGCGTCGGCCATCTCCGTCATGTCGACCGTGCGCGGCCCGGTCAGCTCGTAGACGCGTCCGACGTGAGGGCCCGGGTCGCGCAGCACGGCCGCCACCGCCCGAGCCACGTCGTCCGCGGCGATCGGTGAGGTGCGCCCCGCTCCGAACGGCAGAACGATGGTGCCGTTCTCCTGGATCGTCCGTGCCGGGAGCGTGGTGAACAGCGGGTTGTCCAGGAACGACGTAGGCCGGATGTGTACGACCGGCAGGCCGGTCCAGTTCAGCACCTGCTCTGCCAGCCAGTGCAGCCGCTGCTGGTGCGACTCGGCGGTGCTGGTGGCGGTCATCTGCGACACCGTCATCTGCGACATGCCGATGAGCGCGTCCAGCTGGCCGTACTCGCGCGCGACACTTGCCGCGACGGTCGCCGCCAGCAGGTGGTCGGGCGACACCGGCATGGCGAAGTACATGCTCCGGGCGCCATCCATGGCGGCCGCTACGGTCTCGGGCCGCGTAAGGTCACCGAGGACGACCTCCGCGCCGAGGGCACGCAGCCGCGTGGCACGGCCGTCGTCCCGGCGGACCATGACGCGCACGGGCACGTCCTGCGCCCGCAGCTTCTCCAGGACAGCACTGCCCACACCGCCCGCGCCCGTGATCAGGACGAGGTTGCCGACAGTCATCAGCGGGTCACCTTCTTCGTGGTGGACAAGATCGTGCGTATGGGTGCCGCGCGTGCTGGGCGGCGCGCGCCCGTTCGGCGGGGTGCCGGCGCACGGGCTGTATGTGGTGCACGTGCTGGGCGAGAGAGCGCGACGCGTAAGCGGTGCCACCCGTCGACACATTAGGAGCATATGCTCCTAATGCTGTGAGTGCAAACCGTTCCCGCCGGCTCCGGGTCACCTGCCTCCCGGGGTGCGCGAGGTGTGCCGACCCGCTCGTCCTGCGCAACGTCTGTGCCGGTGAGGCAACGTCGCGACAGTTGATTCCCGCGCCCACGTCTGCCCGGCTGCAACACCCGGCAACTGCGGCGCCCATCGAGCCTACGCCCCGGCTGGCGCAACGTCGCGCCCGAGTGGGGGAATGCCCGCCGTGCGTCGCGCGTCGGCACTAGCGGCGGTGCGACAGGTGGCACGACGACAGTTAGGCGCATATACTCGTACATGGATTCGGGAGGAGATCATGACTCGCACTGCGGCGGACGGCGTCGGCTCGTGCAACAACCTGGCCCTGCGCAAAGCGGCCCGCTATCTGAGTGCCACCTACGACAAGGCCCTCGCCCCGACGGGCCTGCGCGCCACGCAGTTCAGCATCCTGCAGCACCTGAGTCAGCACGACGAGATAACGATCACGAGCCTGGCCGAGACGATCGCCATGGATCGCACCACGCTGGCCACCAACCTCAAACCGCTCGCACGCGAAGGCCTCGTCACGGTCGAGCCCTCAGCCACCGATCGCCGGGCTCGCATGGTCACCATCACCCCGGATGGCCTCGCCCGCCTGCAGGCGGCCCTCCCTCACTGGCGCACCGCGCAGGCCCAGTTCGAAGACAGCTTCGGCAGCGAGAAGGCCGCCCAGCTCCGCGCCGCACTCGAGGACGTCCTCACCACCGGGTTCCACCCCTGGGCCGAGTAGGCGGCTCCGAAGGGCCTGAGCCGGAATCGATCGCTGGTTTCGCCCAGTGCGGTCACCTTGGCGGCGATCTCCGCACCGGCATCCACGGATGCGCCGGCCGCGCAGAGTCCCATTCCGGCTGCGCGGCCAACCGCGGTGATCGTTCATGCCCAGAGCGCCAACAGCCGCGTGACCGCACTAGAAGACGTGGAGGAAGCATTCGATCGTGACCGCACCGGCGGCTGCGAGTGATGTCAGAGGGACGAGGATCTTCCGGTACTTCATATCGTCTCCCTCACCTCACAGGCCGCCCATGCGGATGAGCCACCAATCCGGGTTGTAGGCGCCACTCGCTGAGTCGTTCGGCGTTGCCGGCCGCTCTTCCACCATGTCCTCCGGCCGAACGCGGTCCGGCAGCTTGGAGAACCGCGGACTCGGCTGCCGCTGTGCCGATTCGGCGCATGTGTCTTCGTTTTCGTGATGCACGCCAGCCTCTCCTCCTCGCGGCGTTCGCGCCGCACTCGATGGCACCCGCCCCGTCTGCGACGGAACGGAAGTGGACCTTGCCCCGGTCGCTTCGCACGGCCGCGAGGTCCCGCCCGGCGGAGCGGCAGGCGCGGGGCTCGTGGCGCTGAGGGTCACGCGACGGCTACTCGACGAGGCTTCAGTCGGGGGCGCAGGCTCAACAGCAACCCGGCGGCGGCGGCCCACAGGGCCAGGGTGATGACCGGGCCGACCAGGTGCGAGCCGTCGTAGTAGCTGAGATCGGCGATGCCCCGCACGGCAGCTCCCGGCGGCAGCAGAGCGGAGACTGCGTGGGCCCACCCAGGCAGCAGGTCGGCTCCGATGACCGCACCGCTCGTGGCGTTGCCGACGGTCAGCAGCACCAGAGTGGTGATCGGTAGCCCGACCGGGCCCAGGAAGGCGCCCAGGAGCTTGGTCGTGAACGCCGTCGCAGCGGCCAGCAGGGTCAGGACGAGAACCAGCGGCACCAGCGGGGCCGGGACGGCGCCCAGGACGGGCCCCACGACGATCGCCCCGACGGTGCCGATCGCGGCCGAGGCTCCGATGAGCAGGAAGAACCGGTGACGCAGGCGCATGATGCCGGCCAGCCCCAGGACGTTCGAGCCCAGAACGAAGCCGGCCAGGCTCACACCGAAGGCCACATAGAAGCCGGCCAGGCCCCGGGCGTCGTGCTCGGCCAGCGGGACGACGTCCGTGGTGGTCACGTCCGCGCCGGTCCCACGGGCGTATGCCTCGACGAGGTGACTCACGGCCGACGTGGTGGACGTACCGGCGGCTCCGGCGATCTCCAGATTCAGGTGCCCGGGACCTGCCGTGCCGAGCGCCGCCACGACGTCGTGTCGCAGGAGCGCATGGCGTGCCGCCTCGGCGTCCGCCGCGGGGTGGACCTCGACCGCGTCCCCCAGGGCCTGCTGTATCTCGCCCGGCAGGCTGGGCCCGGTGACGGCGACAGGCACCTGGTGGGGCTGCGGGTCCCGCTGGAGACCGACGTAGCACGCGATGAAGGCGGCCACGACGATGAGGGAGATCAGCGTTGGCTGGAGCCACGCCTTCACCGGCGGCCGGCGAGTGCCCCGGCCCGGCTCGTCAGTTTGCTCTGCCGCCGCGGGGAGCGCACGCTCGAGCTCGGCGGCCGGTCCGATGGAGATAGTCATGGCACAACCTTTTGACGGGAATCGCGGGATCGGGGTGCACCCCACTTGCAATACGAGCATATGCTCCTATCTTGGAAAGGGCAAGGCCTCCCACCTCGCAGACGGCAGCAGCGAGGGAAAGAACGGAGTCACCGCACATGACACCAGGAGAGATCACCATGCGTATCGCCATCGTCGGAGCGACTGGCAACATCGGCGCGCGCACCGCCGCCGCCGTGGAACGGGCAGGACACGAAGCCGTGCGCATCAGCCGCTCACTCGGCGTGGACCTGATCAACGGAGACGGCCTCGACGCCGCCCTGACCGGCGTGGACGCCGTAGTGGACGCCATGAGCCACGAGGCAACCGACCGGGACGCCGCAGTGGCGTACTTCGGCACAGCCACCCGGAACCTCCTCGCCGCCGGGGAGCGAGCCGGTGTCCGTCACCACGTACTGCTCTCGATCGTCGGCATCGACCGTGTCGAGGGCAACGCGCACTACGCCGGAAAGCGTGAGCAGGAGCACCTCGTGAGCGAGGGCCCGGTGCCGTGGACCATCGTTCCCTTCACGCAGTTCCACGATTTCGGCGCGACCGTGGCGAGCTGGACCGAACAGGACGGGGTCGCCCCGATCCCTCCACTGCTCGTACAGCCGATTGCCCCTGCGGACGTGGCCGACATCCTCGCCGAGATCGCTACGGGCCCGCCCCAGGGGCGCCACCGTGATGTCGCCGGCCCGGAAACGCAGGACCTGGTGGACATGGCCAGACGAACCAACGACGCACGCGGACACGCTGTCAAGCTTGTGCCCACCTGGTCGTCACTGCTGGGACCGGAGATGGCCGGCGACGTCCTCCTGCCCGGCGAGAACGCCCGTATCGCGCCGACCACCTTCGACGCATGGCTGGTGGATCCGCAATAGGCTCACCTGATCCCGGCCCTCCATCCGGACCTGCCGGACTGGGCACCCGGACTCGGTCGGCATGACACTTCGCGCTGACGGACGTCGTGGGATGAGTTGGTCATCTGGCTGTGGTCTGCTCAGCCACGCACTCAGGCCGGAACCGGCAGCGGCATCTGGTCCCAGGTTCGGCCTTGCAGCTGCGGCCACCGGCGTTGGGTGTGCGGCCGCCTCACTGTTTGAAGACAACTCCTGACGACCTCATGCATGGTTGGCCGTGGCACGTCGAGGTCTGCGGTGCTGACGGTGTTCACGCTCGACGGCCGTGGGAGGGTGGCGGTCTGCTGGTGTGAGAGCAGTCCGGCGATGGCCTGGACGATCTCGCTCATGTGCTCACGACGGCCAAGGTGGCGGGCAAGGCCCTCCAGTTCTTCAGGTGCGCAATTCCGTGCTCGACGCGGATACGTCGTGAGGAGTGCGCCTTGCGCTGCTGTTCGTGCCGCTCTTCGCACCAGGCGGGAGCGTTCTTCTTGAACTTGCGATGTGGCGGTGTCACCACCCGTCCGCCGGTCTGCGCGCCCATGCCCTGATAGCCGGCATCAGCGAGGATCTCCATGAACGGACCGTCGAGGCAGGAGCTTGTCCAGTCCGAGCTGTCGGGCCTGCGTGATGTCCGCGCAACTGCCCGGCCGCACAGGGCTGCAGAACAACACTCGGCCCTCGGCGTCCGTGAGGACCATGGACTTCACGGCGTTCTTTTTGGCCTTGCCGGAGACGAACTTGTCCCGGTCCTTGCGGCCCGCGGCTGGGCGACGCACACGGATCTCTGTGCCGTCGATGATCCCGGTCCCGACCGTCGGCGCCCAGGTGCTCGACGACCTCGATGAGGGTGCGCAGCCGGATGCCCGGTGCGACGGTGCAGCCTCGTTGCGCCAGCAGCGGCCGCACTTCGCAGATGGCGCCTGTGATGGTGGAGCGGTCGACGCCGAACCGGCAGGCCAGCACGTCATGAGTGGTGCCATGGCGCAGATTCACCAGTGTGGCCGGCAGTCCGTCGACGAAGACGAACTTGTGCCTCGCACCGGCTCCCACAGCCCGCTGCCGCGGCCGGGTCGTGAGCCGATCCTGATGCTGCTCATGCCACAACGGCCTACCTCGGCGATGAGTTCAGCGATCACATCCGGCGACAGCCCGGTGACCCGGTACTCCGCCACGATCAATTCACGCGCCCCAGCCCCCACCATGATCAGTGCAAGGAGCCGCCTGGGCGCCGGGCCACGGCCAACCATGCACGAGGTCGTCAGCCGCGTACCGGACGCCCCCGCTCAGCCTGTGTGCACGCGCGGTCGGCGGGCGCGGTCCGGTTCTGCCTCGCGCAGGACCTCGCGGGTGACCGGGGCGACCTCGCCCTGACCGAAGAGGAAGAAGCGGAGGAAGTTGGCGAAGGGGTTGCCCTCGGTCCACTCGAAGTAGATGTGCGGGATGCAGCCGGTGGTGTCACGGACGTGGAGGAGCAGCGCGGCCAGGGCGTTGGAGACGGACGAGGACTCCAGGGACAGGACGCGATAGCGGTGGTGCATGACCTCGCCGCGCACCGTCAGGCCGGACTCGAACTCGGACGGGTCGGTGACCGTGACCTCGACGAAGACGAAGTCCTCCTGCTCGGGGACGTCGTTGTCCTGCCGGATCTGCTCGATCTTGTCCCGGTACTCGGCGATGTCGCGTGCGTCGGGCTCGTTGGCGATGAAGCGGATCTTGCGGCTGGCGATGTCGCGGACGAATCGTTCCGCCATGTCGTCCATCGTCACGCTGGTCACGCGGAGTTCGAAGGCGCGGGCCAGCCGGGAGGCCAGGGAGAGGATGATGATGCCCGCGATGAAGCAGGCACCGATCTTCACGCCGTCCGGGCGCTCGATGACATTCACGACGGTCGTGTAGAGGAACACCGCCGAGATGACCGCGAAGCCGATGGTCCAGTTCCGCTGTCCGGCCTTGCGAGCCGCGATCGTCACGGCGATGGCGGCGGAGCTGATCAGCACCAGTACACCAGTGGCGTAGGCGCCGCCCTGCGCGTCGACGTCGGCGTCGAAGATCCAGGTCACCAGGAAGCCGACCAGGGTGAAGACGATGACCATCGGGCGCACCGCGCGGGCCCAGTGCGGGGCCATGCCGTAGCGGGGGAGATAGCGGGGCATCAGGTTGAGCAGGCCGGCCATGGCGGAGGCGCCGGCGAACCAGAGGATGGCGATGGTCGAGACGTCGTAGACCGTGCCGAAGGCGCCGCCGAGGTAGTCGTGCGCGAGGAACGCGAGGGCGCGGCCGTTGGCCGGGCCACCCTCCTCGAAGTCCTTCTCGGGGATCAGGAGGGTCGTGATGAAGCTGGTGCAGATCAGGAAGCAGCTCATGATCAGAGCGGCCGCGGTGAGCAGCTTCTTGGTGCCCCGGATCCGGCCCTTCGGGTCCTCCTCGGTCTCTCCCGGGTCGCCTTTGACATGAGGCATCACGGCGACGCCGGTCTCGAAGCCGGAGAGGCCGAGGGCGAGCTTCGGGAAGACGATCAGGGCCATGCCGATCATGACGAAGACGTTGCCGTGCTCGGCGGTCAGGGCGCTCGACCAGTCGGTGACGACGTGTCCTTCGGTGATGATGTGCCACAGGCCGACGATCACCACGACGACGTTCAGCGCGAGGTAGAGCCCTACCAGGGCGACGGCGACGCCGATCGCCTCCAGGAAGCCCTTGAGGAACACCGCGCCGAGCAGGGCGACGAGCACGAGGGTGATCAGCATCTGCTGGTCGTGCAGTGCGCTGTGCAGATGGGGGTTCTCCACCAGGTGGGTGGAGGCGTCCGCGGCGGAGAGTGTGATGGTGATCAGGAAGTCGGTGGCGGCGAAGCCGAGGAGGGTCAGGACGAAGAGCTTGCCCTTCCAGAAGGTGAGCAGCCGCTCCAGCATCGCGATCGAGCCCTGCCCGTGCGGGCTCTCCTCCGCCACCCTGCGGTAGACCGGCAGCGCGCCCGCCAGGGTGACGATCACGAGGATGATGGTCGCGATGGGTGAGAGCAGGCCGGCCGCGAGGGCCGCGATGCCTGGCTGGTAGCCGAGGGTCGAGAAGTAGTCGACACCCGTCAGGCACATCACTCGGAACCAGTGCTGGCCCTCTTCCGGCTTCGGCTCGGCGTGCGGTGCGTGCTGGGCGCCGCCCTTGCCCATGTCGGACAGGCCCTCCAGCATCCAGGCCCGCAGGCGACTGGGCGGCTGTTCCGTGGTGGCCATCGGCGTGCTCCTGATGTGCTGCTCAGCGTGCGATTCCGGCCATCACGCGGACGGCCGCACCAGCGTAAGCAGAGAGTGACGCCCGGGCCCACGGATGAGGGGGCTGGGGGCGTCAAGCTTGCGTTAAGACTGGCCGGGTCAGCGGGGGCAGCACATCAAGAAGTGGACTACAGGAGCCCGGTCGCTGCGCTTGCGCTGCATGGGGGATGCGGGGCTCGGTGGCGGCGGCACGGATACCCAGCGTCATCTCGGAAGGGTCTTCTGAGACCCGCGCCATACGCGCCGTCAGAGTTCCGTCAAGGCAGCCCAGCGCCCCGTTAGGGACCCGTCAATGGCGGTCGTCTCCGCCCGCACGGGCGGTTTCCTCTAATCGTCCCTGTCCCACCGAGTCCCTGTCCCACCGAACCTCAACTCCAGGAGCTCACGATGGCCGATCTGGCCTTCGTCGTCACCACGATCGCGGTCTTCGCGCTGGTGGCTCTCGCCGCCAAGGGGGTGACGAAGCTGTGACCGCCGAGAACGTCGTCGGTCTGGTCGTGGCCGTCGCCCTGCTGGGCTATCTCGTCCTCGCCCTGATCTTTCCGGAGAGGTTCTGAGAACAGATATGGGTCCCGTACTCGCAGGCATCCTCCAGTTGCTCGCCCTGACAGCGGCGCTGGCGCTCGCCTACATCCCCCTCGGCAATTACATGGCCAAGGTCTACTCCTCCGACAGGCACTGGCGGGTCGAGAAGTGGATCTACAAGGGGATCGGAGCCAACCCCGACACGGAGATGCGCTGGCCCGCGTATCTGCGTGGGGTGCTGGCCTTCTCCGTGATCGGCGTCCTCTTCCTGTACGCCCTCCAGCGCCTCCAGGGTGTCCTGCCCGGCTCGCTCGGGTTCGCCTCGATCGATCCGGACCAAGCGTTCAACACCGCCGTGTCCTTCGTGACCAACACCAACTGGCAGTCGTACTACGGCGAGCAGGCCATGGGCCATGTCGTGCAGACCGCCGGTCTGGCCGTGCAGAACTTCGTGTCGGCCGCGGTCGGTATGGCCGTGGCGGTGGCGCTCGTACGCGGGTTCGCGCGCTCCCGTACCGGTGAACTCGGTAATTTCTGGGCCGACTTGGTGCGTGGTGTCGTACGCATCCTGCTGCCGTTGGCGGCCGTCGCCGCGGTGGTGCTGGTCGCGTGCGGTGTCATCCAGAACTTCTCCGGGATCCACGAGGTCGGTCAGTTCATGGGCGGCCAGCAGCAGTGGAACGGCGGCGCGGTCGCTTCGCAGGAGGCCATCAAGGAGCTGGGTACCAATGGTGGCGGCTACTTCAACGCCAACAGTGCCCACCCGTTCGAGAACCCCACCCCCTTCTCGAACCTCTTCGAGATCTTCCTGCTCCTGGTCATCCCGTTCTCCCTGCCCCGGACCTTCGGTGTCATGGTCGGCTCGGTCAAGCAGGGTTACGCGATCCTCGCCACGATGGCGACCATCTGGGTCGGTTTCGTCGCCCTGATGATGTGGACCGAGTTCGCCCACCACGGCACGGCGTTCGAGCTCGCGCACGGGGCGATGGAGGGCAAGGAGAACCGCTTCGGCGTCGGCGCCTCGTCGATCTTCGCGGTGTCGACGACGCTCACCTCGACCGGCGCGGTGGACTCCTTCCACTCCTCGTTCACCGGTCTCGGCGGCGGCATCACCATGCTCGGCATGATGCTGGGCGAGATCGCGCCCGGTGGTACCGGCTCCGGCCTCTACGGCATGCTGATCATGGCGGTCATCGCGGTGTTCATCGCCGGTCTGATGGTCGGCCGTACGCCCGAGTACCTGGGCAAGAAGATCGGTACCCGCGAGATCAAGCTGGCGGCCTGCTACATCCTCATCACCCCGGCGCTGGTGCTCGTCTTCACCGCCTTCGCGATGGCGCTGCCGACCCCGGCGAACTCCATGACCAACAGCGGGGCGCATGGATTCTCCGAGATCCTGTACGCCTACACGTCCGCCTCGAACAACAACGGCTCGGCGTTCGCCGGTCTGAACGCGGACACGCAGTGGTTCAACAGCACGCTCGGTCTGGCGATGCTGCTCGGCCGCTTCCTGCCGATGGTGTTCGTGCTGGCGCTGGCCAGTTCGCTCGCCGAGCAGAAGCCGGTGCCGGTCACCGCGGGCACGCTGCGCACCGAGAAGCCGCTGTTCACCGGCCTGTTGGTGGGCGCGATCCTGATCATCACCGGTCTGACCTACTTCCCGGCCCTCGCGCTGGGCCCGCTGGCCGAGGGGTTGGCGGCATGACCACCGACGTAACGAATCACGAGGACTCCATGTCCACTCCCACCCTTGCGCCCCATCAGGACGCGCCGACCGGGCACAAGGCTCCCGAGGGACGCGTCGGCGCGGGCCTGTTCGACCCCGGCCAGCTGCTGAAGTCGCTGCCGGACGCCTTCCGCAAGCTCGACCCACGGGTGATGATCAAGTCGCCCGTGATGTTCGTGGTCCTCGTCGGCTCGGTGCTGACAACGGCCTTCTCGTTCACGGACCCGAGTGACTGGTTCGGCTGGGCGATCAGCGCCTGGATGTGGCTGACGGTGATCTTCGCGAACCTGGCGGAGGCCGTCGCCGAGGGCCGTGGCAAGGCGCAGGCGGACACCCTGCGCAAGGCCAAGACCGACACGGTGGCCCGCAGGGTCGACGGCACCGTGGTCGCCGGCACCGAACTGCGGATCGGCGACCTGGTCGTCTGCGAGGCGGGCGACATCATCCCCGGCGACGGAGACGTGGTCGAGGGCGTGGCCAGCGTCGACGAGTCGGCGATCACCGGCGAGTCGGCTCCGGTCATCCGTGAGTCCGGCGGCGACCGAAGCGCCGTCACCGGCGGTACGAAGGTGCTCTCCGACCGCATCGTCATCAAGATCACGACGAAGCCGGGCGAGACCTTCATCGACCGGATGATCAACCTGGTCGAGGGCGCCGCGCGCCAGAAGACCCCGAACGAGATCGCGCTGAACATCCTGCTCGCGTCTCTGACGATCGTCTTCCTGCTCGCGGTGGCCACGCTGCCGCCGTTCGCCGACTACGCGGGCACCCATCTGACGCTGGTCGTCCTGGTGGCCCTACTGGTCTGTCTGATCCCGACCACCATCGGTGCCCTGCTCTCGGCGATCGGGATCGCGGGAATGGACCGGCTGGTGCAGCGCAATGTCCTCGCCATGTCCGGCAGGGCAGTTGAGGCCGCCGGTGACGTCTCCACGCTGCTGCTCGACAAGACCGGCACCATCACGCTCGGCAACCGTCAGGCCGCCGAGTTCGTGCCGGTGAGCGGCACCACCGAGGCCGAACTCGCCGACGCCGCCCAGTTGTCCTCGCTGGCCGACGAGACGCCCGAGGGCCGCTCCATCGTCGTACTGGCGAAGGAGAAGTACGGACTGCGGGAGCGGCACCAGGGCGAGCTGGCGCAGGCCGAGTGGATCGCCTTCACCGCCCAGACCCGGATGTCGGGTGTGGACGTCGACGGGCGCAAGGTCCGCAAGGGGGCGGCCGGTTCGGTCATCACCTGGGTCAGGGAACAGGGCGGCCGGGTCGCGGACGACGCGGACGTGCTCGCCAACAGGATCTCCGAGGCCGGCGGTACGCCGCTGCTGGTCGCCGTGGAGGACTCGCAGGGCGCCCGGATCCTGGGCGTCATCCACCTCAAGGACGTCGTCAAGGACGGTATGCGGGAGCGGTTCGACGAGTTGCGCCGCATGGGCATCAAGACCGTCATGATCACGGGCGACAACCCGCTGACCGCCAAGGCCATCGCCGAGGAGGCGGGCGTCGACGACTTCCTCGCGGAGGCCACGCCCGAGGACAAGATGGCGCTGATCAAGCGGGAGCAGGCCGGCGGCAAGCTGGTCGCGATGACCGGCGACGGTACGAACGACGCGCCCGCCCTCGCGCAGGCGGACGTCGGCGTGGCGATGAACACGGGTACGTCGGCCGCCAAGGAGGCCGGCAACATGGTCGACCTCGACTCCAATCCGACGAAGCTCATCGAGATCGTCGAGATCGGCAAGCAACTCCTCATCACCCGGGGCGCGTTGACCACGTTCTCCATCGCCAACGACGTCGCGAAGTACTTCGCGATCATCCCGGCGCTGTTCGCGGCGGTCTACCCGGGCCTGGACAAACTCAACATCATGAACCTGTCCTCGCCGGACTCCGCGATCCTCTCCGCGGTCGTCTTCAACGCCCTGATCATCATCGTGCTGGTCCCGCTCGCCCTGCGCGGTGTGCAGTACCGGCCGATGAGCGCGGACCGCATGCTGCGGCGGAACCTGGGGATCTACGGCCTCGGCGGCCTGATCGCCCCCTTCATCGGGATCAAGATCATCGACATGCTCATCTCCCTCATCCCCGGAATCGGCTGATCGCCATGAACAACTCGGTTACGAACACAGCCCGGTTGCTCGGGGCGGGCCTGCGCGCGCTGCTGGTGCTGACCGTGCTCACCGGCATCATCTATCCGCTCGCGGTCACCGGTGTGGCCCAGGCGCTGTTCAACGACAAGGCGAACGGCTCGGAGATCAAGGCGGACGGCAAGGTCGTCGGCTCGTCCCTGATCGGTCAACAGGGCTACGGCCTGGACTACTTCCAGCCGCGGCCCGCCAACGGACTGGGCGAGAACTCCGTCAACACCCAGTACAAGCTGATCCTTTCGGGCGCGACCAACCGCTCCGGCGACAACCCCGAACTCATCAAGTGGGTCAAGGAAGCCCAGGCCAAGGTCGTCAAGGACAACTCGACGGCCGACTACAAGGTGAAGCCGTCCGACGTGCCCGCCGACGCGGTCACGTCCTCCGGCTCGGGCCTGGACCCGGACATCTCGCCCGCCTACGCCGACCTCCAGATACACCGGGTCGCCGAGCGCAACGGCCTGTCCGTCGGCCAGGTCCGGAAGCTCGTCGACCAGCACACCGAGGGCCGCATCCTCGGCTTCATCGGTGAGCCCCGAGTGAACGTCCTCGAACTCAACATCGCTCTCAAGGAACTGACCAAGGGCAACTGATGACCCGAGTGCTGGTCGTGGAAGACGACCCACAGCTCGTACGAGCACTCGTGATCAACATGCAGGCACGCCGGTACGGAGTGGACGCGGCGCCCGACGGCGCCACGGCCCTCCGGCTGGCGGCCGCGCGTCAGCCGGACGTGATGGTGCTCGACCTCGGCCTGCCCGACATGGACGGGGTCGACGTCATCAAGGCCGTACGCGGCTGGACCCGTGTGCCGATCCTGGTGCTGTCGGCCCGCCAGGGGTCCGACGAGAAGGTCGCCGCGCTCGACGCGGGCGCCGACGACTACATCACCAAGCCCTTCAGCATGGATGAACTGCTCGCCCGGCTGCGGGCCGCCGTTCGCCGCACCGAGGAGCTACCGCTCACCCCCGAGACGAGACGGGTCACGACCGACGAGTTCACCATCGACCTGCTCGCCAAGAAGGCCGTGCGCGGCGGGCGCGACGTGCGGCTGACGCCGACCGAATGGCATCTGCTGGAGATCCTGGTCACCCATCCCGGCCGGCTCATTACGCAGAAGTACCTCCTCCAGGAGGTCTGGGGGGTGTCCCAGCGCAACAAGACCAACTACCTGCGCGTCTACATGGCCCAGCTGCGCCGCAAGTTGGAAGTGGACCCCTCGCATCCCCGCTACCTCATCACCGAACCTGGCATGGGTTACCGCTTCGAAGGATGACGTGGGGCTGCCGCCGGGGGCCCTTCACGGCAGCCGACCTGCCGCTCTCAGTCCGCTCCGTAATGTTCGTCAGTGAAGGCGAATGTTTCGTTCGCGGCGCAGGCCCGCTCGTCCAGTCACCCCTTTGAGAGGCGAGAGGGATCGCCCGTATCGGCCCGCTGCGGCAGGGAGTTGCCGTGCGTGCGCTGCCGGCCGTACCGACGCGGTCGTCTCCTCGCTCGAAGGCCCGGACCACACGCGCCCGTTGGCCGAGCTGGACGGCCGCTGCGCCGCATGCTCCGGCCCCTGACCGCAGATTCGCTGTGTACAAGGGGTTGCCACGCTTTGGCCGCTGTCTCTAGGGTGCGGCATCAACGAAGCTTTCTGGAATTGTTCCGAAACTTTCGGTCCAGTGGACAGGCGTGGACGCGCCGTCCCGTACCCAAGGAGCGCATGATGGGCGACCGGGCACTGTCCCGCCGCGGCTTCCTGGCGGCCTCCGCCGCGGCCGGTCTGGGCATGACGGCACTGAGCGGCTGTGGCGGCGACTCGGACGGAGGATCCTCGGGGACGACCACGGTCGAGTGGTGGAACATCTCCACCACTCAGCCGACCAAGGATGTCTGGGCCGGCCTCGCGAAGAAGTTCGAGGCCCAGAACCCCAAGGTCAAGATAAAGATCGTCCAGTTGGAGAACGACGCCTACAAGTCGAAGATGACGGCGCTGACCGCCTCCGGCAAGCTGCCGGACATCTTTCACACCTGGGGCGGCGGCGTCCTGAAGCAGCAGGTCGACGCCGGGCTCGTCGAGGATCTCACGGATCGCACGAAGCCGTGGTCCGACGGTCTGCTGTCCGTCGCGAAGGAGCCGTATCTGCTCGACGAGCGGCTGTACGGCGTCCCGTTCGACATCGGCATGATCGGCTTCTGGTACAACAAGGCGCTGTTCAAGCAGGCCGGCATCGCCACGCCGCCCACCACCTGGAGCGGCTTCCTCGACGCCGTCGGCAAGCTGAAGTCCGCCGGCATCACCCCCCTCGCCCTCGCGGGCAAGGAGACGTGGACCGGCATGTACTACTGGGCGTACCTGGCGATGCGCACCGCGGGCGCCGGCGCGCTGGAGAAGGCCAACGACGACAAGGACTTCAGCGGGGCCGAGTTCGTCCAGGCCGGACAGCACCTCAAGGAACTCGTCGACCTCCAGCCGTTCCAGAAGGGGTTCCTCGGCGCCGCCTACTCCAGCCCGACCGGCCAGGCCGCGGCCGTCGGCAACGGCAAGTCCGCGATGGAACTCATGGGCCAGTGGGCACCGGTGGTCCAGGCGGACGCGGGCAAGGGTCTCGGCGACGACCTCGGATTCTTCCCGTTCCCGGAGGTCGAGGGCGGCAAGGGCGCCATCACCGAGGTGTTCGGCGGGGGCGGCGGACATGCCCTGCGGCAGGGCGCTCCGCAGGCGGCCGTCGACTTCCTGGAGTTCTTCGCCTCCGAGGCGACGGACCTGGAACTGGTCAAGAAGACCGGCGCCATTCCGGTGGTACCCGGCGCCGAGAGCGCCCTCACCGACCCCAACCTCAAGGCCGTACAAGCGCAGTTGAAGGGGTCCACCGGCTTCCAGCTGTACCTGGACCAGGCGTACGCGCCCGCGCTCGGCCAGGAGGTCAACGACAGTGTGGGCGCGCTGATCGCCGGTTCCAAGTCGCCCGAGCAGGTCACCGAGTCGATCACACAGACCGCGAAGGAAGAGCAGTAGGCCCCGATGACCTCCACGTTCCTTCCGGACAAGCGGACCGGCCCCGACGCCGAAACTCCGCCCCCGGCAGTCAGGGCAAGCCGGGGGCGGGCCCGGCGGCGGGCGCTGAACTGGCTCACCGCGGTGGGCTTCCAGCTGCCCGCGCTGGTGCTGTTCCTGGTGCTGGTCGTGCTGCCGATCCTGTTCGCCCTGTACGCCGCCTTCTTCCGGTGGGGCGGCTTCGGCATGCCCTCCGACTACGTCGGCGTCGACAACTTCACCCGGCTCTTCGACGACCCGGTCTTCCTGGGCGACCTGTGGCGCTGCCTCGTCCTGGTCCTGCTGTCGCTCGCCGTGCAACTCCCGTTCGCGCTCGCCATGGCCGTCCTGCTGAACCAGCGGATCCGCGGCCGGGCCGTGTACCGGATGCTGTTCTTCGCGCCGTACGTCCTGTCCGAGGCCATCACCGGCATCCTGTTCGCCATGATCTTCGCCCCGGACGACGGTCTCGCCGACCATGTCCTGGGCAGCGTGGGCCTGGACGGGCTCGGCGGGACCTGGTTCGCCGATCCCTCCACCGTCATGGCGACCCTGTTCCTCGTCATGACCTGGAAGTACTTCGGCTTCCACATGATGCTCTACCTGGCCGGACTCCAGTCCATCCCGGCCGAGTTGACGGAGGCGGCGCTCATCGACGGCGCGAGCCCCTGGCAGCGCTTCCGCAATGTCACCCTGCCGCTGCTCGCGCCCACCCTGCGCATCAGCGTCTTCCTGTCCGTCATCGGCGCCATCCAACTCTTCGACCTGGTGTGGGTGACCACCGCGGGCGGTCCCGACCATCACTCCGAGACCATGGCCGTGACCATGTTCCAGTACGGCTTCAAGCGCTACCAGGTCGGCTATGCCAGCGCGATCAGCGTGGTCATGTTCGGCATCAGTCTCGTCTTCGCCCTCGCCTACCAGCGGTTCGTGCTCCGCCGCGACCTCGAAGGGGCGACCACGACCATGCGGGGAGGCCAGAAGTGAAGGCACCGGCGCGGAAACTTCCGGTCCACGTCATCCTCGTCCTCGTCGGCGCGATCATGGGCATACCGCTGCTCTTTGCGGTCATCTCCGGCTTCAAGTCCACCGACGAGCTCTCCCGGAACCCGATCGGGCTGCCCGAGTCGTGGGTGACCTCCAACTACACCGACATCCTCGGCTCCGGTTCCTTCTGGCGGCTGGTCGGCAGCAGCACGTTCATCGCCATCGGTACGACCGTGCTTGTCGTCGCGGTGTCCGCGCTCGCCGCGTTCTCCTTCGCGCGATTCGCCTTCCGTGGCCGGGAGTTCTTGTTCACCCTGTTCACGATGGGGCTGATGTTCCCCTTCGCGGTGGCGGCGCTGCCGCTGTTCCTGCTGCTGCGCTCCCTGGGCCTGCTGGACAACCCGCTGGGCGTGATCCTGCCGCAGGCCGCGTTCGGGCTGCCGATGACCATCATCATCCTGCGCGGCTTCTTCCGGGAGATCCCCGGCGAGCTGGAGGAGGCGGCCACGCTCGACGGGTGCACGCCGCTCGGGTTCTTCTGGCGGGTCCTGCTGCCGATGGCGCGGCCCGCGCTCGGCACCGTCTCCGTGCTCGCCGTCGTCACCAGCTGGAACAACTTCTTCCTTCCGCTGCTGGTGTTCACCGACTCCACGTGGTGGACCATCCCGATCGGCGTCCAGCAGTTCCAGGGCCAGTACTCCGCGGAGTACGCCAGGGTCTTCGCCTACCTCGTCCTGGCCATGGTCCCCGCACTCGCCTTCTACTCGGTCGCCGAGCGTCAGCTCGTCGGCGGCCTCACCGCCGGCGCCACCAAGGGATGACCCGCGCCGGCGGGGACGTACACCACATCGACCGTGAGGAGTCGCACCATGCGCACCACCCGCACACGGCTCAGACTCACCGGCGCACTCGTCGCCCTGCTCCTGTCCGCCGGCGTCCCGGCGGCCCAGGCCGGGGAGGACAGGCCGCCCCCCGACCAGCCGACCCTCGCCGAACTCGCCCAGCGCCACGGCCGCTACTTCGGCAGCGCCACCGACAACCCCGAGCTCACCGACGAGCCCTACAAGGCGATCCTCGGCACCGAGTTCGACATGATCACCCCCGGCAACGGCATGAAGTGGTACGCCACCGAGCCCCAGCAGGGCGTCTTCGACTTCTCCCAGGGCGACGAGATCGTGAACCTCGCCCGCGCCAACCACCAGCGCGTACGCGGCCACACCCTGGTCTGGCACAGCCAGCTCCCCGACTGGCTCACCTCGCGCGACTGGACGCCCGCCGAGCTGAGGGCCGTACTGAAGAAGCACATCCAGACGGAAGTACGCCACTACAGGGGCAAGGTCTACGCCTGGGACGTCGTCAACGAGGCCTTCAACGAGGACGGCACCTACCGGGAGACGATCTTCTACAAGACCCTCGGCCCGGGTTACATCGCCGACGCGCTGCGCTGGGCCCACCAGGCCGACCCGAAGGTCAAGCTCTACCTCAACGACTACAACGTCGAGGGGATCGGCCCGAAGAGCGACGCCTACTACCGGCTGGTCAAGGAGCTGAAGGCGCAGCGCGTCCCGGTCCACGGCTTCGGCCTGCAGGCCCATCTCGCCCTCCAGTACGGCTATCCGAGCACCCTGGAGGACAACCTCCGCCGCTTCTCACGGCTGGGCCTGGACACCGCGCTCACCGAGGTGGATGTGCGGATGTACGTGCCCGCCGACGAGGCCAAGCTGGCCACGCAGGCGGAGTGGTACCGGGACATGACCGAGGCGTGCCTCGCCGTGCGCCGGTGCGTGGGGATCACGCTGTGGGACTACACCGACAAATACTCCTGGATCCCGGCGTTCTTCGAGGGTGAGGGCGCGGCGCTGCCCTGGGACGAGGAGCTTCGGCCCAAGCCCGCGTACTTCGCGATCAGGGAGGCGCTCAGCTAGCGGGGGCCGTGCTCGACCGCACCACCAGCTCCGTGCCCAGCTCCACCCGCGGCGAGTCCGGCTGCTCGCCGCGGGCCAGGCGCAGGACCGTACGGACGGCGAGTTTGCCCATGTCGGCGAGCGGCTGGCGGACGGTGGTGAGCGGCGGGGCCGACCAGCGGACTTCCGGAAGGTCGTCGAAACCGACCACGCTCATGTCCTCCGGCACCCTGAGGCCCCGCCGTCGCAGCGCCTCGATCGCCCCGAGCGCCATCTGATCGCTGGCCGCGAAGACGGCGGTGGGCGGGTCGGGCAGGTCCAAGAGGGTGTTGCAGCCGGTGAATCCGGACTCGGGGTGGAAGTCGCCGGGCACGACGAGGGTGTCGTCGAGCGTGAGATCGGCGCTTTCCAGGGCCGTACGGTAGCCGTCCAGTCGGGCCCGGGAGCACAGCAGCCGGGGCGGCCCGGCGATCAGGCCGATCCTGCGGTGGCCCAGGGCCAGCAGATGCTCGGTGGCCGCCATGCCGCCGGACCAGTTGGCGGCGCCGATGGTCGGGGCGTCCAGGGCGGGGGAGCCGGCCGGGTCGACGACCACGAGCGGGACGCCGAGGATGCGCAGTTCCTCGTACAGCACCGGCTCCAGGGCCGAGGTGACGAGGATGACGCCGTCGGAGGCGCGGGCCCGCAGGTTGCGCATCCACTCGCGGGCGTCGCCCGAGCGTCCGTGGATCGCCGACACCACGGTGCCGACGCCGGCCTCGTGGGCCGCCTCCTCCACACCCCGGATGATCTCCACGGCCCAGGGGCTGTCGAGGCTGTTGAAGACCAGGTCGAGCAGGGCGGCGCGGGCGGTGGAGGTCGCGGGGCGCCTGCGGTAGCCGTGCCGGCGCAGCAGGTCCTCCACGCGGGCGCGGGTCTGCGGCGACACGTCCGAGCGGCCGTTGACGACCCGGGACACGGTCGGCACCGAGACCCCGGCCTGCCGGGCGATGTCCGTGATCGTGACCCTGCCCCCGTCCTCCGGCGCCCGCTCGGCATCGGCCTCGCGTGCTGCCAATTCCCCACCTCCGTCGACCGGTTGCGCATCCGCCACCGCTGTACCGGACACACATCTCGAAACTTCCAGGAGTCTTCCGGAAAGCGGGTGGTGTTGGGAAGGGAAGAGGTGAGGCGGACCGGATCACGCACGGGGGACTACGGGGAGTGACCGGCGCCAGACATGCGTCGGGGCCGGTCCGCAGGATGGGTTGCGTCCGGCCCCTCAAGTCTCCGGGCGGGATGTCGGTCCGCCCGGCGCCGCTCAGGCCGCGGTCATCACCAGTGCGCGGTGCGGGGCGATGATCTGGCCGTCGGGTAGAAGCTCACCGGTGTCCTCGAACAGCAGAACGCCGTTGCACAGCAGGCTCCATCCCTGCTCCGGGTGGTGCGCCATGAGTCGGGCGGACTCCCGGTCGGCTGATTCGGCTGTCGGACAGGGTGGCTGGTGCTGGCACATGGGTGGGATCTTTCGCTCTGTCGTGTGGAGTGAGTGGGTTGTCGGGTCTGTCCTGTGGCGTGAAGCCTCGTTCATGGCCGCCCCCGTTTGTATAAGTCGGTCGAACCCAGTGTTGCCCCACGGGCGTCAATCCGCAGGGATTTAGCGGCACCGCTTCTCACAGGTTCAGGACGCATCACCCGCGCGGAGGGTTCATTCCAACTGCACTGCCACTTCGGGTGGTTCGGGATGGTCGGATGGGGCTAGTCAGAACGGGGAGGCGACCCATTTCGGCTCGTTCGAGCGCGGTAATGCTCGTGCGAGCGCGATAAGGCTTGAGGGGGTTTCCAGGCGCATAGAAGCGTTTCTGTGGCGCGTACGAGCGTACGGGTCCCGGAAACAGCGTCGTACCCCGCTACCCGGAATTCCGGCGGCGGGGTACGAGGGTGTTTCGCGGGGCCAGAGTGCTATGTCACATGTCACATGTCACATGTCAGGCGGGCTGGCCGAGCAGAGGGGCGGGCGTCACCCGGTGGGTCAGCATCGGCAGAAGCTCGGCGACCCGGTGCGGCCGGTGTGCCGCGATGCCGGGCGGGGCCGGCGCGAGCGGGACGAGCAGGTCGGTGGCGGCGGGGTGGCCGGTGGTGCCGTCCGAGGAGCAGTCGCCGTGCAGCCACAGCGTGAGCATGTACAGGCCGGGCAGCGACAGCAGGCGGGGCTGGTAGGCCCCGGTCACCGACTCGGCCTGGCGCAGCGCGCGCTCGGTGGAGGCGACGTACGGGCCTTCGAAGAAGTGCGAGAAGGCCCAGCCGTCAGGGGTCAGCATGGTCTCGGCCGCGGCCACCGCGCGGTCGCCGCAGCGGATCAGGAAACGCCACCCGGCCAGCCGTGTCGCGGACACGCCCTCGGAGGTGATGCGGTCGAGTACGTGCACGGGCAGTGGGAGTTCGGGAGTGGCGGTGCCCTGTGCGGTGCGCAGGGCGGGAGTCCGGGCCTCGCGGACCGCGGTGGGGGAACCGAGGGCGGTGAGGACGGAGCGAAGGGCGGGCGCTGGAGCCGGGGGGACATGCAGCGGCATGGTGGGTCGCCTCTCATTCGACAGGCACAGTGGCGCGAGGGCGTGGCGGGGGCGGACGGCGCTGTCAGCTCGCGGGGTCAGAGGGGCGGGGGCCGGGGTCTGGGGGTGCGTGGGTGTGAGTGAAGCCTGCCGCACGTCACCTCGCGGCAGGAACCCGGACCGGGGCGCCAACCCTCTGCCTTGTTCGCGGAGTTTATACGACACGTGTTCAGATTGTGTTTCGTCTAGCTGTTTCCGGGGACTTCGGCAAGGGTCCATTCGGTCGGCGACAAGCGGGAATCATCCCGGTTCCGAACCCGTCACCCTGCGATGACCTCGGGAAATGCCGATGACTCGGTCGGCCAATACTCGTCGGTGTTTTTCACGAGTTGGCAAGGTGCCGGAAACTGCACTATGTGCCATGCCCGGTGAATGTGCCGCCGGTCACGTCCGTCAGAGTAGCGCGCACCCGCTCCGCCCGCGACGTTATCGATCGCTTCGGCTGGGCATCATCCCACCTGACCCGGGACACCGGCGGCCGGAGCTGATCGGCCTGCCCATTCGAGGAGGGACGCTTCGATGGGGGAGAAGGTCGTGGCAGGCGGGTTCGACCTGTCCGATCGGCAGCGGTACCGCGGCAAGCTCCGGGAGTGCCTGACGGGCCTGGAGCGGCTTCTGGCGGAGCAGCGGTTCGATCGCCCGAAGAACCTCATGGGGCTGGAGATCGAATTGAATCTCACCGGTGCCGACGGCATGCCGAAAATGCTGAATGCGCAAGTACTGGAGAGGATCGCAAGCCGAGATTTCCAAACAGAACTCGCCATGTTCAATCTGGAAGTCAACATAGCCCCACATCGCTTGACCGGGCGGGTATTCGACCGGCTCGCGGAGGAACTGCGCACCTCACTGGCATATGCCGACCGGAAAGCGCACGAGGTCGATGCGAGCATCGTGATGATCGGTATTCTGCCGACGCTCGACCGCGACGACCTGGTCTCCACGAACCTCTCCGACGTCGACCGCTACACCCTGCTCAACGACCAGATCGTGGCCGCCCGCGGCGAGGACTTCCTGCTCGACATAGCGGGCGTGGAGCATCTGCGCTGCACCTCCAGGTCCATCGCGCCGGAGGCCGCCTGCACCTCCGTCCAACTGCACCTCCAGGTCACGCCGGGCCGCTTCGCCGCCGTGTGGAACGCCGCGCAGGCCGTCGCCGCCGCGCAGATCGCCGTGGGCGCCAACTCGCCCTTCCTGTTCGGCCGCGAGCTGTGGTGCGAATCCCGGCCGCCGCTGTTCCAGCAGTCCACCGACACCCGCCCGCCCGAGCTCCAGGCCCAGGGCGTCCGGCCGCGCACCTGGTTCGGCGAACGGTGGATCTCCTCGGCGTACGACCTCTTCGAGGAGAACCTGCGCTTCTTCCCGGCCCTGCTGCCCATCTGCGACGACGAGGACCCCCTCGCCGTCCTCGACGCGGGCGGCACCCCGAAACTCGCCGAACTCGTCCTGCACAACGGCACCGTGTACCGCTGGAACCGGCCCGTCTACGGCATCGCCGACGACATCCCGCACCTGCGCGTCGAAAACCGCGTCCTGCCCGCCGGACCGACCGTCACGGACGTGCTCGCCAACGCCGCCTTCTTCTACGGCGTCGTCCGCGCCCTCGCCGAGGAGTCACGGCCGGTGTGGTCCCGGCTGCCGTTCGAGGCGGCCGCGGCCAACTTCGACACCGCGTGCCGGTACGGCATCGACGCCCGCCTGATCTGGCCGCGGCGCGGGCGCTACGGCGGCACCACCGAGGTCGACGCGGTGAGTCTCGTACGCGACGAACTGCTGCCGCTCGCCGAGGCCGGGCTGGACGCGTGGGGCGTCGATCCGGCCGACCGGGATCTGTATCTCGGCGTGATCGAGGAGCGCTGCCGCCGCCGGGTCAACGGGGCGGCATGGCAGTCGGCGACCTTCCACCGGGCCCTGGAGACAGGGGTGTCCAGGGAGGTCGCGCTGGCGGCCACCACCAAGCGCTACCGCGAGCTGATGCACCACGGGGAGCCGGTGCACACCTGGCCGGTGGGGCTGCCGGAGGCGGTGCCGCTGGGATAGGAGCCGTCGGTCACCCTTGGTTCCCCCGCGCCCCCACCGCGACGATCGCCTGCAGGATCACCGAGTGGATCTGCGACGGGTCGCTGACCTCGTGTCCTGAGCCGCCGGTCGCCTTGGCGATCTGCTCGGCCTCTTCGCGGTCGGCGTCCGGGCCGACGGCGATCATGATGAGCGGCACCGGACGCTCGGGGTTGGTGAGCTGCTGTAGCCGCTCGACGAGGCCGGAGCGGGAGATGCTGCCGGGGTCCTGATTCACACCGTCGGTGAGGATGACCAGCGCGTTGAACTTGCCCTTGTCGTACGAGGACATGGCCGCCTGATACGCGGCGAGCGTCGTGTCGTACAGCCCGGTCGCCCCGTTCGGTACCGGCGCCAGCGCGCTGAACGCCGCCGACAGCAGATCCCGCTGTGTGCCCTCGCCGGTCCGGTCGCCGAGCCGCTCGGTCGGCACGCGGACGCGGTAGTCCTTGTCGCCGTCCAGCTTGGTGGAGAAGTCCCACAGCCCGATCTCGTCCTCGGGCGTGAACGTGGCCAGGGCCTGCAGTAGCGAGGCCTTGGTGACGTCCATGCGGGTCTGTCCGGTCTTGCCGACCGGCTCGGACATGGACGCGGAGGCGTCCACGACGGTGGTGATCCGGGCGCTCTGCACCGTGATCGTCCAGGTGCCGAGCGCTTCCTGGAGCGCGATCTCGTCGGCGGGCCGCGCGGCGGGCTGTGAGTACGGCTGGGGCTGACTGCCCCCTGCCTTGGTCACCAGCGCCTCCGACACCTCGTCCTCGGAGGTGCGGAAGCCGTACTTCTCCAGCACCCGGCGCTGCTCCGGCTGCCGCAGGTAGGTCATGAACCGGATCGCGGCCCGGTTCTCGTCCGTCGACAGCCGGGTCTGGTCGACCAGGGTGTAGGGGTAGTCGAGGCGGGGTGAGCCGTCCTTCGGATAGAACATGTCCAGGCTGCCCGCGCCCCCGGCCGACGAGTTGTACGCGAACGCCGCCTGCTCGCTGAGGATCAGCGCCTGGTTGCGCCGGGGGTTGCCCTGCTCGGTGCCCGAGGAGTCACGCGGCAGGGTGTCCAGGACCTGGGTGTCGCTGTCGGAGGTGCGCTGCGCCAGCGTCTTCATCATGGCCGCGGCCTGGGTGTCCCCGCCCTTGATCTGCGCGGCGGCCGTGCCGACCTGCGTGAGCGCGAGCAGCCCCGTCGCACTGCGCGCCGGGTCTGCCGCGCCGAGCCGGAGGGCGTCGTCCTGGAGGCTGGCACCGGCGAGCTCCATCCAGCTGTACGTCCGCTTCGGCCACCCCAGCGACTTCGCGGCCGCCGGCACCATCGCCACCCCGACCGGGGTGGACGCCACCCTGCCCGCCGGAGTCACCTGCGTGGCACCGCTGTCCGCCGAGACCCGCTGCACCCACACGTCCGAGTCCGGCACCCACACCTGGACGTCGGCCTTCTCGCCCGTGGCGAGCGCGTCGGCGACCTTGTACGGGTCGCGCGAGCTCACCGAGACCGCGACGCACCGCCCGTCGGAGGTGATGTCGTCCTCGCGCGCCTGCTTCGCCGCCTCCCGCAGCGCGGGGGCCATGTCGGGGGAGGCGGCGAGCTTCAGCCGGACCGGGTCGTCCTGGCAGGAGGAGCCGAAGGAGAGCAGCCCGCTCTGGACGGCGACCGCGGTGCCTCCGGCGATGGCGAGAACCAGTGCCGTGGCGACGGCCACCGTGCGGCGGCGGGCGCGTGGACGGGGGTCGCTGCCGCCCGCCCCATACTGATCGGGCAAGCTGTGACGTCCCATGACGGTGGTGCCCCTCCCTGTCGACCCCGTGGCGGAAAACGGCCACATGGCAGGCAAAGGGGGAGGTACGCCCCGTACGGCGTCCGTCCCCCCGACGGCCTGTCGCGCACGATCTTCGTAACTTCTTTCGAGACCTTAGCGGCGCGGCGATGGGGATGAGGCGGGATTACTCAAGTGGAGGCATGTGTGCAGGCGGAGGCGGGCCAGGTGGCCGATTCTTTTCCTCAGGAGCGGCCCTCGCGACGAATTCTGCGCTCCGAGATGCTGCTCGTTCTGGGCCTTTCGCTCGGTGCGAGCGGTGTGTCCGCCCTGATCAGTTTTGTCGGATCGGTCACCAAACCGGGAGGTCTCAAGGACCAGGCGGCCACGCTCAACGCCTCGGCCGCGCCGGGCCGCCCCTGGCTTGATCTCGCCTGGCAGCTCTTCGGGATCACCACGGCACTCGTGCCCGTCCTGCTCGTCGCGCACTTCCTGCTGCGCGAGGGCGAGAGCCTGCGCACCATCGGCTTCGACCGCGCCAAACCCTGGCCGGACCTCAGCCGCGGTGCGGCCGTCGCGGCCGTGATCGGCAGCACCGGAATCGCCTTCTACCTGGCCGCCCGCGGACTCGGCTTCAACCTCACGGTGGTGCCCGAGGCGCTGCCCGACGTGTGGTGGAAGTACCCGGTCCTGGTCATGTCCGCGATGCAGAACGCGATCCTCGAAGAGGTCATCGTCGTCGGCTATCTGCTGCGCCGGCTCGGCCAGTTGGGCTGGACCCCGGGCACCGCGCTGATGGCCAGTTCCGTACTGCGCGGCTCCTACCACCTCTACCAGGGCATCGGCGGCTTCCTCGGCAACCTGGCGATGGGTGTGGTGTTCGTCTACCTGTACCGGCGCTGGGGCCGGGTCGGTCCTCTGGTCGTGGCGCATTCGCTGCTCGACATAGGGGCGTTCGTCGGCTACGCGCTGCTGGCCGGGAAGGTGGGCTGGCTGCCGACGGCTTGAGTGCTTTCGAAGGGGGCGTACGACAGGTTCGTACGCCCCCTTTGGTACGCCCCCGTTCGATCGGGCGCCGTTACGCGAGCAGCTCCCCGTCGATGACGGTGACCGCGCGTCCGGTGAGCAGCGTGCGGTCGCCGCGCAGCTCGGTGCGGACGCGGCCGGAGCGGGGTGAGGCCTGGAGGCCGGTGAGGTCGGGGCGGCCGAGGCGCTCGGACCAGTAGGGGGCGAGGGCCGTGTGGGCGCTGCCGGTGACCGAGTCCTCGTCGATGCCGACGTTCGGGAAGAAACAGCGGGAGACGTAGTCGTAGCCCCGCGTGGGGTCCTCGGCGCGGGCGGTGGCGATGATGCCGCGGGTGGAGTAGGCGGCGAGTGCCTTGTGGTCCGGCGCCAGTGCGTGGACGGTCTTCTCGTCGGCGAGTTCGAGGAGCAGGTCGCCGACGTTCGGGCCGGTGTCGAAGGCGGCGCGCGGCTCGGCGCCCAGCGCGTGGGTGACCCCGTCCGGCACGTCGACCGGGGTGAGGGGTGCGGTCGGGAAGTCCAGGGTGATCGAGCCGTCCTCGCGCGGCGTCGCGCCCAGTACGCCGCTGCGGGTGGCGAAGCGCACCGGGCCCTGGTGGGCGCCCATGGTGTGCAGGACGTGGGCCGTGGCGAGCGTGGCGTGGCCGCACATGGCGACCTCGGTGACGGGCGTGAACCAGCGCAGCGCCCAATCCGCGTCGCCGCCCTCGGGCAGGCGGTGGGCGAACGCCGTCTCGGGGTGGTTGACCTCCCTGGCCACGTTCTGGAGCCAGGTCTCGTCCGGGAAGGCGTCCAGGAGCAGGACGCCGGCCGGGTTGCCGGCGAAGGGGCGGTCGGTGAAGGCGTCGACGATTCGAATCCGCATGCCGCAGACGCTAGGCGCGGCGCGAAGCGGCAGGCCAAGGCCAATTCCGGGGTGCTGGACCGATTTTGGTCCGGGCCGTCTTCAGGGCCGTCTTCCGGGCTGTCTTCCGGGCGGGTGTTGTCAGGCGAGCTATTCCGATATATCGTTGAGGCATCGCGACTGATCAACGACTGAATGGAGTGATGGCGATGCGTTCCCATGGATTCGAACGTGGACACGGTGGACACGGCTCGCACGAGCGAGGCGGCTTCGAGGCCCTGCGGGGTGCCTTCGGGCCCTTCGGGCCGGGCGGCCCCGGCTTCGGCGGACCGGGCTTCGGCGGTCCGGGCCCCTGGGGTCATCGAGGGCGCGGCGGACCGCGGGGGAGGGCGCGGCGCGGCGACGTACGCGCGTCGATCCTCGCCCTGCTGAAGGACCGGCCGATGCACGGTTACGAGATGATCCAGGAGATCGCCGAGCGCAGCGGTGGGGCGTGGAAGCCCAGCCCCGGCTCGGTGTACCCCACCCTCCAGCTGCTGGAGGACGAGGGGCTGATCACCAGTGAGTCCGAGGGCGGCAAGAAGCTGTTCTCGCTCACCGAGGCCGGCCGTACCGCGGCCGACGAGGGCCCCGAGGCGCCCTGGGAGGAAGCCTCCCGTGGCGTCGACTGGGAGGCCCTCGGTGAGATCCGGCAGGCCGGCTTCGGTCTGATGGAGGCCTTCGGGCAGGTCTGGAAGACCGGCAGCAAGGAGCAGCGCGAGAAGGCGCTGGCCGTCATCAATGAGGCCCGCAAGAAGCTGTACCTGATCCTCGCCGACGAGGACTGACGAGGACTGTCGAGGACCGATGAGGACCGATGAGCTCTGAGGCTCGGTCCGGCGCCGGGCGCCCTCGCGGAGACATCCGTGGGGGCGCCTTCGCGCGTCCGGGGGTCAGGCCACCAGCCCCGCCAGCTTGCGCAGCGACTCGTTCAGCGCGGCCGTCGCCGAGTCCCTCAGCCGGCCCGCCATCAACGACACCGCGGCGCCCGTGAACTCGCCGTCGATGCGGACCGTGGTGGCGTCGCCGTCCGGCGTCAACGTGTAGCGCGTGGCCAGGTCGACCGCCATCGGGCCCTTGCCGCGGATGGCCAGCACCCGGGCCGGCTGAAGTTCCTCGATGGTCCAGTCGACCTCGGCCGGGAAGCCCATCAGCTTCATGTTCTCCTGGAAGGTCCCGCCCACTGCGAGGGTCTCGGGACCGCCCTTGGGGAAGCCGGTGTGGGTCGCGTTCCACTCGGCGTACGCGGACCAGTCCGTGAGCTGCGCCCACACCTTCTCCGCGGGGGCCTCGATCCGTGCCTCCGCGCTGACTTCGGCCATGCGACCACCTCTTCGTGTCGGGCTACGGTGTCGCGGAACGTAGCCGCATGGCCTGGAACATTCAATACTGATGAACCGTCAGAAAATGTGGAGGCGGCCGGCCGGACCGGCCTCAGCCGGCCAGCCGTATCTCCGCCGCGTCGAACAGGTCCCACGCGCGCGGGAAAGCACTCTCGTCGTGGCAGTGCCAGGCGTCCCAGAACAGATCGGCCGGCAGTGCGTCCTCCGGGGCGTACACCCGGTACACGTACTGCCTGCCATCGACGGCCGGAAGGGTCACCAGCCAGCACCTGCTCTCCATCCCTCTGTAGGGGACGTGCGACGGAGCGTTACGGTTGCGTGCGGCGCACGGGGGACGGGAGATGCGCGCCCCGCGG
This sequence comes from Streptomyces sp. 4N124, assembly GCF_052245395.1. Classification (NCBI taxonomy): domain Bacteria; kingdom Bacillati; phylum Actinomycetota; class Actinomycetes; order Kitasatosporales; family Streptomycetaceae; genus Streptomyces; species Streptomyces sp. 4N124. The sequence goes on from NZ_JBQQBS010000007.1 coordinate 49,279, forward strand.
GCGAAAGAGCGTGATCTCATCCGTAAGGAGGAGATTGGGATCGCCCGAGTCCACTCTGTGTGGGACGCAAAAATGCTTCCCTCCGGGGATGTCCCGATCTGGAGGGACTGATGGGGTAGGGGTGTGCAACCCCGAATCCCCCGGCAGGCGGCCCAAGAACAGGGCGGCCGGCGAACGGACAACGATGCCGGGCTCAGTGACGAGCTGGCAGCGGTGCTCTCCGGTGCTCGCCGACGGGCCGTGCGGGACGGGGACCGGCAGATCGACACGGCCCATCTGCTGCACTCGCTCCTGGAGTCCGACCCCGAGGTGCGTGCCGTCTTGGAGGACGGGCCGCAGGTGGCCCGGCTGCTCGGCTATCTCGTGCAGCGCAGCATCGGCTACGGCCTGCGCTGGCAGGGCGCCGTAGAGGACTCCGGTGCCGTACCCGTGGTGGGGGGCGAGGCGGGCTTCTCTCCCCTCGCCGCCGGCGCGATGGAGTACGCCCGCGAGCGCGCCGCCCGGCGCGGTGGCGAACCGGCCCTCGGGATCGACCTGCTCGCCGCCATCGTCGTGGACCCGCAGGCACGCGCCGTCGAGGTGCTCGACCGTGCCGGGGTCGACGCGCGGGCCCTCTACGTGCGGATCGAGAAGCACTTGGCGAAGACCGGCTGACCGGCCGGCGACCCGGATCCCGTCCACGCGCTGAGACAGGTGTCATTGGGGGTGACGCTCATGTCATCGCCTGTCATCATGTGCCGGTGCATACGTCAGACAGCAGCAGCGGCAGCGGTGGAAAGGGCGTGGGGCTCGGTCTCGCGCTCGTTTCCGCGCTCGCCTTCGGGGGATCCGGTGTCGCGGCCAAGCCGCTGATCGAGGCGGGGCTCGACCCGCTCCACGTGGTGTGGCTGAGGGTGGCGGGGGCGGCGTTGGTCATGCTGCCGCTGGCCGTGCGTCACCGGTCGCTGCTGCGCCGGCGGCCCGCGCTGCTCGCCGGGTTCGGGCTGTTCGCCGTCGCCGGTGTCCAGGCCTGCTACTTCGCCTCGATCTCCCGGATCCCCGTCGGAGTCGCCCTGCTCGTCGAGTACTTCGCGCCCGCCCTCGTCCTCGGCTGGGTGCGGTTCGTGCAGCGGCGGCCGGTCACGCGTGCGGCCGCGCTCGGCGTGGTCCTCGCGGTCGGTGGGCTCGCCTGTGTCGTGGAGGTCTGGTCCGGGCTGAGCTTCGACGCGCTCGGACTGCTGCTCGCGTTCGGCGCCGCGTGCTGCCAGGTCGGCTACTTCGTGCTGTCCGACCATGGCGGCGACTCCGGCGCTCAGGCGCCGGACCCGCTGGGCGTCATCGCCTACGGCCTGCTGGTCGGCGCTGCCGTGCTGACCGTTGTCGCCCGCCCGTGGAGCATGGAGTGGTCGCTGTTGGCGGACAGTGCGGACATGAACGGGACGCCGGTCGCTGCGGGTCTGTTGCTCGCGTGGATCGTGCTGGTGGCCACGGTCGTTGCGTATATGACCGGCGTGGTGTCCGTGCGGCGGTTGTCTCCGCAGGTCGCGGGTGTGGTGGCCTGTCTTGAGGCGGTCATTGCGACGGTCCTTGCGTGGGTGCTGCTCGGTGAGCACCTTTCGGCTCCGCAGATCTTTGGCGGTGCAGTGGTGCTGGTAGGGGCGTTCATTGCGCAGACTTCGGCTCCGGCGAAGGGGTCCGCCGAGCCCGTTGCTGGGGGCGGTGCTGACACGCGGGTGTCGGCGCGGGGGACTGCCGGGTAGGTGCCTTGCTGGGGTGGGTGTGTTGTGTGCGGGTTCGTTGTGGCTGGTCGCGCAGTTCCCCGCGCCCCTGACGCGGCGCCGGTAGTGCCGCATCTCACAAGGTGCGCCTGCGCTGTAGGTGCTCGAGTGCCGACGCGTCTCGTGGGCCTGCCCTGTGTGTGAGTTCCTTCGCTATTCGGTCCTTGACCTCCTCCGACCGGTGGTTCGCGTACTTGAACTTCGCGCGTACGTCGGTGACTTCGAGCCGTAGTCCGCGGATTCCGGACAGCATCCGCCCGTACGGTGCCTCGCCCACCGCCACCTTCGCCGAGCCGCCCTCCGGCTGGAAGTGGTCGACCTGACGGTTGAGCAGTGCGGACTTCTCGGTCGGGTCGTCCACGATGTGGGCCCGGCAGTGGAGTTGGACGGCCGCGTAGAAGCTGGTGGGTGTGCCGTGGGCGGGTGGATCCTCCGGTGCTGCCTGCCAGGGGCCGGGTACGTACACGTAGTCGTCGACGACGCTCAGGACGGCCTCGGGGTCGGCGAGGAGCGCGGGCCATATGGGGTTGGGGCGGGCCAGATGTGTGAGGGCCTCGCCGCGGTCGGCGTCGTAGGTGAAGTGCAGGGGCTGGACGTGCGGTGGTTCGCCCTCCAAGCCGTTGACGGCGAGGTGCCCGAAGTCGTGGACGGCCAGCCACTGCTGCCACTCGGTGTCGTCGTGGGGTGCGTCCCAGGGGTGGATCAGCATGACAGCGCCGCCAGGTAGTCGGGGAGTTCGGTGCCGGGGGCCAGTTGGGCGTCGGCGACCGGGGTGTCGTAGCCCTTGCGCAGGGGGACGACACCGGCCCAGTGCGGGAGCGAGAGGTCCTCGGGCTCGTCGTTCACGCCGCCGGTGCGGGCCTTGGCGGAGACCTCGTCGAGGTCGAGGCGGATGACGGCGGTGGCCGCCAGCTCCTTCTTGTTGGCGGGCCGGAGGTCCTGCGAACGTCCGGACACGACCTGCTCGACGAGGGCGTCGAGCGCGGCCCGCTTCTCCTCGGGGTCGGTGACGTCATGGGCGATGCCGTGCACCACGACCGAGCGGTAGTTGATCGAGTGGTGGAAGGCCGAGCGGGCCAGGATGAGCGCGTCCACGTGCGTCACCGTCAGGCACACGGGGAGGCCCGGGTCGGTCTGGCCCGTCATGCGCAGGGGGCGTGAACCGGTCGAGCCGTGCACGTAGAGCCGCTTGCCGACCCGGGCGTACAGGGTGGGCAGCACCACCGGCGCTCCGTCGCGGACGAAGCCGAGGTGGCAGACGTAGGCCTCGTCGAGTATCGCGTGCACCAGGTCCTTGTCGTACGACGCCCGGTCGGCGGAGCGCGTGGGGACGGTGCGGTCGGTGGGTGTGTAGGCGGTCTGGTGTTGCGTCGGCTGCTGCTGGGTCCCCTGCATTAGGTCCTGCATAACGTCCTCCATTGCATTCTGTATTGCACTAGTGCATACTCGACTTTGTGCTAGAAGGATATCGGATCAGTGGGCGGCGTGCAGCCGAGATTGCGGCCAGTGTCGAGAGCGCGGTGGGCTCGGGCGGGCTGGAGCCGGGCCAACTTCTGCCGCCCATGCGTGAGTTGGCGGTCGAGCTGGGCGTGAATCCCAATACGGTCGCGGCGGCGTACCGCATCCTGCGTGAGCGCGGGGTCATCGAGACCGCCGGGCGTCGTGGCAGCCGCGTGCGGTCCAAGCCGGCCACCACGGGACGCGAGTACCTCAGGGTGGACGTGCCCGAGGGGGTGCGGGACGTGGCGAGCGGCAACCCCGATCCCGCCCTGCTGCCCTCGCTGGCCAAGGCGTTCGCGGTGGCGGCCGAGCAGGGCGACCGCGAACCCGTGCTATACGGAGACGAGCCGGTGGAACCGGAGTTGGCCCGTCGTGCGCGGGCCGATCTGGACGCGGGCGGTGTGCCGGACGGGCCCCTCGCGGTGACCTCCGGCTCCCTCGACGCCATCGAGCGCGTCCTCGCCGCCCATCTCAAGCCCGGGGACACGGTCGCCGTCGAGGATCCCGGCTGGGGCAGCCTGCTCGACCTCGTCCCGGCGCTCGGGCTGCGCACCGCCGCCGTCGGTGTGGACGACGAAGGTCCGCTCCCCGATGACGTACGCCGCGTTCTCGGGGCCGGGGCGCGCGCCCTGATCGTCACCGACCGGGCGCAGAACCCGACCGGTGCCGCGGTGAGCGCGTCACGCGCGCGTGCCCTGCGCGCCGTGCTGCGTGAGTACCCGGACACCCTGCTGATCGACGACGATCACGGGCACGGCATCGTCGACCTGCCTCTGCACGCCCTCGCCGGTGTCACCGGCAGCTGGGCCTTCGTGCGCTCGGTCGCCAAGGCGTACGGCCCCGATCTGCGGCTCGCCGTACTCACCGGGGACGCCGTCACCGTCGACCGGGTGATCGGGCGGCATCGGCTCGGGCCCGGCTGGGTGAGTCGGATCACCCAGCGGGCCGTCGTACGGCTGTGGGCCGACGGCGCGGTGGACGCGCGCGCGGTGGCGGCGGCGTACGGGCGGCGCCGGGACGCGCTGATCGGCGCGCTCGCTGAGCGCGGGGTCGCCGCGTACGGGCGCAGTGGCCTGAACGTCTGGATTCCCGTGCCGGACGAGACCGGAGCCGTGGCCCGCCTGCTGCACGCCGGCTGGGCCGTCGCCCCCGGTGCTCGTTTCCGGATGAGCGCACCGCCGGGCATCCGGGTCACCGTCTCGACGCTGGCGGTGGACGAGACGGTGATGCTGGCGGACGCGATCGCCTCAGCGGTGGGTCCGGCTCCGATCCGGAGTTACGTCTGAGTCATTCGGGGGCAGTGGCGGGAGGTGTTGTCGGTCCGCTGCGGCGCCGTCGTGGCTGGTCGCGCCCACGCGGCGGAGCCGCATATCGATACAGCCCCGCGCCCCTTCGGGGCGCTGCGCCTTCGGTCGCGCCTGCGTCAGTGCCGCGCCTGCCAGGACGACGGTCGCGCCCACCGGTGTCCACCAGTTCAGCGACTCGCCCAGGATCGCGACACCCGCGGCCGTGGCGATGACGGGGATGAAGTACGTGACCATCGTGGCCGTGGTGGGGCCGACCTCGGCGACCAGGCCGTACTGGATCAGGAAGGCGAGGCCGGTGCCGAGTGTGCCCAGGGCCGCTATGGCCAGCAGCGGGCCGACGGCCACCTGTGTCGGCCAGGACGTGAACAGCGGGGTCACGACCGCCAGTTGCAGGGTGGCCAGCAGCAACTGGGCGCCGGCCAGCGAGAGATGCGAGTGGTCGGATCCGGCGAGGGTGCGGCGGACGTAGATCCAGCCGATCGGATAGCTCAGGGACGCTCCCAGTGCCATCGCCGTGCCCGTGGCGTCCAGGCCGTGGAAGCCCTGCCAGGCGCCGAGCACGGTGAGTACGCCGAGGAAGCCGAGGCCGAGACCGGCGACGCGGACCCGGGTGGGACGGTCCTCGGAGAGGGCGACCAGGGACAGGGCCATGCCCCACAGCGGCGAGGTGGCGTTGCAGATGCCGGCCAGGGTGGACGGGATGGTCAGCTCGGCGTAGGCGAAGAGCGAGAACGGCAGGGCATTGAGCAGGAACGCGGCGACTGCGAGATGCCCCCAGGTTCGCGGCTCGCGCGGCAGGCGCTGCCGCTTCATCGCCATCGCGGCAGCGAGCACCGCCGTCCCGAACACCAGCCGGCCGAGCGTGACCTGGAAGGGGGCATAGCCCTCGGTGCCCACCTTGATGAGCAGGAAGCTGAAGCCCCAGACCAGGGCGAGGGCGCCGAAGCGAAGCCGCCAGTCGAGGGCGGCGCGGGCGGGGGTGGGGGTGCTCATGGCGACCAGGATGGTGGACCCTAACCTCGTAGCACAACCTAGATTTTCCGCACGGTATCTCGTAGCATTGCTTACATGTTGAACCTGGAGCGCCTCCGCACCCTGGACGCCCTGGCCCGGCACGGCTCGGTCAGTGGTGCCGCCGAGGGTCTGCACATCACGACCTCGGCCGTCTCGCAGCAGATGTCCAAGCTGGAGCGCGAGGTCGGCCAGCAGCTCCTCGCCAAGAACGGCCGGGGGGTACGGCTCACGGACGCCGGCCGGCTCCTCGCCGAGCACGCGGCGCGCATCCTCTCCCAGGTGGAGCTCGCCCAGTCGGATCTGGAGGCGCAGCGCGGGCAGGTCGTCGGCGAGCTGCGGCTGGCCGCGTTCCCCACCGCCCTGCGCGGGCTGTTTCCCATAGCGCTCACCACCCTGCGCACCCACCATCCGGCGCTGCGCGTGCGCTCGCGGGAACTGGAGCCGGAGAACGGGGTCAATGCGGTGCTCCGGGGCGACGCAGACCTGGCCGTCGTCCTCGACTGGTACAACAAGCCGCTGCCCATGCCGCAGGGGCTCGCCAAGGCGTCGATCCTCGAGGATCCCGTCGGCGTCGCCATGGCCGACGGACATCCGCTCGCCGGGCGGGACGAGGTCGACCTGGAGGACTTCGCGGGCGACGAGTGGGTCGCCTGGCCCGAGGGCGAGTTCTGCCACGAGTGGCTGCTCTACACCCTGCGCGCCAAGGGCATCGAGCCCCGCATCGCCCATCGCGCCGAGGAGCACCACACCCAACTCGCCCTCGTCGCCGCCGGGTTGGGCGTCTGCGTCGCCCCCCGCCTCGGCCGCGACCCGATGCCCGCGGGAGTGCGGGCCGTGCCCGTGCGGCACGGCGCCCAGCGGTACATCTACGCGGTGTGGCGCGCGGACGCGGACCGCCGCCCGTCGATCCGGGCGGCGGTGGAGGCGCTGCGTGAGGCGGCCCTGAAGGTCGGCTGACCTACGCGGAACCCAGCTTGCGGAAGTCCCAGGAGACGATCTTCTCCGGCGTCAGCCGCACCCATGCGTGCCGTCCGTCGTGCGGCATCTCCTCAAGGCCGAAGTTCTTCCGCGCGAACAGCGTCTCCGGGACGTCGAGTTCCGCGCGCAGTTCGCCGGTGCGCGGGCTCTCGCCCACGAAGTCGACGGTCCCGGACAGCTCGACGCCGCGCAGTTCGTCGTACTCCTCACCCGTGTCGACCACGATCGCGACCCGCGGGTCGCGGAGCAGATCGGTCCACCGCTTGCTCCGCACCACCGAGTACAGCCACATCGAGGTGCCGTCCCAGGCGAACCAGAGTGTGCTCACGTGCGGGGCGCCGTCGGCGGACACGGTGGCGACCCTGCAGGTGCGCTGGCTGGTGAGGAACTCGTCCAGCTCACCCGGTGTCATCATGATCTTCCGGCCCCGGCGCTGCGTGACGGTCATGTGTCCCCCTCTTCTCTTCTCCCACGTCGTGTCAGAGGAGAGATCCTCTGACATCACGTCAGAAAAGGATGAGTGGTCTTCCTTCCCCGCGCAATGGTGGCTAGTCTCGCCCGCCCCATCAGGTCGGCGACAAGGGGGCACCATGCCGTCGCACGAACAGCTTCGCGAACTCCTCGACCCCGTCACCACGGTGCTGCTCACGGTCGAGTGCCAGCAGGGCGTCGTCGGCCCGGACAGCGCCTTGCCGGACCTCGCGAAGGAGGCCCGCTCCTCCGGCGTCCTCGCCAACGTCGCCCGGCTGGTGGCAGGAGCGCACGAGAGCGGGGTCCAGGTGATCCACGCGATCGCCGAACGCCGCCCGGACGGCCGGGGCGCGAGCCACAACGCCCGGCTGTTCCGCGCCGCCGAACGGCTCCCCGTCCAGCAGCTCGCCGGCTCCACGGCGGTCCGGGTGGCGGCTCCGATCGAGGTCGCCGAGGAGGACTTCGTCGTACGACGGCTGCACGGGCTGTCGCCGGTCCAGGGCACCGAGGTCGACGCGCTGCTGCGCAACCTCGGCTGCCGCACCCTGATCGTCACCGGCGTCTCGGCCAACGTGGCCGTCCCCAATGCCGTCTTCGACGCGGTCAACCGCGGCTACACCGCCGTCGTCCCGACGGACGCCATCGCCGGGGTGCCCTCCGACTACACCCCGGCGATGATCCGCAACACCCTCGCATTGGTCGCTACGGTCGCGACCACGGACGAGGTGCTGAGCTGCTGGAAACGACCGCGCCCGGTCACGCGAGCGTGATCGAGTCCCCGGACACGGTGATCTCCTTGGCCTCCAGCGGCTTGGTGGCGGGGCCCTTCTGCACGCTGCCGTCGGCGATGGAGAAGGTACTGCCGTGGCAGGCGCAGGAGATGATGTCCTCCTTGAGGTCCGTCATGGGACAGCCCTGATGCGTGCAGATCGTCGAGTAGGCCTTGTAGTCACCCGCCGCCGGCTGCGAGACCACGATCTTCTCGTTGCTGAAGATCTTGCCGCTGCCCTCCGGTATGTCGGAGGTCTTCGCGAGCGCGGCGCCGCCCTCCGCGGCGGGGGAGCTGGCGTCGGCACCCCCAGCGGGGGAGCTGGCGTCGGCGCCCTGCTCGGTGGACGAGCCGGACGCGTCGTCCTCCGATCCACACGCGGTCAGCGCGACGGCGAGCCCCGCCGCGCCGACCGCCGCCACGACGGTACGGCGGCTCGGTGCCGACACCGGCTGAACTGATTCGCTGGTCATGCTGACGTTTCCTTCCGCGGGTTCGTGATCTGCCGAGATGTACGGTCCATGAGGACCGGCTGTTCACACGATGGGGAAATCCTGGCCGGTCTCCGCAGGCGTGCGGGTAAAGCGGAGCTGTCGGTTCCCTGTCGAGGGCTGTCGATCCGCTGTCGGCCCCGAGGAAGTCGCCGCGACCCGCCTGCGTGGGGGCGGCTCGCTGCCGGCGCAAGCGCCAAGGGCAAGCCGGGATGTGGTCTGGAGCCTGTTCGACGGGACCAACTCTGTGTTTCAGTGGCCGTGCGTCACGAGCCGGTGTAGCGTCATGATCAGCAGTCGTGGTTCCGAAGTCCCGTTCGCCCGTGATCGCAGTCACGGGCGTTTTTGCTGTGCAACGCCTCTCCGGACCAGGGCGATCACCTCCGGGTCCCGCACGGTGCGGGATCCGATACGAGTCCCGTCGAAGGAGACAGGCAAATGGCTACAGGCACTGTGAAGTGGTTCAACGCGGAGAAGGGCTTCGGCTTCATCGAGCAGGACGGCGGCGGCCCCGACGTCTTCGCCCACTACTCGAACATCGCCAGCACCGGCTTCCGTGAGCTCCAGGAAGGCCAGAAGGTGAAGTTCGACATCACGCAGGGCCAGAAGGGCCCGCAGGCGGAGAACATCACTCCCGCCTGACGACGCACGAGGAAGCCCCGGCCCGTGAACCCACGGGCCGGGGCTTGCCCGTCTGCGGACCTGGTCATGTGGTCGCCAATACGACCACCATCGCCACCAGGCCGATGACGACGAGTGCGACGACGATCCAGATCAGTGTGAGGGGCGCGACGGCCCATCCCCTTTTGAGCGCTTCGCGCTCGGGGGCGCCGAGCCCGGAGACTCCGGATTCGGCGGGAGGTGCCGCACCAGGAGCCATCGAGGCGTCCTCCGGTACGGCCAGTCCTTCCACGGGTCGGGGATCGGTCTCAGGCGCAGCGCCGTCGGCTCGGTGTGCACGTTTGTCGTTCATGAGCTCTTCCCTTCGCTTCTGACGGGTTTCACGCGTTCGGCCAGCGGAAACCCGGTGCGAGCAGTTCGCCAGAGAGAGAACCCGGCACGACTGCCCGAGGAGCATCGGATGCCCGACGAACAGCGTGAGTACGACGACGAGTCCATGGGCGACGAGGTGTACCAGCCCGACGATTCGGAGGTCCAGGACGATGCCGCGGTCATGGACCCGGAGGACACCCTGGACGACCGCGGTATCGACCCGGCGATCGACGAGGGCTACTCCCCGCCCGAGAAGCCGCTGGCGGTGCAGCGCCGCGGCACCACGGCCGCGGAGCAGCGTGAGCGGGACTCGCTGGACGAGCGCCTGCGGGCCGAGCGTCCCGACACGGAGCCGCCGCCGGGCGACGAGATCGGAGACGTACCTGACGGGGAAGGCGAGCCTGTCGACGCGGAGGCCGGTGACAGGCGTGCGGGACGGCTGACGGCTGCGGAGGAAGGGGCCGGGACGCAGGATGACACCGTGGCCGAAGACGCTGGTATCGCCGGCGGCGCGGCATCCTCCGAAGAGGCCGCGGTGCACGTGGTGGACAACCCGGCCGAGTCCGACGACGAGGGATCGCGGACCGCCTGAACCGATCGGCGCTGTTCGGGCCGTATCCCGAGCTCGGCGCCCGAGGGGCGCGGCGGGTCACGCTCCCGGTGTCTCACTCCCGAGGAAGCAGCGGCCCCAGCGGCCCGAGGTCCAGATTGAGGTCCTCGGCGCGCAGCCCGTAGCGCTCGCGGAGCTCGGTCATGCGTTCGTCGAGCAACATCAGCGTGAGACCGATGCGTTCCTCCTGCTCCTCGCTCAGGTCACCCTGGTCGACGCGGCGCAGCGCCTGGCGCTCCATCAGCTGGCGCAGCAACTCGACCACGGTGAGGACGAGTTTCACCAGGTCGCGTTCGACGGTGTCGGGCTCGAGGTCGAGTCGGTTGCGGCGCTCGGTCACGGCGAGTCACCCCAGGGGGACGGCACTTGTCGGTTCACGGAGCTGATCAGGGCGTTGAGGTCGATACGGACGAGGTCGACGTCCGCGATGCGCAGGGTGATGTCCCCCGTGATGACCACTCCGCCCGCGAGCAGCCGGTCGAGCAGGTCCACGAGGGCCACCTCACGGCCCGCCACGACGGTCATGTGCCCGCCTCCGCACCGCTGCTCTCGACGAAGGAGTAGGCCGCCCACGGCCCGGTCAGCTCGATCCGGATTCCCCTCTCCCCGCTCTTGATGTGGTCCAGGACGTCCATGAACTCCTCGGAGCGGGGACGGGGAACCAGATATGCGGCATTGAGCACGTTCTGGCCCGGGGCCGAGGAGAGGACCGGGTTCTGCGGCGGATGCAGCCGGGTGCGCTCCGCGTGCGCGGAGAGCGCGTCGTGCAGCCGGTCGGCGAACCGTTCGGCCCGCTGCCAGGTGTCCTCGCGGGCCATGACCGATCGGCGCCGCTGCCGCAGGTAGTCGCGGCCCGAGGCCGGCTTGCTCCGAGGGCCGTCGCCCGCCGCCGGCTCAGCGTCGGGTTCGGGTTCGGCGTAGACCTTCACACCCCATTCGACGCGGCCCCGAAGTCGGTTCAGGGTGTCCCGGAAGTGCGCCTCCTGCTCCTCCATCATCACGCGTACGCCCGTGTCGTCACGGAAGACGGTGGCGAGGCGCAGCGGCAGCGGGGTGGTGAGGGCGGTGAGCGCGTGGATCACCCGTTCGTGGGCGCGCGCGGTCTCGGTGAGCCAGTCGAGGTCCTCCAGGTGGGCGCGGAGCGGCTTCTCGGCGAAGTCCCGTTCGGGCACGTGGCTGACCACGGCGACCAGGCCGAGGTGCGGGAACATGTGCGGCCGGTCGCCCGCGACGCCGGTGAGTTCGGCGGGGAGTCGTGCGCCGAGCGGCTCGCAGATCGCGTAGACATACCGCAGTTCGGTCATACCGCATCCCCTCCTCCGTCCTCGCGGGTGCGCTTGGCCCGGGCGGTGGGAGGCGCCGCCTCCAGCTCCTCCAGCCGCGCCAGCCGTTCGCGCAACTCGGCGTTCTCGCGCGCGAGTTCGTTGCGGCGGGCGCGGGAGGAGAGGGCCGGGTCGTCCTCCCACCAGTCGATGCCCATCTCCTTGGCCTTGTCGACGGAGGCGACGATGAGGCGGAGCTTGACGGTGAGCAGCTCGATGTCGAGCAGGTTGATCCTGATGTCACCGGCGATCACGATGCCCTTGTCGAGGACACGTTCCAGTACGTCGGCGAGATTGCTGCTGCCGTCGTGTCCATAGGGCTGCGGGAGCCGGCTCGGCGTGGTCATCGCCGGCTCCCGCCCTCGGCGTACTCCTTCTCGTCTTCGTACGCCATCTCGTCCTCGGGTTCCTCCTCGTAGTCGTCCTCCGCCTCGGCCTCCTCGTCGCCCTCCTGGTCCTCGTACTCCTCGGCGACCGCGTCCTCGTGGCTGCGGAGGATCTCGCCTTCGCTGATCTCGCCGCGCCAGCCGTCGGACGCCTCGCCCTTGAGGGAGATGAAGCGGGCGAAGTTCTTGAGGTCGAGCCGGGCCCGGCGGCCCTGGGCGCGCCAGATGTTGCCGGTCTTCTCGAACAGGCCCTGGGGGTAGTACTCGATCACCAGCAGGACACGGGTGAGGTTGTCCGCGAGGCGGTGGAAGGAGACGACGCCCTTCGTAGTGCCCTTCGCGCCCTCCGACGACCAGACGATCCGATCGTCCGGGACCTGCTCGGTGGTCGTCGCCTTCCAGCTGCGTTTCGACCAGAAGACCTTCAGCTGCCAGTCGGACTGGGTGTCGTCCACCCGGTCCGCGCTCTTGACGCCCTTGGCGAAGGTGCTGAACTCCTGGTACTGCGTCCACTGGTCGTAGGCGGTGCGCACCGGCACGCCCACGTCGACCTGCTCGACGATGACGGTCGGCTTCTTGCCCGCGCCGCCCTTGCGCTTGCCCTTGCCGCCGCCGAGGTTCTTCAGGGCGCCGACTACGTTGTCCTTCGCTCCGGAGCCCAGTTTCAGGGCGGAGCGCAGTGGGCCCTTGCCCTCGGTTGCCTTGCGGCCGCTGTGCAGCGCGAGCTGGGCGAAGCCGGGGCTGTTGCCCTCCGCGATGTCGTTGAGCTTGGCGGTGGTCTCGCCGAGCTTGCGACCGACGCCGACGAGCAGGCGCTCGGCCTGTGCGGAGAGGTACTCCTGCACCTCCGCCTTGAGCCGGTCGGCGGCCTCGCTCCGGGCGAGGCCGGACAGCGGAGTCTCACTGGTGGCCTTGTCTGCCGCGTCAGTGGCCGTGGATGCCGGGTTCGGAGTCATCGCTCACCGCCTCCCTTCCCTTCCGTGGCACGCGAGGCGGTCCTGGTGGCCGTCTTCCGGGCGCCTGCGGTCTTCTTCGCGGCCGACTTCCGGACAGGCGCCTTGCGCGCGGCCTTCCTGGCGGTCTTGGAGGCGGTCCTGGAAGCGCTCTTCTTCGCCGGCGCCTTCCTGGCGGTGCTCTCGCGTGACGTCTCCTCGTCCTCATCGGCGTCCCGGGACTCGTCGTGGTCCTGGAGCTTCTCGTTCTGCTCGTCCTCGTCCTCGTCGCGCCCGGTCCCCACGACACCCGCGAGCTGATCGCGGACATCGGCGGTACGGTCGTGCAGACGGTCGGCGAGCGCATTCATCTGCCGCTCGACCAGTGCCCCCGAGGCGGCCTTGCCGACGCCGCTCAGGTCCTGGCGGAGTTCGTCGCCGATCTCCTTGAACTGCGGGTTGTCCTTGAGCTGCCGCGAGACCAGGTCCACCACGGCGCCGGGGCTCGGCTTCAGTCGCTTGCCCGCGATCAACGTGCCCGCGGCCATTGCCAGTTTGAGCTTCTTGGTGCGTCCGAGGACGTACCCGGCCCCGACCGCGAGGCCGATGAGTGTCCGGTTCATGGTGTCGTCCTGTCGTCCGTTCCGAAGCTTCTGTGTGTGGCCGTCTCCAGCCTGTCGAGAAGTTCGTCCTCCAGCCGGTCGAACTCCTCCTCGGTGATCTCTCCGGCCTCCAGCAGCTTCTCCAGGCGGGCGAGTTCGGCCTGGATCGTCGCGGGGTCGTAGTAGATGCGCTCGGCTTCCCGCACCACCTGTTCGATGACCCACGCGCTGCCGCGCACGGGGGCGAACGGCAGGAGAAGCACTTCCGAGATCAGTCCCACGATGTGCCTTCTAACCGTTGGTGCCGGCTAACCGTCCGTGTCGGCGGGTCCGGCCGGGGCCGGATCGACAAAGCTGTATGGAGGCAGCGGACCGTTGACGCTTATTTCGAGGTGAGGGCTGGCCGCGCGCAACTCCTCCACCTTCTCCAGGAAGCCCGCGACCGAGTCCCGTTCCACCAGGAAGGAGACATTGGCCAGCCATCCGGCCGATCCGGGGCCGGGACTGGTCGCCGCGGCGAGGGGCGTGAGGGCCTCCTGCGCAGCTGCCGCGTCTTGGACCTCCCTTTCCTGTACGGCGGCGGCGATCATCTCGCCGAGCTGGAGCCGCTGCTCGTGGCTGCCGCCGCCCGCCAGCCGGTTGGCTTCGGCGAGGGCTCGCAGCTCGGGGTTGTCGGCCAGCACCTGGTGCAGCACGGTCTCCTCCACGTGGGAGGCCTTGAGGTTGTACTCGACCTTGCCGTCGAGCGCCCTGAGCCGCTCCTCGTAGTGGCTCGCGCGCTCCGCGAGGACATCGGTGACCTTGCCGTCGTCGGGGGCCACACTTCCGAACCGCATGGGCAGCACACAGCCGGTGGCGCCGGTCTCGGCCAGCACGTTCTGGTGGGCGAGGAGTTCGCGTCGCTTGGGACGCAGCTCCTCCGGTGCGTCGCTGACGACCGCCGCGAGCTCACCCTCCTCCAGCACGCGCACCGGCCGCGGCGGATCGCCCACGCCGCCCAGGCCCTCGGGGAGGGCGGGGTGCGACCGCGTGGTGATGCCGTAGACGTAGGTGCTCACTCGTCTTCCTCCCTGTCCTTGTGACGCGCGGCTGTGCTCTTGCGTGTCCGCGGCCGGGACTCGTGCTCTTTCTCCTTCGAGGAGCCCTCGTCACGGGCCTGCCGGAAGGCGTCGGAGATCGTCTCCGCGGCACCGGACAGCGCGCCCTTGGACTTGCCGCGGGCGCCGGACTCGGTGATCTCGCCGACCATGTCGGGCAGGCCAGGGCTCTTGCGGGGGCCCGCCTCCAGATCGATGCGGTTGCAAGCCTCGGCGAAGCGGAGGTAGGTGTCGATGCTGGCCACGACGACCCGCACGTCGATCTTGAGGATCTCGATGCCGACCAGCGAGACACGTATGAACGCGTCGATGACGAGTCCCCGGTCGAGGACGAGTTCCAGTACGTCGTAGAGGCTGCTGCTGCCGCCTCCTCCGCTGGCTTGTTGTGCCGGGACAACGGTCATGTCTGCCGTCCTCCTTGCCGGGGAAGGGCTCGCCGCGGGCGGCGGCCTACTGGCCGCCGGAGCGGTCTCGGTCGGAGCGCCCCCGCTCGTAGCGGAGGACGCGCCGGTAACCGGTGAGCTGTCCCTGTTCGTCGAGGTCGACCTGATAGCTCGCCATGAGGCTCATCGTGTCCGGGACCCGGGCGAGTTCGAGGACTTCGATCGCCAGGGACCAGCCGCCGTCCGTCTTCTCGAAGGACGACACCGTCTCCGCTGTCATGCCGATCATGTCGCCGAGTTGGTCGCGCGCCCGGCGCAGGACCTCTATCGGCGTCGGCCGGTCGTCGTCCGTCATGGCGTCGTCCTTGCTCCGCCCGCTTCCAGTACGTCGGTCTGCGGTTATGCGTGATTTCTATGAGCTTTGTGAGGTTTATGGGTTTTCGCCCACCTTCAACCGTATTCGAGTGGCCCGTAGCCTCTTGGCTAAACCTTCACGAATGGCGCAGACACGGTAGGAGTGTGAGTGCGGCGCGTCGGCTGCCCGTGTTCGACGGGGGCGGTCGGATGCTGCGGAAGGCGTTTCCCGACCGAAGGACTCTACGTGCCGCTGCGCGGCATCCGCATGTCCGCGGCCTTCGACTCCACCCTGCACCTCAGCTTCGACGTACGCGGCGGGCTCCTCGTCCGGCAGACAAGGTGCGGCGCCGCGAAGCGGGTTCCTCCGGGGCTACGGAAGTGGCGTCCCGCCTGTCGCGTTGAGGATCTCAGCGGTGACGAAGCTGGCCTCCTGAGAGGCGAGGTAGACGTACGCGGGAGCGAGTTCGGCGGGTTGGGCCGGGCGGCCCAGAGGGCTCTGCTTGCCGAACTCGACCGTGTCGGGCATCGTCGCGGGGATCAGAGGCGTCCACACCGGTCCCGGGGCGACCGCGTTGACGCGGATACCGCGGTCGACGAGCATCTGGGCCAGCCCCTGGGTGAAGGTCACGATCGCGGCTTTCGTCATCGCGTAGTCCAGCAGGTGCGGGCTCGGCTTGTAGGCCTGCACCGACGTGGAGTTGATGACGCTGCCGCCCTCGGGAATGTGCGGCAGGGCGAACTTCGTCAGCCAGAACATGCCGTAGAGGTTGGTGCGCATCACCCGGTCGAACTGCTCGGTCGGGATCGCCTCGATGCCGTCGGGCTGGGACATCTGGTAGGCGGCGTTGTTCACCAGGACGTCGATGCGCCCGAACTCCCCGGCCGCACGCTCGATCAGGGCGCGGCAGTTGTCCTCCTCGCGGATGTCGCAGGAGACGGCGACCGCCTTGCGGCCGGCATCCTCCACGAGACGGGACGTTTCACGGGCCTCGTCCGCCTCCTCCTTGAGGTAGGTGAAGAGCACGTCGGCACCCTCCCGGGCGAAGGCCAGGGCCACGGCCCGCCCGATGCCGGAGTCGCCGCCGGTGATGACGGTCTCGCGGCCTTCCAGCCGGCCGGCGCCTTGGTAGCTCTCCTCGCCGTGGTCGGGTGGCGGGTCCATCGGCCCGGTCCATCCGGGGTGCGGCTGGTCCTGCGAGGGAAAGTCGGGGCGCGGGTGCTGGGTGGCCGGGTTCTGCTGGGTGTGCTGCGGATCGGTCACGACGGCCTCCTGACCGCTGTGCGGGCGCGAACGCTGACCGGGTTCCCGCCTCGCCCCCACCCGAAAGCCCGTCGCGGACGCGCGTCAGCAGCGCATCAGGGGCTCAGCTCGCCCACGTCAGCAGGCGCTGCCCCGTCTCGGGGGACCGCAGCCTTGCCAGTGACTGCTTCTCCAGCTGGCGTACGCGCTCGCGTGTGAGGCCCACGTGCCGTGCGACCTGTTCGAGGGTGCGCTGCTCTCCGTCGTGCAGGCCGTAGCGGAGGCTGAGGATCATGGCCTCGCGGGGCGCGAGGGTGCCGATGGCCCTCCTCAGGTCCTGCGCGAGTGCCTGGTACTCGGCGACGTCCGCGGCCTGCAGCACCTCGGTGTCGGGGATGAGGTCGCCGATCACCGTCTCACCGGTTTCGTCGACCGGCGTGTCCAGGCTGACCGCCTGCCGCCCGACACGGCGCAGCCAGCCGACCCGGGCCTCGGAGAAGCCGCTGTCCCGGGCGACCTCCTCGGCGGTGGGCTCACGACCCAGGTCGAGCTGCAGACGCCGTTCGATCTTGCCGAGCTTCCGCAGCTCCTCCACCACGTGCATCGGCAGCCGTACGGCCCTGGCGTGCTGGGCGAGGCCTCGCTCGATCGCCTGGCGGATCCACCAGGTCGCGTACGTGGAGAACTTGAAGCCCTTGGTGTGGTCGAACTTCTCCACCGCCCGGATCAGCCCCAGGTTGCCCTCCTGGATGACGTCGAGCAGGGGCACACCCCGGTGGGCGTGCCGCTTGGCCATCGCCACCACGAGCCGGAGGTTGGCCCGGATCATGTGGTCCTTGGCGGCCTTGCCGTCGCGGGCGACCGCGTCGAGTTCCCGGCGCCGCCCCGGGGCCAGGTCGCGCTCGCCGACGTCGGCCTCCCGCAGTTCCTCGACGGCACGCACTCCGGCCTCGATGCGCTGGGCCAGCCGTACCTCGTCCTCCGCGGTCAGCAGTGGGGTCGCCGCGATCTGGGCCAGGTACTGGCCGAGTAGATCCGGTTCCTCGTCGGGTTCGGGAACCCGGCCGCGCGAACGTGCGGAACGTGTGGAGGCACGACGGCTCACTCGGGGTTCCGTCGCGGGAGTCTGGGTCAGGGGAGGCATCCTCACGGCCTTTCGTCCGTTCTGGTCGCCTTCATTGCCGGTGGTCCGGGTACCCGACGCGCCCGCGACGAACCGGCTGGGGTCCACCGAAACGCGGTCAGCGCCGCACGGGTTCCCGGGGCGGACGGACAGCGCGGCGCAGGGGGATGTCGTAGAAGCTGCCCCCGCTTCGCGACACTTCGCCCGGCTGCGCGCCCGCGCCGCGAGTTTATGGGCCTGCCGTGAGGGCACGCGGCCACGAGGTCGTGGTGACGGCAGGGTCCCGCGTATCGCGTCGGACCGGGCGGAGGACCGGAGATGACCGACAAGGCCCCGGACATGGACGTTCTGGTGGTGGGCGCCGGCCCCACCGGGCTGCTGCTCGCGGCCGAACTCGCCCAGGCAGGCGTCGCGACGACGCTCGTGGAGCGCCGCCACACCGAGTCCAATCTCACCCGGGCGTTCGCCGTCCACGCTCGCACGCTGGAAGTCCTCGACGCGAGGGGGATGGCCGACGAACTGGTCGCTGGGGGCGTCACGGTCGACAGGCTCCGGGTGTTCGGCGCAGCCGAACTCGACCTGACACGGTTGCCCACCCGCTTTCCGTTCGTCCTGGTGACTCCGCAGTACGAGACCGAGCGTGTGCTGCGGGAGCGAGCCGAGGCCGTCGGCGTGGAGATCCGGTCGGGGACGGAGCTGGTCTCGCTGCGGCAGGACCCCGGCGGGGTCGAGGCCGAACTGCGCGGGCGTGACGGGACGGTGCGCACCGAGCGGACCTCGTACCTGGTCGGCGCCGATGGGGTGCACAGCACGGTGCGTCGCGCGGTGGGGCTGCCGTTCGTGGGCCGTTCCTCGGTGATGACTTCGGTGGTCCTGGCCGACGTGCGGCTCGCCGAGCCCCCGGCGGAGGTCCTCACCGCCAACGGCACCGGGGACGGCTTCGCCTTCGTCGCGCCCTTCGGTGACGGCTGGTACCGGGTCATCACCTGGTACCGGCACCGCCAGCTGCCCGACGACGCGCCCGCCACGCTGGAGGAGGTGCGCGAGGACACCCGCCGTGTGCTCGGCACCGACTACGGTATGCACGACGCCCGCTGGCTGTCGCGGTTCCACAACGACGAGCGCCAGACCCCGCACTACCGGCAGGGCCGGGTGCTGCTGGCCGGCGACGCGGCCCACACCCATTCGCCCGCCGGTGGGCAGGGTATGAACACCGGGCTGCAGGACGCCTTCAACCTCGGCTGGAAACTGGCCGCCATCGTGCACGGCCGCGCGGACGACGCGCTGTTGGACAGCTACGAAACCGAGCGCCATCCCGTCGGGGCGCGTGTGGTGCGCCTGACCGGGGCGCTCATCCGGCTCGTCGTACTGCGCCCGCCACCCCTACGGGCCGTGCGCGGGCTCGCCGGCCGGACCGCGCTGCGTGCCGGGCCCGTCGCCGACAAGGTGGCGGGGGCGCTATCGGGGATCGCGATCCGCTATCAGGCCGGGCCGGGCGGTCATCCGTCGGCGGGAGCACGGGCGCCCGACCTGCCGCTGTCCGGTGAGGGAGGGGTGAGCAGGCTGTACGAGGCGCTGCGGACGGGGAGGTTCGTCCTGCTGACGGCGGACCCGTCCGAGGCGGCCGCGCTCGACGGGCGGGTGGCGGACGCGGTCGACGTCCACGCTGTGGCGGACAGCCGCGCCACTGCCGTACCGCCGCTGATCCTCGTACGCCCGGACAGCTATGTCGCCTGGGCCACCGACGAACCCGACCCTGGACACCGCCGACGGGAGCTGACCGCCGCGCTGGACCGCTGGTGCGAAGCGCCGGACCGGTACGCGACCCGTAGGTGACGTGGGCCGTGAGACTCCGGTATCCGAGGTATCCGACCGGTGGCCCTCGAACGAGGCCGATGAGCCGTGACCGCGCGGGGGTTTCGTTTTCTCGACGCCGAGGGACAAGTGCGTGCTGGATGTCGCCGAGGCCCTCGCCTTGCCTTACGGGCCGTTGTCGAGGGGCACTTGAGCGACCGGGGGCTGACACACCGACGATCGACTCGTCCGTACCCACGTGACAGTGACTCAGTCCTCGCCCCGTACGACGTTCCAGTCATCCCCGCGCCGCAGCTGACCCGCGTCGCCGTCGATCGTCGCGCGCACGCAGGTACGT
The DNA here is from genome assembly GCF_052245395.1 of Streptomyces sp. 4N124. NCBI lineage: Bacteria > Bacillati > Actinomycetota > Actinomycetes > Kitasatosporales > Streptomycetaceae > Streptomyces > Streptomyces sp. 4N124. The sequence continues at coordinate 68,763 of NZ_JBQQBS010000007.1, forward strand.
ATGCTCTGGCCGCGTACGCGGCGTGCCCTCGCCCAGCCCGTTTCGAGTCGACGGACGGCGGGCGTCGTCTTCCTGGCTTCCACAGTCACGGCGGTTCATCTTCCTTCTGCACCCGGCCCGTCGCGGTCCGGTTCGTTCCGTCGCCCCGTTGGGCTCATACCTATTGCTCGTTGACCGAGTGTCCGTTCGGAGCTCCGGGAAACGTTGGCCAAGGCCAACGCCCGGTGGGGCGGCTGCAGAATCCGCGGTCGCTGCGTCAGGTGTTGCCCGCGCTGTCGGGAGTCTTCGTGCCGTCGGCATGGGTACTCGGTGCCGCACAGGCGCGCACGGCGCCGAGAGGGCCGGCGTGGCAGACGACTGCTGAGGAGGAAGAGATGAGCACGGTCAAGGAAACGGTGGATGTCGAGGTCCCCGTGCACACGGCCTACAACCAGTGGACGCAGTTCGAGGACTTCCCGAACTTCATGGAGGGCGTCGAGGAGGTCACGCAGCTCGACGACAGGCACAACCACTGGACCACCAAGATCGGCGGGGTACGGCGCGAGTTCGACACCGAGATCGTCGACCAGATGCCGGACGACAGGATCACCTGGAGGTCCATCGGCGGCGACTCCCAGCAGCGGGGATCCGTCCGCTTCCAGCGCCTGGACGACATGCACACCCGGGTGGAACTCACGATGGACGTCGAACCCACCGGTGCCGTCGAAAAGGGAGGGGACATGCTCGGCGTCGTCGACCGCCGGGTGAAGGGGGACCTGCGCCGCTTCAAGGACTACGTCGAGCACCGCGGCGGCGAAAGCGGTGCATGGCGTGGACGGATCCGGCCAGGAGATCCGAACGCACCCCTCTGATCACGAGACGCGCCGCTCACCGGTACCCGGTTGGCCCGCACGCGGACACGTGCTGTCGGCGTGCGGGCCCAGTCGATCCTGGGCTGGTCCCCCTCGTCCCCCTCGTCCGCCTCGCTGAGCGTTGCCCGTCGACCCGCCTCCGGAGAGCCTTGGTCAAGCTTGCTCGAGACGGCCGTCACTCATGTCTCCTTCGTCGCCCCCACTGAGCCTCCCTGCGGACCGCTCCTCCTGCACCACCCTTCCCGGCGGGCTGAGCCCTACGAGCCCACTGAATCAGCCGGTCGCAGGATCAGGTGACCGTCTGGTCGCGGCGGCTGTGGTCGTGCCGCTGGAGGAAGACGAGCAGATCGGCGACGGTGAGTCCGGTTTCCGCCGGGTGACGGAGGATGGTGTCCGGCTGGATGCGGTAGGCGTTGGTTCTGCCTTGCCGGGTGTGGGTGAGATAACCCTCGCCCTCCAGGTCAGCGATGATCTTCTGCACAGCCCTCTCGGTGAGCCGGCAGCGTGCGGCGATGTCGCGGATGCGGGTGGCGTGGTTGCTGGCGATGGCGGCCAGGACGCGTGCGTGATTGGTGAGGAACGTCCAGCCGGTGTGCGGCTCAGGGGCTTCGGCCATGCCCTCAGACTAGGGCATGATTTTCATGCATTCAAAAGCCTGAAACGAGTTTCCGGTATCTCTTGACGTGTAATGGTTGGCGGGGGAGTCTGAATTGGAGCCAACGCCCTCGCTGGAGGCCGCCATGCAGCAGTCACGGATCCCGTATCGCTCCGGCGCCGCGGACGGGGCGGCAGTCGACACTCCGGTGGACCTGGAGGAGGCCGTGCCATACGAACCGGCGATCCGGACGCTGGCGCACGACGGCAACGTGACCGTCAAGGTCTGCGGTGAGTTGGACATGGACAGCGAGGCACTGCTGCGGAGTGTGCTGGAGGACTCCGTCAGCCGGTGCGCACGCCGTGTGGAGCTGGACCTGAGCGGAGTCACGTTCTGCGACTGCTCGGCGCTGAACCTCCTGCTGGCCGCGCGGCGGCGTGCCGAGCGGCAAGGCAAACTCCTCACCATGCGGGCGTCCAGCCCCGCCGTACGCAGGCTCCTGGTCAAGACGGACACGTGGCCGCTGTTCGCGGACACCCAGCCGATGGAGGACGCTCTGAGCGAGGGTCAGGAAGACCTGCGGAACGAGGTCGCTCAACTGCGCCGCGCCATGCGCACGCGCCCGGTCATAGACCAGGCCACAGGCATCCTGATGGCCACGTTCTCGCTGAGCGCCGAGGATGCGTGGGCCGTGCTGGTCGCGGTCTCCCAGAACACGAACACCAAGCTCTACCAGGTAGCCGAGGAACTCCTGACGGCCATCCACGGCGAAGCGCTGCCCCCCACGCTGCAAACGCACTTGGCCGCGGCGGTGAACGAGCTTCGGGACGCAGCGCCAACGTCCGGCTGACTCGGGAACGTCGTCGCGGCGGCTCGGACCTTCCTCATCCGCGATCACCCTCGGTTACTATGCTCACTTCATGCCGGAGGCCGGAAGCGAGAGGCGCACTGTCTCCCCAGGGCCGCTGACGGGTGATTCCCACAGCCGCACCCCTCCAACGGCGGTCGTGGATTGCAAGGCTGAAGAGATGGATGGCCCGGGAAAATGTTGAAAGAGGTCACCGCGACCCGTTACATCACGCCCCTGCGTGAGGGCGGCTCGCTGCCGGGGCTCGTCGAGGCCGACGACTTCGGGACCTACGTCATGAAGTTCACCGGCGCCGGACAGGGCCGCAAGACGCTGGTGGCCGAGGTGATGTGCGGCGAACTCGCCCGCCGGCTGGGCTTCCGCGTCCCCCGGCTCGTGACGATCGACCTCGACCCGGTCCTCGGGCTTGGCGAACCCGACCAGCAGGTGCAGGAGTTGCTCAAGTCCAGCGGCGGCACCAACCTCGGCATGGACTTCCTGTCGGGCGCGCTCGGCTTCGACCCGCTCGCCTTCGAGGTGACCCCCGAGGAGGCCGGGCGGATCGTCTGGTTCGACGCGTTGGTGGGCAACGTCGACCGGTCCTGGCGCAACCCCAACCTGCTGATGTGGCACGGCGACCTGTGGCTCATCGACCACGGCGCCACGATGATCTGGCACCACAACTGGCCCGGCGCCGAGACCTCGGCGGCCCGCCCGTACGACGCCTCGGACCACGCGCTGGCCCGCTTCGCCCCCGATGTCGCCGGCGCCGCCGCCGACCTCGCGCCGCGCGTCACCGAGGACCTGCTCGCCGAGGTCGTCGCGGAGATCCCGGACGCCTGGCTGGCCGGTGAACCGGGCTTCGACACACCCGACGATCTCCGGCGGGCCTATGCGCGCCCTCTGCTCGCTCGCGCCGCCGTCGTTCACGAGCGTGTCACCGGAATCGAGGAGGGCAAGTGAGCGAGCGCCACATTCACATGGCCGGCCATGTGGTGGAACGCCACATCATCCGGGGCGGCGAGCAGAACGACCGGGACGTCTTCGAGTACGCCCTCCTGCGGCTCGTCCCCCGCATCGAGCGCGGCGAGTGCGTCAATGCGGGCGTGCTGGTGTACTGCCGGGCCCAGGGTTACGTCGGCGCCCGCACCCACCTCGACGAGGCGCGGCTGCTCGCCCTCGACCCGGGCGCGGACGTGGCCGGCATCCGGGCCGCCCTCGGAGCCGTCGAGAGGGTCTGCGCCGGCGGCGAGGCCGCGGGGCAGGCCGGTGTCGACGACGCCGGGCGGCGCTTTCGCTGGCTGATCGCGCCCCGTTCCACGGTCGTCCAGCCGGGGCCCGTGCACACCGGACTCACGTCGGATCCGGCGGCCGAGGCGCAGCGGCTGCTCGATCTGTTGGTGAAGTGACCGACCGGGTAATGGATCACATGCGCGCGGTTGCCGTTGACACCGCGTGCCAGGGCTTCTAGCGTCACGTCATCGAAGGTACTAAGCGGTCGCTCACCCGAGGAGAGTCACCCATGTCCACCACTGAGCAGCGGGTCGCCGTAGTCACCGGCGGAGCACGCGGCATCGGCGCCGCCACCGCCGTACGACTGGCCGCCGAGGGCCGCGCGGTCGCCGTGATCGACCTCGACGAGGCCGCCTGCAAGGACACCGTGGAGCAGATCACCGCGGCCGGCGGCAAGGCGATCGCGGTCGGCTGCGACGTCTCGGACGAGGCGCAGGTCGAGGCGGCCGTCGCGCGGATCGCCGAGGAGCTCGGCGCGCCGACGATCCTCGTGAACAACGCGGGCGTGCTCCGCGACAACCTGCTGTTCAAGATGAGCGTCTCCGACTGGGACACCGTGCTGAACGTGCATCTGCGCGGCGCGTTCCTGATGTCGAAGGCCTGCCAGAAGCACATGGTGGACGCCAAGTTCGGCCGGATCGTCAACCTCTCCTCGTCGTCCGCGCTCGGCAACCGCGGCCAGGTCAACTACTCCGCCGCCAAGGCCGGCATGCAGGGCTTCACCAAGACGCTCGCCATCGAGCTCGGCAAGTTCGGCGTCACCGCCAACGCGGTCGCCCCCGGCTTCATCGCCACCGAGATGACCAAGGCCACCGCCGACCGGGTCGGCATGGGCTTCGACGACTTCAAGGCCGCCGCCGCCACCCAGATCCCCGTGCAGCGCGTCGGCGAGGCGGCCGACGTCGCGAACGCAATCGCCTTCTTCACCGGCGAGGCCGCCGGATTCGTCTCCGGCCAGGTGCTGTACATCGCCGGCGGACCGCTCGACTAGGGATCAGGGACATGACTTCACAGCTCCCCGAGCTTTCGGGCAAGGTCGCGCTCGTCACGGGCGCCAGCCGCGGCATCGGCTACGGCGTCGCCGAGGCGCTCGTCGCGCGCGGTGACCGCGTGTGCATCACCGGCCGCAATGAGGACGCCCTCAAGGAGGCCGTCGAGGCGCTCGGCGCCGACCGTGTCATCGGCGTCGCCGGCAAGGCGCACGACGTGGCCCACCAGGCCGGCGCCGTCGAGCGCACCATGGAGGCCTTCGGCCGGGTCGACTTCCTGGTCAACAACGCCGGTACGAACCCGGTGTTCGGGCCGATCGCCGACCTCGACCTGGAGGTGGCGCGCAAGGTCTTCGAGACCAACGTGATCTCGGCGCTCGGCTTCGCACAGAAGACCTGGCACGCCTGGCAGAAGGACAACGGCGGCGCGATCGTCAACATCGCCTCCGTCGCGGGCCTCGCGCCCTCGCCGTTCATCGCCGCCTACGGCGTCAGCAAGGCCGCGCTGATCAATCTGACCCAGCAGCTCGCCCACGAGTTCGCGCCCAAGGTGCGGGTCAACGCGATCGCCCCGGCCGTCGTGAAGACCAAGTTCGCGAAAGCGCTGTACGAGGGCCGCGAGGAGGAGGCTGCCTCCTCCTACCCGCTGGCCAGGCTCGGCGTGCCCTCCGACATCGGCGGCGCCGCCGCGTTCCTCACCTCGACGCAGTCCGACTGGATCACCGGCCAGACCCTCGTCATCGACGGCGGCATCTTCCTGAACGCCGGGGTCGGCTGACAGAGTGCGGTGGGCGCCGGTGCGGAATTCTCCGAACATCTCCGGCGCCCGCCCGCACCCCTCACGAGGACTCGAAGAACCGTCACAAGCGGGCTGATCGAGAGCGCTGCCAGCCGGGCGGTAGCGGCCCCGCGAGCCTGCGGTATCGTTCGGCCACTTGTGTACGGCATTTCGAGGAGCATGCACGTGTTCAATCGGAACCGATTCTTGCCGCCACTCGCGGTGATCGCGTCCATATCCATGGTGACCGGGTGCGGTGTGTTCTCCTCGGACGCCTCCGAAGACGCGGACCCCATCATCGTGGGGACAACCAGCGCGCCGAGCACCCTGGACCCGGCCGCGGCCTGGGACAGCTCCTGGGAGCTGATGCGCAACGTGTACCAGCCCCTTCTGGGCTACTCGCCCGCTGCGACCCAGCCCGAACCCGACGCCGCCGAGAGCTGCGAGTTCACGGACAGCTCCAGCACCGTGTACACGTGCACGCTGCGCGAGGGTCTGAAGTTCTCCAACGGGCACGCGCTCGACGCCCAGGCCGTCAAGCATTCGTTCGACCGGATCAAGAAGATCAACGTCAACGGTGGCCCCGCGGGCCTGCTGACCACCCTCTCCCGGGTGCAGACGAAGGGCGACCGCGAGGTCGTCTTCCACCTCAGCCAGCCCGACGCGACCTTCCCCCTGGTGCTCACCACGCCCGCGATGTCGATCGTGGATCCCGAGGAGTACCCCGCGAACAAGCTCCGCGAGGACGGGAACATCACCGGCTCGGGGCCCTACGAACTCTCCTCCTACGAAGACGGCGAGAAGGCCGAACTGGTCCGCAACGAGAACTACAAGGGCCTGGCGGAGATCAAGAACTCTGCCGTCACCATCCAGTACTTCCAGCAGTCGGACGAGCTGGTCAAGGCCCTGAAGAGCAAGGACATCTCGGTCATCTACCGTGGTCTCGGCGCCTCGGACATCGTGGACATCCAGACCCACTACGACGATCAGGGGCTCCAGATCGCGGAGAGCCCCACCACCGAGATCAGCTATCTGGTGTTCAACCCCAAGGACACCTGGGCCAAGAACCCCGCGGTCCGCAAGGCGGTCGCCCAGGTCATCGACCGCAAGGCGCTCGCCCACAACATCTACAAGGACACCGTCGAGCCGCTGTACTCCATGATCCCCAGGGGTCTGGTGGGCCACGGGACGGGCTTCTTCGACGACTACGGCAACCCCAGCGCGACCAAGGCGAAGGCCATCCTCACCGAGGCGGGCATCACCGAAACGGTTCCTCTGACGCTCTGGTACACCTCCGACCGTTACGGCTCCCAGACCAAGCCGGCGTTCGAGTTGCTGAAGCGACAGCTGGAGAGGTCCGGCCTGTTCACGGTCACGCTGAAGAGCCGCCCCTGGAAGACCTACTCGGAGGGCTACCAGAACGGCGAGTACCCGGTATTCGGGCGTGGCTGGAACCCAGACTTCAACGACCCCGACAACTTCATCGCTCCCTTCGTGGGCGAGCAGAACGCGCTCGGCACCCCGTACGACTCCCCCGAGATCACCGACGACCTGCTGCCGAAGTCGCGCGAGGAGAGCGACCGCGCGGCCGTGTCCAAGGAGTTCGAGGCGGCCCAGCAGATCCTCGTGGACGACGCGCGACTGATCCCGCTGTGGCAGGGCAAGGCGTACACGGCCGCGAACGAGGAGATCGCCGGTCTGGAGAAGGTCATCGACCCCGCGACGATGATGATGATGTGGCAGCTGTCCTGGAAGACCAGCTGGTAGTGCGGTAGCAGCGTCGACTGTCAGTGGTCGCCGGTAGGTTCTGGGACATCGAAGCGACCGCACATCGTAAGGAAGTCGACGTGACCGACATCTCCATGCTGCCCGAGTCCTGGCGCGGGGTTCTGGGCGACGAACTGCAGCAGCCCTACTTCAAGGAGCTGACGGAGTTCGTCGAGGAGGAGCGGGCGAAGGGTCCTGTCTACCCTCCGCGTGAGGAGGTCTTCGCCGCGCTGGCGGCGACGCCGTACGACAAGGTGAAGGTCCTGGTCCTCGGCCAGGACCCGTACCACGGCGAGGGCCAGGGGCACGGCCTGTGCTTCTCGGTCCGCCCGGGAGTCAAGACCCCGCCCTCCCTTCGCAACATCTACAAGGAGATGCAGGCCGAGCTGGGCACGCCCGTCCCGGACAACGGCTATCTCATGCCGTGGGCCGAGCAGGGCGTGCTCCTGCTCAACGCGGTGCTCACGGTCCGGGCAGGCGAGGCCAACTCGCACAAGGGCAAGGGCTGGGAGAAGTTCACCGACGCGGTGATCCGCGCCGTGGCCGGCCGCCCGGACCCGGCGGTCTTCGTCCTGTGGGGGAACTACGCCCAGAAGAAGCTCCCGCTGATCGACGAACAGCGCCACGTGGTGGTGAAGGGTGCGCACCCCTCGCCGCTGTCGGCGAAGAAGTTCTTCGGCTCCCGTCCCTTCACGCAGATCGACGAGGCCGTCGCCCGGCAGGGCCACGAGCCGATCGACTGGCGCATCCCGAACCTCGGCTGACCTGGAGCGGGCCGGCCCCTGGGTCGGCCCCGCCTCGCCGGGATTGTCCGTGGCTGCGGTTAGCGTCGTCGCAGAGCGACATCGGTGAAGGGCCGGGAGGATGCGGTGGCGGAGCGACAGGAGCAGGCGGCGCCGGATACGGTCATGACCCGGATCGGCCAGGTCGTCATGCTGCACCACGCGGGCGACCGCGAGGAGGCCCGGCACCGCTTCCTGGACCTCTGGGCGGAGATCGGCGCGACCGGGGACCCGCTGCACCGCTGCACCCTGGCGCACTACATGGCCGACACGCAGGACGATCCCGTGGACGAACTGGCCTGGGATCTGCGGGCGTTGACTGCGGCGGAAGAACTGACGGACGAGCGGCTCGCCGAGCACGAGGGGGCTTTGGCCGCGCGGGCGCTGTATCCCTCCCTCCATCTCAATCTGGCCGCCGACTATGTGAAGCTGGGCCGCGCCGAGGCCGCGCGCGCACACGTCCGGCGGGCCCGAGGTGCGGTGCACGCCCTGGGGGACGATCCCTACGGGGACGGGGTGCGGGCGGCCATCAGCCGGCTGGAACTGCGGTTGGGGACGTAGCGCGGGGTCGCGCGACCCGTGGGCGGGAATCCCTCAACGCCCGTACGTCTGCTCGCAGATCCTCGACTGCGGGCTGTCCTGTGGCCAGCCGCCGTACTGTCTGCCGAGGTCACAGACATCGCCGAGGTCCGTGGAAACCGTCTGGGTCACCTCGACGGGCGGCCGCTGCGGTGCCTCTGGAGTCCGCGGGGCCGGACGCGGTTGTCTCGGGCGTGAAGGCGCCGGTTTCTCCGGGGTCGGCGCCAGTGGGGGAGGCCGCCGCACCGATGCGGTCGGCGAGGGCTCACGCGGCGGCCCGATCCGCTCCAGTGCCTCCCGCGCGGGCGCCTGCACGATCTGCGGCTCCGCGCTGACGTCCGGCAGGGCCGGAACGGTCCGGGACGGCGGCGCCGAGGGCCCCGACGCGGGCGGCAGCTGGACCGTCACACAGCCGGAGAGGGTCGAGACAGCTGCGGTGACCAGGAGCGTTGCGGTGGTCGACGTTCGATGCACGCGCGCCACTCTGCTGCGTCGGCTGCCCTCCGGGGTGGCGGACAGCGCAGGATGCCCCACATGGGTGATCGACGCCGCCGTACGGTGGGCGCGTCGAGGTCAGTCGCCGGTGTTGCCGTCGATGCGCTCGCGGATCAGGTCGGCGTGGCCGTTGTGGCGGGCGTACTCCTCGATCATGTGGGTGTAGATCCAGCGGAGGTTGAACTGCTCGCCGGTGCGTCGGCTCCTGCCCTTGGAGAGGTCGTCCAGGTCGAGGCCGGCCGCGTTGCGCCGGGCGATGTCGATCTCGGCCCGCCAGGTGGCGTGCGCCTCCTCCCAGGTTTCCTCGTCGGTGACGTGGAAGTCGCCGTCCGGATCCTCGTCGGAGTAGTAGATGGGCCCCGCGTCCTCGTCCATGAGCACCTTGCGGAACCAGCCGCGCTCCACCTCCGCCATGTGCCGCACCAGCCCCATCAGGGAGAGCGTGGACGGCTCCACGGAGGCGCTCCTGAGCTGGGCGTCGGTCAGGCCCTCGCACTTCCAGGCGAGGGTCTCGCGGTGGTAGTCCAGCCAGCCCTCCAGCATGGTGCGTTCGTCGGCGGTGTTCGCGGGTTCACGGCGCTCGATGGTCATGCCTGCATCCTGACCCAACCCGTCCCGCCCCACCAGGCAATTACGCAGCCCCGGGCAGCATCCCGTCGAGCAACTCCCGCAGCCCCGCCCGCACTTCGTCGAGGCTCGGCGTCTCCGCACTGAAGGACCCGGCCACGCACGAGAACATCAGCCCGTCCGCCCAGGCGATCAGCGACAGCGCGTGCCGTGCCGGGGCGGTCGAGCCCATCGCCGTGGCCAGGGCGGTGAGCTGGTCACGGAACCGGGCGCCGGTGGCGTCGAAGTAGGCGCGCAGCTCGGGACGGCGGGTCGCCTCCAGGGCCAGCTCGTAGCGGGCGAGCGTCAGGTCGCGGTGGTGGGTCAGGGCGCGGTGCGTGGCCAGCGCCAGGCCGTCCACCACCGAGTCGTGGCCACCCCGGGGGTCCGGCATCTCATGCAGCGCCAGGACGCGTGACTCGCGCTCGGCGAGGCGGCGCACGGCCAGTTCCAGCAGTGCCTGCCGGGTGCGCGCCAGGTTCGACGTCGAGCCCTGGGGGAGCCCTGACGCCTCGTCGACCGCCCGGTGGGTGAGCCCGCGCATCCCGCGCTCGGCGAGCAGGGCGAGCGCGGTGTCGGCGACGAGGTCGGTGCGGGACGGGCTCTCGGTGCGTTCGGACATGGACGTCAACCTACCGGTCGCACTACGCCTGTAGTACCGTCGGCACGGCATCTCACTACACCTGTAGTGAAGGCCTGAGGGGGAGCCATGGCACACACACCGAAGGTGGTCGTGATCGGCGGCGGAATCGGCGGCCTGACCGCGGCGGCGGCCCTGCATCAGCGCGGCCTGCAAGTCACCGTGCTGGAGCGGGCCCGCACGCTGGACCCGGTCGGCGCGGCCATCTCGCTGGCCCCCAACGCCCTGCGCGCCCTGGATGTCATCGGTCTCGGCGACGAGACCCGCGACCTCGCCGCCTGGCAGGGCGACGGAGGCCTGCGCACCCCCGGCGGACGGTGGCTCTCCCGCGCGAACACCGAGGCCCTCGCCGAGCGTTTCGGCGACCCCCTCGTCCTCCTCCACCGCGCCACCCTCATCAACAGCCTCGCCGCACAACTCCCGCCGGACACCGTCCGTACGGCAACCGCCGCGACCCTCGCCGACCCCGGCGGCGTAGACCGCCCGGCCCGGGTGCACACGCCCGAGGGCGAGTGGGAGGCCGACCTGGTCGTGGCCGCCGACGGCATCCGCTCCGGCGTACGGCGGACCCTGTTCCCCGAGCACCCCGGACCCGTCTACTCCGGCTTCACCACCTGGCGGGTCGTGCTCCCCGTGCCGGGCGCCGAGCCCGCCGCGCACGAGACCTGGGGCAGGGGCCGTATCTGGGGCACCCAGCCGCTCAAGGACGGCCGGGTCTACGCGTACGCCGCCGCCCTGGCCCCGGCGGGGGAGCGGGCGCCCGACGACGAGAAGGCCGAGCTGGTCCGCTTGTTGGGTGAGTGGCACAACCCACTCCCCGCAACCCTCTCCGCGGCCCCCCCCGAGGCCGCGCCCCGCCCCGAGGACGTCCTGCGCCACGACGTCCACCACATCGCCGACCCGCTGCCCGCCTTCCACCGCGGCCGGGTCGCCCTCCTCGGCGACGCCGCGCACGCCATGCCCCCGACGCTCGGCCAGGGCGGCAACCAGGCGATCGAGGACGCGATCGTGCTCGCCCACCACTGGGACGACCTCGCGGCCTATTCGGCGGCGCGGCTGCCTCGTACGAGCGCCATCGCCCGGCAGGCCGTGCGGGTCGCGCGCCTGAACCTGACCGGCAACCGGGCCGCCATGGCCGTACGCAACACCCTGATCGCCACGGTGTCGAAGGCCGGACCGGCGCTGCTCCTGCGGAGCTTCGACGGGATCGCCGACTGGCGGCCACCGCAGTCGCCGTATGCTTCCGGCAAGACCCAGGCAGACAACCGTCAGAGGAGCACACCCCGTGAAGGTCGGCTGCATCGGACTCGGTGACATCGCGCAGAAGGCGTACCTGCCGGTGCTGGGAACGCAGCCGGACATCGAACTGCACCTCCAGACCCGCACACCCGCGACGCTCGACCGCGTCGCCGACACGCTTCACCTCCTCGGCACCCGACGCCACCGGGACCTCGACGCGCTCCTCGCCCAGGACCTCGACGCCGCGTTCGTGCACGCGCCCACCGTCGCGCACCCCGAGATCGTCGCCCGGCTGCTGGAGGCGGGCGTACCGACGTACGTCGACAAGCCGCTGGCGTACGAACTCGCCGACTCCGAGCGGCTGGTGGCGCTCGCGGAGCAGCGGGGCGTTTCGCTGGCCGTCGGGTTCAACCGGCGGTACGCGCCCGGGTATGTGCAGTGCGCCGATCATCCGCGCGAGCTGATCCTGATGCAGAAGAACCGGATCGGGCTGCCGGAGGAGCCGCGCACGATGGTCCTCGACGACTTCATCCATGTCGTGGACACGCTGCGCTTCCTGGTGCCGGGCCCGGTCGACGACGTGACCGTGCGCGCCCGCACCGAGGGCGGCCTGCTGCACCACGTCGTGCTCCAGCTCGCCGGGGACGGCTTCACCGCGCTCGGTGTGATGAACCGGCTCAGCGGCTCGGCGGAGGAGATCCTGGAGGTGTCCGGGCAGGACACCAAGCGTCAGGTGGTCAATCTCGCCGAGGTGATCGACCACAAGGGGCAGCCGACGGTGCGGCGGCGCGGGGACTGGGTGCCGGTGGCCCGGCAGCGCGGCATCGAGCAGGCCGCGGGTGCCTTCCTCGACGCGGTGCGGGCGGGCAAGGTGCTCAGTGCCCGTGACGCGCTGGCCACCCACGAACTGTGCGAGCGGGTCGTACAGGCGGTCGAGGAGCCTGCCGCCTGAACCGCAGCGCCCGTACGCCCTCGACGGCGCACCACGCGGCCATGATCAGCAGCGCGGCCCGCACCACCCAGTCGCCGAAGCGGGCGTACGGCGTGACACCGTGGGACAGCGGCACGTCGTAGACCTGCGACGCGCTCTCGCTCGTGCCGAGCCACGGGCCGACCCGCTCTCCGTCGGGCCCGTAGACCGCGGAGACGCCGGTCAGCGTGGCGTGCACCATCGGGCGGCCGGTCTCGGCGGCGCGCAGCGCGGCGAGCGAGGCATGCTGCTCGGGGGCCCAGCTCTGCTGGAACGTCGAGGTCGCCGACTGCGCGATCAGTACGTCGGCGCCGTCGTCGGCGAGACGGCGGCTCATGTCGGGAAACGCGGACTCGAAGCACACCATCGGCCCGACCCGCAGCCCCTGGCCGACATCCATGACGACCTGCTCGGTGCCCCGCCTGCGGTCCTCGCCCGCCGCCTCTCCGACAGAGGTCGCCCAGCCGAGGACCGAGCGGAACGGGACGTACTCGCCGAAGGGGACGAGCCGCATCTTGTCGTAGCGGGTACCGGTGTAGCCGTTCGGGCCGATGAGCACCGAGCTCTTGTAGATGCCGGGCCGGTCGGAGCGCCGGGCGTCCACGTTGACGAGGATGTCCGTCCCTGTCTCCCGGGACAGTGCGGCGATCCGCCGCGCGAGGTCGGGCCGCCTGGCCAGGTCGTAGCCGACGCTGCTCTCGCCCCAGACGATCAGGTCGAGGTCCTGCCCGGCCAGTTCGCGGGTGAGCTGCTCCTCGCGGGTGAAGCGGTTGTCGGGGCCGGGGACGACGCCCGGCTGTACGACGGCGATCCGTGTCCGGCCGTCCGTGTCGGGACGCGGTGACCACACCCAGACCGCCGAGGTGGCGGCCGCGGTGGCGACGAGCCCGGCGACAGCGGGCACGCGGGACGCGCGTATCGCCACGAGCACGGCGACCGCGATGTTCACGGCGACCACGAGGAAGCTCAGCAGCCACACCCCGCCGACCGAGGCGAGCCGCAGCGCGGGTTCCACCTGCCACTGGCTGGAGCCGATCATGCCCCACGGCCCGCCAAGACCCTGCCAGGACCGCACCAGCTCGACCATCAGCCAGCCGGCCGGCAGGACGGCGAGCGCGGCGGCGATACGGCCCGCGGACGGCACCCCGGCCAGGAAATGCCGTACCAGCCACCCCCAGGGGGCCCAGAGGGCGCCCAGCAGGGCCGCGAGCACGAAGATGAAGACATGCAGGTTCGGCAGCAGCCAGTGGTGCATCGCCAGCATGAATCCGAAGCCGCCGCTCCAGCCGTCGTACAGCGCCCGTTTCCCGGTCGGCGCGGAACGGATCAGCGCGATCCAGGGGACCAGGGCGACGTAGGCGAACCACCACAGCGACGGCGCGGGGAACGCGAGCACGGGCAGGGCGCCGGCCAGGGCGGCGAGCGCGGACCGGCGCCACGGGGAGGTGAGCCACTGCCCGAACGACTTCATACGCGCCTCCCAGACCGGTGTCCCTCCAGTGTGCGCGCCCGGATGATCGCGGGACAGGCGGCATCGGCCGACTTGATCACGCCGGGGCGGTCAGGGGTGTCGGCTGTCGGTCGCGTCGGCCCGATCAGGGCGTGGGCTGCCGGTCGGGCATGCGGCGCCACTTCTCCTGCACCACGACCTCGCGCAGCCGCCAGCCCTCGTCCGTGCGCGTCAAGGAGAAGGCGTACCGGCCGCCGCACAGGAAGTCCGGAGCGGCCGACCCACCGTCGTCACCGGCGAACCGCATCGGATTCACATAGTCGGCCTGCACCCGGGCGGTGTCGCCGGTGTCCTGCTCCAGGGTCCCGAACCGCACCCGGCGGTTGACGATCAGATGCTGCCGCATCGGGAACAGCCGCATAGTCTCCGCGAGCCACTCGGCGATCTTCCCGGCGTCTCCCTCGATCCCGCCGGCCGAGCGGTAGTCCGCCCGCCCGTCCGCGGTGAACAACTCCCGGTACGCCTCCCAGTCGCCGTCGTCCACGGCCACCGCATAGTCGGTGATCATTTCGTCGACCGCCAGCCGGTCCATCACGGTGGCAAGCTCCACACGCTGCGTCATCGGCTCAGTTTTGGGCATGTGACGGGCCGAGCCAAGGGGTACGCGGCGATATTCGGGGGTCGTTCACCAGGGGGACCGTACGAGCGGCCGTACCCCTTCTGCGAAGCTGGGGCGATCTTCTTACCGTGAGCGAGCCAGGGGGTACCGAATGAGCCGTCCCGTCACCGTGGTCACCGGCGGCAGCCGGGGTATCGGCGCCGCGACCTGTCTGCGGCTCGCGACGGAGGGGCACGACGTCGTGGTGGGGTACGTCCGGGACGCCGAGGCCGCCGAGACGGTCGCCGACGGGGTGCGGAAGGCCGGCGGCCGGTCGGTGCCGGTGCGGGTGGACACGTCGGTCGAGGCGGATGTGACGCGGCTCTTCGAGGTGGCGGAGGAGCGACTCGGTCCGGTGACGGGGCTGGTGAACAACGCCGCGGTGACCGGCCCGCTGGGGCGGCTCGCGGACACGGACCCCGCGGTCCTGCGGCGCGTCGTCGACGTCAACCTGCTGGGTGTGCTGCTGTGTTCGCGCCGGGCGGCACAGCTGATGACGGCGCGGGGCAGCGGCGTGATCGTGAACGTCTCGTCGGCCGCCGCGACCCTCGGCAGCCCCGGCGAGTATGTGCACTACGCGGCGACCAAGGCGGCCTTGGACGCGCTGACCCTGGGCCTGGCCAAGGAACTCGGCCCGGACGGCATCCGTGTCAACGCCGTGGCCCCCGGCGTCATCGACACCGAGATGCACGCGACCATGGGGGACCCGGATCGTGCCCGGCGCGCGGCCGCCACGATCCCGCTGCGCCGCCCGGGACAGGCCGAGGAGATCGCGGCGGCGGTGGCGTGGCTGATGTCACCGGACGCGTCCTACGCGACGGGAGCGGTGCTGCGGGTCTCGGGCGGACGATGACCCGCCGGTTCGCCGAACGCTCAGGCCGCCTCGATCACGTCTCCACGGATCGCGGCCGCCCACTCGACCACCAACAGCTCGTATTCCGCGCGCTCCTGTGCCGACAGCGAGCCGCCCGCGCGCATCCACAGCGCGCGGATCTGCTCATTCACCTCGGCGGCAGACCGTAAGGAACCAGAGGACACGGATTCGCGGGGCATGCGGGCAAGCCTAGGGGCAAGCACTGACACTGCGCTACCGGACCGCTACTCATTCCGTATGGGGTTGGTCACGGGTACCGACCCGGGAAGTCCCGCAGTGTTACGCGGAGTTGGGGTCCGCCTGTTCGACCGCCCAGGTCAGCCCGCCGACTCCGCCGCGTGCGGGCTCAGGACGCCCGCCGTCACGAGTATGACGATCACGATGCCGAGCGCTATGCGGTACCAGACGAACGGCATGAAGCTCTTGGTCGAGATGAACTTCATGAACCAGGCGATCACGACGTACCCGGTCACGAACGCGATCACCGTCGCGAAGGCCGTCGGCCCCCAGGAGACGTGGTCGGTCTCCATCGCGTCCTTGAGCTCGAAGAGGCCGGAGGCGAGCACGGCCGGGATGGCGAGCAGGAACGAGTAGCGGGCCGCGGCCTCGCGCTGGTAGCCCATGAAGAGGCCGCCGCTGATCGTCGCGCCGGAGCGGGAGACGCCGGGGATGAGGGCCGCGGCCTGGCAGACGCCGAATATCAGGCCGTCCTTCACGTTCAGGTCCGCGAGCTGCTTGCGCTCCTTGGCGGCGCGATGCCGGCCGCCGCTCTCGTCGCGGGCCGCCAGCCGGTCCGCGACGCCGATGACGACGCCGATCACGATCAGCATGGTCGCCGTGATCCGCAGATCGCGGAACGGCCCCTCGATCTGGTCCTTGAGCGTGACGCCGAGCACACCGATCGGGATCGAGCCGACGATCACCAGCCAGCCCATCTGCGCGTCGTGATCCTTGCGCATGGCCTTGTCGGTGAGCGATCTCGTCCAGGCCGAGATGATCCGCCCGATGTCCTTGCGGAAGTAGATCAGCACCGCGGTCTCCGTGCCGATCTGGGTGATCGCCGTGAAGGCCGCGCCCGGGTCCTCCCAGCCCGAGAAGGCCGCCGTCAGCCGCAGATGCGCGCTGGAGGAGACGGGCAGAAACTCGGTCAGCCCCTGGACGAGTCCGAGGATGAGGGATTCAAACCAAGACATGAAGTTACGGAGTCCAAGTGCTGATCGGGCCGGAACGACGGGAGCCCCCAGCCGCCGGGTGCGGTGATCACAAGTGTCGAGGGGAAGCGTAGCGTCCCGGGCCGACAGGCCTGGCACAGGGGCGTCGCAGCCGGGCGGTGGCACCGGGTTCGACGGTGTTGACCTGCGGCGGGGGCGGCGCTTACGTTGCAGCGGTAGAGAAAGCGCTTGCTGGCTCCCTGGGGAGTCCTGCTCGTCCCCTGAGGAGTGCTGATCACGTCCATGCCCGCATCCGAGTCCGAACCCGGGACGTATCGCTCCGCGGGAAGTGCAGCGATGGGCCGTCGACCGCCTGCGGGCCCGTCGTGGCCTGTCGCGCAGTTCCCCGGGCGCCTTGACGGGGCTGCCCCGCTCGCCGGCCGCCGCATCAGGGTCGCGGTCGTCGGCACCGGCGCGATCGCCCGTGACTCGCATCTGCCCGCGCTGGCCCGGCTCGCCGAGGAGGGCGAGGTCGAGGTCGTCGCCGCCGTCGACATCGACGCCGCCTCGGCCGAGGCCTGCTGTACGGAGAGCGGCATTCCGCACGCGTACACCGACCTGGACCGGATGCTTGGGGAGCAGCGGCCCGACCTGGTCACCATCTGCACCCCGCCCACGCTCCACCGCGACCAGACCGTCACCGCCCTGCGCGCCGGTGCCTGGGTGTGGTGCGAGAAGCCGCCCGTGCCGACGCTGGCCGACTTCGACGCCGTCGAGGCCGCGGAGGGCGAGGACGGCGGGCCGTATGCCGCCATCGTCTTCCAGCACCGCTTCGGTTCGGGCTCCCGGCATGTACGACGGCTGCTCGCCGAGCAGGCGCTGGGGCGGCCGCTGGTCGCGCACTGCCAGACCACCTGGTATCGCGACACCGCTTACTACGCGGTGCCGTGGCGCGGGCGCTGGCAGACCGAGGGCGGCGGCCCGGCCATGGGGCACGGGATCCATCAGATGGATCTGCTGCTCGATCTGCTCGGCCCGTGGAGCGAGGTCCGGGCGATGGCCGGACGGCTGGTGCACGACGTGGAGACGGAGGACGTCTCCACCGCCCTGGTCCGCTTCGAGAACGGTGCGCTGGCGACCGTCGTCAACAGCGTCCTGTCGCCCGACGAGGTCAGCCGCATCCGCATCGACTGCGCCCGCGCCACCGTCGAGCTGACCCACCTCTACGGTCACAGCAACGCCCACTGGCGCATCACCCCGGCGTCCGACGTGCCCGCCGAACTGGCCGCGCAGTGGCAGGACTTCGGTCAGGACGTGCCCAGTTCGCATCTCGCGCAGCTGAGGGAACTGGTCGCGAGCATGCGGGCCGGACAGCGACCGCGCAGCAGCGGCGCGGACGGGCGGACGAGCCTGGAGCTGATCGCCGCGCTGTACAAGTCGGCGTTCACGGACGCGACGGTGAAGGCGGGCGAGATCGGCCCGGGTGACCCGTACTACTCGGCGATGCACGGCGGCGCTCCCGGCTGGGCGCCCGTCGTCGGCGAGGGGGTGTCCGCGTGACCGGGCTGCGCATCTCGCACGCGTACGGCGACCGCATCACCGTGACCGAGCCGGTCACCGGTGTGGAACTGCTCGCCTATGTCTACCGGCCGGAGGCCGCCTGGGAGGCGCCGCGGCCGTACGTCCATCCGATCCGGACCCTCGCGGGCGACGTCGTCACCGACTACCGGCCCAACGACCACCGCTGGCACAAGGGCCTGTCACTTACGGCCTCGCATCTGTCCGGGGCGAATCTGTGGGGCGGCAACACCTATGTGCACGGACAGGGATATCTCGAACTCCCGGAGCGCGTCGGGTCGATGGCGCACGCCGGCTTCGACGAGATCTCCTCGGACGGCGACCGGCTCGTCATCGCCGAGCGGCTGACCTGGCACCCGTACGGCGGTGAGCTGTGGGCCGATGAGGAGCGCCGGATCGAGGTGCACGATGTCGATCCGGGTGCCGGGTCCTGGGCGCTGACCTGGACGACCGCGGTCACCAACCGGCGCGACGAGCCGCTGCGGTTCGGCAGCCCGACCACCGCGGGGCGTGAATTGGCCGGCTACACGGGCCTGTTCTGGCGCGGACCGCGTGCCTTCCGGGACGGGCGGATCATCGGGCCGGACGGTGAGGGCCCGGAGCTGATGGGCGCCCAGGCGCCCTGGCTCGCCCTCTCCGGCGAACACGACGGCACCGACGGCCACGCGACTCTCGTCTTCGAGCATGCCCCCGAGAACGACCACCTCGGCGACCGAGGGGCGCACCCCGCCCACTGGTTCGTCCGCAACGAGCCCTTCGCCGGTGTCGCCCCCTCGTGGGCCTTCTTCGACGAACTGGAACTCGCTCCAGGCGACACCCTCACCCGCCGCTACCGGGTCGTCGTGGCCGACGGAGCCTGGGAGCGGGACGAGGTCGCCAAGTACCTGGAGGCGCACCCCTGGTGAAGACAGCGGCCTGTTGAAGGCTTACGCCGCCGTCGGTCCCGACACCGTCCAGCCGGGCGCCTGCGGATGGGCCGTCAGGTCCTCGTGGTGGACCGCGCCGGCGCAGGCGGTGCAGGTGACGACGGGGACCAGTTCATTGCCGCAGATGTGCTCGATCACCATGGGGCGGTCGCCGTGTTCACGGAGATGGCGGTCGCCCCACGCCATGAGCGTGATCAGGACCGGCTCCAGTTCGAGCCCCGCCTGGGTCGGCCGGTACTCGAAACGCTGCGGGCGCTCACTGTAGGCCCGCTTCGTCAGGATCCCGGCGTCCACGAGGCGGCGCAGCCGGGTGGCCAGGATGTCGCGCGGGGCGCCGATGTTGCGCACGAGCTGGTCGAAGCGGCCGTTGCCGAGGCACACCTCCCGCAGGACGAGCAGCGAGTACTTCTCACCGACGAGCGCCAGGGTGTCGGCGATGGAGCAGGGGCGGGCGTCTTTCGTGGCGGCCATGACGCCAGTCTAGGGGAGGGTTTGATTTTCCAACCCTCCGAGCTATGGTGAGTTTGGATTTCCTACTGACCGGTAGTTGTGTAGTTGCCGGTAGTTGTGCAGTTGCCTAGTCGCGGAGGCCCGCACCATGCGTGACGCAGTCATCGTCGAAGCCGTACGCACCCCGATAGGCAAGGGCAAGCCGAACGGCTCCCTCGCCCACGTCCACCCCGTCGAGCTCCTCGCCCACACCCTGCGCACCCTTGTCGCGCGCTCCGGCGTCGACCCGGCGCTGATCGACGACGTGATCGGCGGCACCGTCGACCAGGTCGGCGAGCAGGCCATGAACACCACCCGGTACGCCGCTCTGTCCGCCGGCTTCCCGGAGACCGTCCCGGCGACCACCGTGGACCGTCAGTGCGGCTCCTCCCAGCAGGCCGTGCACTTCGCGGCCCAGGGCGTCATCTCGGGCGCGTACGACCTCGTCGTCGCCTGCGGTGTCGAGTCGATGAGCCGGGTGCCGATGTGGTCGAACGTCCCGCCCGGCACCGACCCCTTCGGCCCCGGCATCGCCGAGCGCTATCCCGAGGGACTCGTCCCGCAGGGCATCAGCGCCGAGCTGATCGCCGCCAAGTGGTCGATCACCCGCGAGCAGATGGACACCTTCGCGGTCTCCTCCCACCGCAAGGCCGCCGCGGCCTGGGACGCCGGCCTGTTCGACGCCGAGGTAGCGCCCCTGGACGACGTCACCCGCGACGAGTGCGTACGTCCGTCCAGCACCCCCGAGATCCTGGCCGGCCTCAAGCCCGCCTACCACGACCCGGCGTTCGCCGAGCGCTTCCCGCAGATCGAGTGGAACGTCACCGCGGGCAACGCCAGCCCCATCAACGACGGCGCCTCGGCCGTGCTCATCACCTCCAGCGAGACCGCCGCCCGACTCGGCCTGCGCCCGCTGGCCCGGCTGCACAGCTTCGCCGTCACCGGCTCCGACCCGATCCTCATGCTCACCGGCGTCATCCCGGCCACGGAGAAGGTGCTGCGCAAGGCGTCGCTCTCCCTCGACGACATCGACCTGTTCGAAGTCAACGAGGCGTTCTCCAGCGTCGTGCTGGCCTGGCAGCAGGAGACCGGCGCCGACCTCGCCAAGGTCAATGTGCACGGCGGCGCCATCGCCATCGGCCACCCGCTCGGCGCGAGCGGCACCCGCCTGACGACGACGCTGGTGCATGCGATGCGGGAGCGCGGCGCACGGTATGCCCTGCAGACGATGTGCGAGGCGGGCGGGCTCGCCAACGCGATGGTCCTCGAGTCGGTCTGACCCGCCCGGTTCAGCGGCGGCGCAGGTGGTGGCGCTTGCGCCAGGCCACCACGGCGCCCGCGAGGGCGGGCAGAGCTATGGCGGCCACCGCGATCAGGAACACCGGAGACGTCGGCGCCCCGGCCCGGGCGCCGGCGACGACGTACGCGGCGACGTTGGGGATCGAACCGAGCGCCGTGGCGAGCAGGAACGGGAAGTAGCCCATGCGGGAGACGGAGGCGGCGTAGTTCGCGGCCCAGAAGGGCACACCGGGGAACAGCCGCACCGCCAGCATCGACCGGAAACCGTGCTTGCTGAACTGCCTGTCCGCCGCATTGAGCAACCGGCCGCGCAGCAGCGGGCGCAGGGCGTCCTGGCCGAGCATCCGGCCGAGCGCGAAGGAGATCGCGGCCCCGATCACCGTGCCGGTCATGGCGGCGACCAAGCCCAAGGCCGAGCCGAAGAGCGCGCCGGCCGCGAGGTTCAGCAGCGGCCGCGGCACGAACGCCACGGTGACCAGGCCGTACGCCACAGCGAAGATCACCACCGCCGTGGGACCGCCGACCTGTGGCGGCCAGCCCTGCGCCATGAGCTTCTGGGGCTCGAAGAGCAGCACCGACGCCCCGGCCGCCGCCAGCAGCGCGACGAGCAGGGACAGGCGCGACCATGGCGACAGCAGCACTCTCGTGCAGCGCGCGGCGAAGCCCCCCGGAGTGGATACGGCGGCGGCGAGCTCCGTGGCGCCGGCCGTGGGAGCGGCCGTGGGTGCGGTGCCCCCAGAGCGGGTGGTGGCATCGAGCATTCGGCGACACTAACCGACGGATGTGTGTGATCGCCGTATGGTTCGTCTCATGGGCGTCACAGGAGGGGGAACAACGAATGTACCCCGCAGCGATATTGCCGACACCGTCCTGAAGCGACTCACCGTCACCTATGCCGCCGCGGCCGACCCGGAACGCGCCGTGGCCCTGCGGGCGTACATGAAGGACGTCGCTCCCTTCCTCGGCCTCGTCACACCGGAGCGGCGCGCCCTGTCCCGCACGGTCCTGGAAGGCGTGCCCCGCCCCGACGAGACCGACTGCACAGCGATCGCCCTGCGCTGCTGGCAGCTCCCCGAGCGGGAGTACCACTACTTCGCCGTCGACTATCTGCGCGGCCACGTCGGCCGCTGCTCCTCGGCGTTCCTGCCGGTGGCCCGGCACCTGGTGAGCACCGTCCCGTGGTGGGACACCGTCGACGCACTCGCCTCCCACGTAGTGGGAGGCCTGGTCGCCGCCGACCCGAAGCTGAAGACCGAGATGGACGCCTGGATCGCCGACGACGACCTGTGGCTCGCCCGCACGGCCCTGCTGCACCAGCTGCGCTACAAGGAACGCACCGACACCGAGCGCCTCTTCGCCTACTGCCTGCGTCAGTCGGGCCACCCTGATTTCTTCATCCGCAAGGCGATCGGCTGGTGCCTGCGCGAGTTCGCCAAGACCGACCCGGAGGCCGTACGGGCCTTCCTGGCCCGGGAGCAGGGGAGGCTCGCGCCGCTGTCGGTGCGGGAGGCGCTGAAGAACATCGGGGCCTGAACTCCGCTGCCCCGACCTTGGCTGCCCCGATAAATCATTCGACGTCGGGCAAAGCGTCGGCAATGATCGGAGCCATGTTCCGGTACGCCTTCGTCGTTGCAGCATCCGCAGTCGCGGATGCTCCGAAGGCTGCCGTCGCGATCTTTCTGGCCGCTGCCGACGGCGCCCGAAGCTGACCCTCTCCGGATCGTCCGGCGGACCCCGCAGGGGGAGGGTCGGCAAGTCCTTGGGGTCCCCGCTCTCCACACAGAGACTTCGAGGTACAGCCATGTCCAAGACGGCATACGTGCGCACCAAACCGCATCTGAACATCGGCACGATGGGCCACGTAGACCACGGCAAGACCACCCTGACCGCCGCCATCACCAAGGTTCTCGCCGAGCGCGGCTCCGGCACCTTCGTCCCGTTCGACCGGATCGACCGGGCGCCGGAGGAGGCCGCGCGCGGCATCACCATCAACATCGCGCACGTCGAGTACGAGACCGACACCCGGCACTACGCGCACGTCGACATGCCGGGCCACGCCGACTACGTCAAGAACATGGTCACCGGGGCCGCGCAGCTCGACGGGGCGATCCTCGTCGTCTCCGCGCTCGACGGGATCATGCCGCAGACGGCCGAACACGTGCTGCTCGCCCGGCAGGTGGGTGTCGACCACATCGTCGTCGCGCTCAACAAGGCCGACGCGGGCGACGAGGAGCTGACCGACCTGGTCGAGCTGGAGGTCCGTGACCTGCTCTCCCAGCACGGGTACGGCGGTGACGCGGCGCCTGTCGTACGGGTCTCCGGGCTGAAGGCGCTGGAGGGCGACCCACGCTGGACGGCGTCCGTGGAGGCGCTTCTGGACGCCGTGGACACGTATGTGCCCATGCCGGAGCGGTACTTGGACGCGCCGTTCCTGCTGTCCGTCGAGAACGTGCTCACCATCACCGGCCGGGGGACGGTGGTGACGGGCGCCGTCGAGCGGGGCACGGTCCGGGTGGGCGACCGGGTCGAAGTGCTCGGCGCCTCCGTCGACACCGTGGTCACCGGCCTGGAGACCTTCGGCAAGCCGATGGAGGAGGCGCAGGCCGGGGACAGCGTGGCGCTGTTGCTGCGGGGAGTCGCCCGTGACGTGGTCCGGCGCGGGCATGTCGTGGCCGCACCCGGCAGCGTGGTGCCCAGTCGTCGGTTCTCGGCGCAGGTGTATGTCCTGTCGGCGCGTGAGGGTGGGCGTACGACGCCTGTCTCCTCCGGATACCGGCCCCAGTTCTATATCCGTACGGCGGATGTGGTGGGGGACATCGACCTCGGTGAGGTGGGTGTCGCGCGGCCCGGGGAGACGGTCACGATGACCGTCGAGCTCGGGCGCGATGTGCCGCTGGAGCCTGGGCTCGGGTTCGCCATCCGTGAGGGCGGACGGACCGTTGGGGCGGGGACCGTCACGGCCCTTCTCTGAGGGTGGCACAGGTGCGTGGGGGACTGCGGGGCCGTTGTGGCCGGTCGCGCAGTTCCCCGCGCCCCTGGGTAGGGACACTCACCGCACAATGGGGGAGTGAACGAATCCATACCCGTGACCAGGACGGTCGACCACGGCATCGCCAAGCTCATGCCCGATGTCGACCGGAAGCGGGCCTGGCTGCTCACCGTCGACGGGGCGCCGCAGTCGTACGTCGATCTGGACGAGCCGACGCATCTGGAGTTCGAGTACGCGCGGCGGCTCGGGCATGTCCTGGACACCGTTGCCGAGCCGGGGAGTCCGCTGGACGTCCTGCACCTCGGTGGGGGAGCGCTCACCCTGCCCCGGTATGTGGCGGCCACGCGGCCCGGCTCCCGGCAGCACGTCGTGGAGGCCGACCGGGCACTACTGGGGCTGGTCGGCGAGCAGCTTCCGCTTCCGGACGGGGCCGGCATCACCCTGCACGCCGCGGACGCGCGTGCCTGGCTGGCGGATGCGCCCGCCGGGTCGGCGGACGTCATCGTCGCGGACGTCTTCGGCGGCTCACGTGTGCCGGCGCATCTGACGTCGGTCGCCTACGCCGCTCAGGCCGACCGGGTGCTGCGAGCGGGCGGCGTCTATCTCGCCAACCTCGCCGATGCCACGCCCTTCACCTTCCTGCGCTCCCAACTCGCCACCTTCGCCACGGTGTTCCAGGAGCTGGCGCTGATCGCCGAACCGGCGGTTCTGCGCGGCCGGCGCTTCGGCAACGCGGTTCTCGTCGCCGCGCACCAGCCCGTCGACATCGGCGCGCTGGCCCGGCTCACCGCCGCCGACGCCTTCCCGGCCCGCGTCGAACACGGGCTCGCGCTGCGGCACTTCACCGGCGGCGCGCGTCCGGTCGGGGACGGGGACGCCGTGCCGTCACCCGAGCCCCCCGACGGGGCGTTCGGCATCGGCTGAGCCGTTGTCCGCACCCGGCGCCCCCTTGGCCACGGGCGTAGAGGTGCGGCGCAGATTCCGTACGTCCGGCACGCACAGCGCCGCAGCGGTCACCACCACGACCAGCGCCGAGCACCCCCACAGCGCACTGGTCCGCCCGACTCCCTCCTCCGCCGGACCCGCCAGCGCCGTCGCCAGCGGCACCAGAGCGACCGAGCCGAACCAGTCGTAGGCGGCGACCCGCGACAGCTTGTCCTCCGGGATCTCCTGATGGAGCGCGGTCATCCAGGACACCCCGAAGACCTCCAGCGTCACCCCGGTCACGAACATCACCGCGCACAGCGTGGCGACCGGCACCGGCACGGCGAGGGCGGCGGAGGGCAGGGCGAGGGGGAAGACGCAGAGGGTGCCGGCGAGGAGGAGACGGCGTGGCTTCCAGCGGGTCATCAGGAGTGCGCCGGCGACCGTGCCCGCGCCGAAGCAGCCCAATGCCAGACCCCAGGGGCCCGCCCCGCCCAGGTGGTCCCGGGCGACGAGGGGGCCGTAGACCGCCTCGGCCGCGGCGACGACGGCGTTCGCGACGGAGAACTGCACGACGACGGCCCACAGCCACGGCCGGCCGGTGAACTCCCGCCAGCCTTCCCGGAGGTCGGCGAGGAGCCCGCCGCCCGGCTCGCGCGGCGGGATGTGGCCGACGTCGAGGAAGGACCGCAGCGATGCGGCGACCGCGAAGGCGGCGGCGTCGGCCGCGAGAACCCAGCCGGGACCGATCGCGGCGACCATCGCGCCGCCGAGGGCAGCGCCGCCCACCGCCGCACCCTGCATCGCCATCCGGAACACCGCGAACGCGCGGCTCGCCTGCTCCCCGCTGACCGTGGACAGCAGCATGCCCTCCGCTGCCGGGCTGAAGAACGCCTGGCCGGTGCCGCCCAGCGCGGTCAGCAGCATCATCTGCCACAGCTGCGGCTCGCCGGCGAGGACCAGCACGGCGAACGCGCCCTGCGAGACGACGTTGAGAGCGTTCGCAGCGACCATCACGCGATGCCGGGGCAGCCGGTCCGCGACGGCGCCGCCGATCAGCAGGAAGAGGACCAGCGGCAGCGTGCGGGCGGCCGCCACCAGGCCCACGTCACCGCCGTCGCCGCCGGTCTCGATCACGGCGAACGCGGCGGCGATCAGCGCGCCGTGACTGCCGAGGTTCGTGACGACCGCGGCGGCGGTCAGCAGGCTGTAATTGCGGCCCGCCCACTCGGGCCTGCGAGGGCGTCGGGCGCGGGATTCGGCGGCGGAGGTCACCGGCCGACTATCCCCGCCCCGGCCCCGACTTGCCAAACCCGTATCCGGTCGTCAGGGACGTGGTAACTCCGGCCACACAGATCTGGCCAGCCTGGGCTACTCGTGGGTAACATGCCGGTCATGAGCGCAGACCAGATGTCGATCGGCGAACTGCTCGCCGCCACGGTGCCGATGGTTCGGACCCTGAACCTGGAGTACCTGGAGACCACTCCGGAGAAGGCCGTGCTGGCCCTCCCGGACCAGAGCGAGTACCGCAATCACGTCGGCGGTCCGCACGCCGGAGCGATGTTCACCCTCGGCGAGTCGGCCAGCGGCGCGATCGTCCTGGCCGCCTTCGGGGACCAGCTCTCGCGCGCCGTACCCCTCCCGGTCAACGCCGAGATCGCCTTCAAGAAGATCGCGCTCGGTCCCGTCAGGGCCACCGCGACCCTCGGCCGCCCGATCGCCGACATCGTCGCCGAACTCGACGAGGGCAAGCGCCCGGAGTTCCCGGTGACCGTCGCCATCCAGCGCGAGGACGGGGTGGTCACGGGTGAGATGACGGTGGTGTGGACGCTCCGGCCCAATGGCTGAACAGTTGTCATGAAGGCGAAGGCCCCGGGCGCGTCCCGGGGCCTTCGGTCATCTTGTTGGAGATTTCGTGTGCCAACCGGCTTTGGACGCACACAACTCGACGGCCGCACTCCGGCAATTTTCGAATGCGGGTGCGGATACCGCCGGTAACAGTCTGAATTTCCCGCGTTTTGAACATCGGTCACTCGAACTTCTTGTTTCCTGTGATGCGCTTGTGCGAAAGTGAGCCTCCCGCGAGAAGGTAAAGGTGAGGATTCTTTCTCCGGTCTGCACCAATCAGGCGCCTGCTTTCCGACGGACGTCATTCGCATTGCCGTCCAGCGGCTTGGAAGGAAATGGTTCAGTGCAATCTCCCTACCCCCCACGGCCCCCGTACCCGCCGCGGCCCGGAGCGAGCCAGGGGGAGTCCGACCGCAATCTCGTCGCCCAGTTGAACGGACCCGACGGCGGTGGCCGTGCCGTCGCGCTGCTGCTGACCCGGCACTGGCGGGCGACGTACGACTACGCAGTCATCTGCCTGGCCTCCACGGAGAGTTCGGCGGCGATGGCGGCCACCGCCGCGTTCCATCAGGTGCTCGGGCGGCCCACCGGCGGCGCGCTGCGGCCCCGCCTCCTCGCGGCCGTGCGGGACACGGTCAAGGAGTGGGCGGCCGAGGAGACCATTTCCATGGTGCTGCCCGAACTCCGCAAACCGACCGGTGGTCGCGGACTGCTTGCGGCGCGCTCCGCGACGCCCGAAAGGCGGCGGCTCGCCGAGCGCGCTTTCCGAGCACTTCCGGGGGCCTCACAATGCCTGCTCTGGCACACCGAAGCCGAGGGTGACCCCATATCCGTACCAGCTGGTCTGTTGGGGGTGGATTCGGGCACCGCGACCGCCGCTCTCGAGCAGGCCCGGGAGCAATTCCGGGCGGGCTGTGTGCGCGCCCACCGGGAACTCGCGCCCTCTGCGGAATGCCGCTTCTACAACCGACTCCTCGATGTCCCGATTCGCCGTGGCGGGGCACTGCTGCCGGATGTCCGGCGTCATCTGATGGAGTGTCGGTACTGCCGTCACGCCGCCGAGCAGCTGAGTCATTTCGAGGGCGGCCTGGAAGTGCTGCTCGCCGAAACGGTGCTCGGCTGGGGCGCGGTCCGTTATCTCGACTCACGGCCCGGCCGCGGTGGGGGCCGGGAGCTGCCCGCCGCACGCCCGTTCGCCCGTCCGAGAAGCAGCGGTCCGAGAAGCGGCGGACGCCACCGCCCGGCACCCGCCGGGCTCCTCGCCCCGGCCCGACGGCACACCAAGGCCGTCGTCGTCGGAGTCGGTCTGACCTCCCTCGCGCTGCTGGCCACCGTGCTCACCGCCAAGGGCTGGTCCGAAGACAACGGTGTCCCCGGCGCGCAGGCCACCTGGGGCGTACCCACCGGCAGTTCCGGTCGGCCGAGCGCGGCGTCCCAGCCGTCGTCCGCCTCCGCGCAGCGGCCGTCGGAGATCGGCCACGGCAGGTTCCGCAACCCGGCCGCCGACGCGTGCCTCGATGTCCGCGACGGCCGGGTGGTGCCCGGTACGGCGGCCGTACTGGCAGCCTGTTCGTCCGCCGGGTCGCAGCAGTGGTCGTACGAGAAGGACGGTCTGTTGCGCAGCCTCGCCGATCCGACCCTCTGTCTCGGCTCCGACGCCGACCGGGGAGCGGTCGCACTGTCCGGCTGTGTGGTGCACGCCGGGCAGGTGCAGTACGACTTGACCGTGCACGGCGAGCTGCTGCTCCGCTGGCGCAACGGGCAGGCCGTCGCACCCGGTCCGGGCAAGGACGTGGTCGTCACCGACCGGGACGGATCCCCGGAACAGAGGTGGGTGCTCAAGCCGGGGAGCGACGCGCCCGACGAGTCCAGTGCTCCCGAGCCGGAGGTGCGGAAGGCTCCCGACCGGCCCTCGGAGCAGGGTCCTGACGATCCGCCCGAGCAGTACCAGACGCGTTCCGTCCAGGCCGCGGCCGAACCCGAGGCCGAGGCGCCGGGAGCGCGTGCCGACGATCTTCCGGTCCAGGGTCATGTCCTGGAAGCGGCGTCGGCAGGGACCGCGTCCGTCGTCGCGACTCTTGAAGCCGCTCTCCACTGATCACGGGGTCACCCTGCCGGGGGCCCTTCCCGGGCAGGGTGACCCCGTCTTCATTTACACGAGTCACCCTCGCACATAGTTTTCCCGTCGCGCCCGTGGTGTCTAACGGAGTGTCAAGTCGGTTCTGACGCATAGTGCGTTCAGAGGGCGAATGCAGCCACGGGCGCCCGGCGCGTCCGCGGTCACACCGTCGTGCCCGCACACCGAAGGAGTGACGGCCCATGACCGATACCGTCTCCCGACGATCCACGCTGCGTCTGCTGGGCGCCGCGATCGCCGTCGCCACGGCGGCCTCCGGCGGACTCACCCCGCCGTCGCGCGCCCACGCGCAGGGCAAGCCCGGTGCGGGGGCCGCACCCCGTGTCGAGGCGCTCATCGCCAAGCTCACCCTCGACGAGAAGATCTCCCTGCTGCACGGTGCCACCGACCCCGCCACACTCGGCCAGGCGGGCTACGTCCCCGGAGTGAAACGCCTCGGCATCCCGCCACTGCGCCTCGCCGACGGCCCGGCCGGAGTCCGCGTCACCCGGCACGCCACCGCCCTGCCCGCCCCCGTCCTGCTGGCCTCCGCCTTCAACCCCGCTCTCGCGCGCCGCTACGGGCAGGTCATCGGACGCGAGGGCCGCGCCCTCGGCCAGGACGTCCTGCTGTCCCCGATGGTCAACCTCATCCGCACCCCGTACGCGGGCCGCAACTTCGAGACCTTCAGCGAGGACCCGCTGCTCTCCTCCGACCTGGTCGCCGCCGAGATCGAGGGCATCCAGGGCGAGGGGCTCATCGCGACCGTCAAGCACTTCGCGATGAACAACCAGGAGAAGGACCGCACGACCGTCGATGTGCGGGTCGACGAGCAGACCATGCACGAGACCGAACTGCGTCCCTTCGAAGCGGCCGTGCGGGCCGGCACCGGAGCGGTCATGGGCGCCTACAACAAGGTCAACGGAACCTACGCCTGCGAGAACAAGGCCCTCCTCACCGACATCCTGCGCACCCGGTGGGGCTTCGACGGCTGGGTGATGACGGACTGGCGGGCCGCGCACAGCACCGCCAAGGCCCTCACCGCCGGGCTCGACATGGAGATGCCGGGCGACGTCTACTTCGGCCAGGCCCTCAAGAAGGCGGCACAGAACCGCAGCGTGCCCGAGCAGCACATCGACCAGGCCGTACGCCGCATCCTCACCGTGATGGACCGCTTCGGCCTGCTCGACGGCAGCGCCCCGACCCGCCCCGGCCGGGACGCCAAGGCAGGAGCGGCCGTCGCCCTGGAGGTCGCCAAGGCGGGCGCGACCCTGCTGCACAACGAGCGCGGCACCCTCCCACTGACCGCCGGCGACATCGCGGTGATCGGCCCGACCGGCGAACTGCCCTTCGTCAGCGGCGGCGGCAGCGCCCATGTCGTCCCCGACCGCGCCGACAGCCCCCTCGACGCGATCCGGGTGCGCGCCGGACGGGCCGCGAAGGTGACGTACGCGCTCGGCGAGGACCTCTACGGCAGACCGCTCCCGGCGTCCGCGCTCTCCCCCGGCTTCAAGAGCGAGGGCCAGGGCGTCGGTGCCGGGAAGACCTGGACGTACGACGGTGAACTGACCGTCTCCGACACCGATGAATGGACCTTCGTCATCCACTACTCGGGCGCGGCCGACCTCCGCCCCAAGGTTCTCGTCGACGGCAAGGAACTCTTCCCGGTCAAGCCCGGCTACGGCGAATGGTTCAGCGGCGGCCTCATCTACACCGCGCCCGACCAGCTGTCCGTGCGCCGCACGACCCTGCGGCTCACCAAGGGCAAGCACACCCTGAAGATCACCGCTCGGGGCGGGGACACCGGCCAGCTGTTCCGCCTGCGGCACACCACCGGCGCGATCCGCACGCAGGACGTCGCCGAGGCGGTACGGGCCGCGCGCGCCGCCCGCCATGTCGTCCTGTTCGCCTACGAGGACGCCACCGAGGGCCAGGACCGCACCACCATCGCGCTCCCCGGCCACCAGGACGAGCTGATCGACGCGGTGACCTCGGCGAACCCGCGCACCACCGTCGTCCTCAACACCTCGTCCGCCACGTCGATGCCATGGCTCACCCGCACCGGCGCCGTGCTGCAGATGTACTACCCGGGCCAGGAGGGCGCCGCCGCCACCGCCGCCGTGCTGTTCGGCGACTGCGACCCGGGTGGCCGGCTCACCCAGACCTTCCCCGTCGACGACGACCACCATCCCGTCGCCGGCAACGCCGCCCGCTACCCCGGGGTCGGCGGCCGTGAGGAGTACACGGAGGGCATCCACCTCGGCTACCGCTGGTACGAGGCCGAGGGCGTGCCGCCCCTGTTCCCCTTCGGGCACGGGCTGTCGTACACCTCCTTCTCCTACGAGGACCTGTCCGTACGCCCCGCCGGCCGTGGGCTCGACGTCACCTTCATCGTCCGCAACACGGGCCGGCGTGCCGGTGTCGCCGTGCCGCAGGTGTACGTCGGGAAGTCGCCCGACCTCCAACTCGACCAGGCCGTACGGGTGCTGGGCGCCTATCGGCGACTCTCCCTGCTTGCGGGCGAACAGCGCCGCGTCACCGTGCACGTCTCCGCCCGCACCCTCTCCTCGTGGGACCCGAACCGCCATGACTGGGCACTCGGCACGGGCCTGCGTGTGGTGTGGGTCGGGGCTTCGGCGCGGGATCTGCGGCTGCGGGGGCTGGGAGAAGTACGCGGATAGGGCGTCGGCGCACACGCGCCGGGGGTGTTCGTACGGCGGCTCTCAGGTCCGTACGGTCGCGGCGGCGGTGGCACCGGCCAGCAGGCGCAGCGCGGCCTCGGAGGGGGTGCCGGGCTCCGCGGTGTAGGCGATCAGCCGCTGGCCGGAGCTGCCGGGGATGACGAGGTTCTCGAAGCTGAGGTCCATCGGGCCGACCAGCGGATGGTGCACGTGCTTCACGCCGGAGGTGCAGGTGCGCACCGGATGCCGGGCCCACAGGGCGGCGAACTCGCGGCAGTTCATGGAGAGTTGACCGATGAGCTCGGCCAGCGCGCGGTCGTCCGGGTGCCGTCCGGCGACCAGCCGGAGCGAGGCGACGCCCAGTTGCGCCTCCTCGTGCCAATCGGTGAACAGCGCGCGGTACTGCTCGTCCAGGAAGAGCATCCGGGTCAGGTTGGGGCGGGCGGCCGGTGTGTCGGGGCTGTCGGGCGGCAGGTGTCCGGCGAGCAGCGCGTGGCCCAGACGGTTCCAGGCGAGGACGTCGTTGCGCCGGTCCAGCACGAGCGCGGGCACGTCGGTCATGGCTGCGAGCAGTTGCCGTGCCGAATGGCCGGCGTGCGACACCCGTGGGGCGGCGGGGCGGCGTGCGGACGTGGGCCGGGCGAGGTCCTTGAGGTGGGCGGTCTCGTCCGCGGTGAGACGCAGGGTGCGCGCGATGGCGTTGAGGACCGAGTCCGAGGCGCCCAGCGCGCGGCCCTGTTCCAGCCGGGTGTAGTGCGTGATGCTGACGCCCGCCAGCATGGCCAGCTCCTCGCGGCGCAACCCCGGGACGCGTCGGCGGGACGGGTGCGGGGCGATGCCGACGTCCTCGGGACGCAGGGCGGCACGGCGGGACTTGAGGAAGTCCCCCAGTTCGGACGGGGCGTCCATCGATGCCTCCCGGGTTGGGCCACTGCCTTCCTATGATGCCCACCACGCCCCGCTTCCGTATGCCGCGAGGGTGGTCATGTGATGACTACCCTCGCGCTTGCTGCCCGGCAGAGGGTTCTGGCTGGGATGCCGAGGGCCGACGAGCCTCTTTCTCCACAACGCCTCGCAACGCGCAGTGAGAGAAAGGGACTCGACACGATGTCCGTCACCGTGGCTCCGGCCACCGCACTCACCCCCCGGCTGAAGCTCGTGCTGGTGCTGCTGCTCGCCGCCCAGTTCATGCTCGCCGTGGACTTCTCGATCCTGAACGTCGCATTGCCGGTGATCGGTGCGGGCCTGGGCTTCTCGCTGGCGCACCTCCAGTGGATCGCCACCGCCTTCGCCCTCTGCGCGGCCGGCTTCACGCTGCTCTTCGGCCGGATCGCGGACCTGTTCGGCCGGCGGCGGCTGTTCCTCGGCGGTCTCGTGGTGCTTGCCGCTGCCTCGCTGGTGGGCGGCCTGGCGCAGAGTCCGGAGGTGCTGATCGTGGCGCGGGTCTTCCAGGGCCTGGCCACGGCCGCGGTGACCCCGGCCGGCCTGTCACTGCTGACGACCGCGTTCCCGGAAGGGCCGCTGCGTGAGAAGGCGCTCGGCCTCAACGGGGCGCTGATGTCCGCCGGGTTCACCACCGGAGCCGTCCTCGGCGGTCTGCTCACGGACCTGCTGTCGTGGCGCTGGGCGTTCTTCATCAATGTGCCCGTGGCCCTGATCGTCCTCTTCGTCGCCCCGACGGTCATCCAGGAGTCACGGCCCGACGAGCGCCCGAAGCTGGACATACCCGGCGCCGTCAGTGTGATGCTCGGTCTCCTCGCCGTCGTCTTCGGCTTCACCCAGGCCGGTGAGCACGGCTGGGGCTCGGCGCGGGCGCTGCTGTCGCTGGCGGCCGGAGTTGTGCTGCTGCTGGTGTTCTACGCCGTGGAGGGCAGGGTGTCCGCGCCGCTGGTGCCGCTCGGCGTGCTCCGCAAGCGGTCGGTGGCGTGGGGCAATGTCGCCGGTCTGATCGCGTTCCTCACCGAGACCTCCCTCGTCTTCCTGCTGACCCTCTACCTCCAGGAAGTGCTCGGCTTCTCCCCGCTGGCCGCCGGCCTGTCCTTCGGTGTGCTCGGCATCGGCACGGTCGTCGGCGGCACCATCGCCCCGAAGGTCATCGGGAAGGCCGGCAGCAGACCGACGCTGATCGTGGGCGGCATCCTGCAGACCGTGTTCACGGCCGCGCTGCTCGGACTCGGCGACGACCGGTCGTGGATGTGGCTCCTGCTGGTCGCCACCTTCGCCGGCGGCGTGGGCAACATGCTCGTCATCGTCGGCTTCATGGTCACCGCCACCTCCGGTCTCGCCGACCACGAGCAGGGACTGGCCACCGGCCTCGCCACCATGACCCAGCAGGTGGGCATCACCATGGGAGCGCCCATCATGAGCGCGGTCGCCACCGCGGCCATGACCGGAACCGGCACGCCGGCGATCCTCGACGGCCTGAAGGCAGCCGTCGCCGTGAACGCGGCCATCGTGCTCCTGGGCGTCCTGACCAGCGCGGTGTTCCTGCGCGACGCCCGGGCGGGCACCCGGTGAACACCCTGAAACCTGTGGGACGCCGTGGTGTCAGTGTGACCCGGTAGGCTTCCCGGCGTGCGCCCGGCTCCGGGCGCGCGCCGGTATGAGGATGCAGGACGCGAATCTGGAGGAAGCGGCGTTGCACGTCCAGGAATGGCTCGAGACGGTACCCCCGATCGCCATCTACGCCCTGGTGGGCGTGGTGATCGGCCTGGAGAGCCTGGGCATCCCGCTGCCGGGCGAGATCATCCTGGTCTCCTCCGCGCTGCTCGCCTCCCAGCACGGCGACATCGACCCCTTCATCCTCGGCGCGTGCGCCAGCGCCGGCGCGATCATCGGCGACTCCATCGGCTACGCCATCGGCCGCAAGGGCGGACGCCCCCTGCTGGCCTGGCTCGGCAAGAAGTTCCCCAAGCACTTCAGCGAGGGCCATATCGCCACCGCCGAGCGCTCCTTCCAGAAGTGGGGCATGTGGGCCGTCTTCTTCGGCCGCTTCGTCGCCCTCCTCCGCATCTTCGCCGGCCCCCTCGCCGGCGTACTGCACATGCCGTACTGGAAGTTCCTCATCGCCAACGTCTTCGGCGGCATCCTCTGGGCAGGCGGCACGACCGCCGTCATCTACTACGTCGGCGTCGTGGCCGAATCCTGGCTGAAGCGCTTCTCCTGGCTGGGCCTGGTGGCAGCGGTCCTGATCGGCGTGACGTCGATGCTGATCGTGAAGCGCAAGGCAAAGAAGGCTCAGGTGGCACATCGGGAGCCGGAGCCGGTAAGCGCCGGGGAGTAGAACGCCGACCAGGG
Source organism: Streptomyces sp. 4N124 (assembly GCF_052245395.1). NCBI lineage: Bacteria > Bacillati > Actinomycetota > Actinomycetes > Kitasatosporales > Streptomycetaceae > Streptomyces > Streptomyces sp. 4N124. The sequence continues at coordinate 103,474 of NZ_JBQQBS010000007.1, forward strand.
GCGCGGGGAACTGCGCGACAAGCCACAACAAGCCCGCAGACCGCGTACGACCTTCAGCCCCCGTGCTCTTCCCGGTGGCTCTTCGCCAACTCCGCATACATGGTCCCGTTGAGCGAAACGCCCTGACGCTCTTCCTCCGTCAGCTCCCGCCTCACCTTCGCGGGAACGCCCGCAACCAATGAACCGGGCGGAACCCGCATCCCCTGCGGCACCAACGCCTGCGCGGCAACAAGAGACCCCGCGCCGATCACCGCGCCGTTCAGCACAGTCGCCCCCATCCCGATCAGGCAGTCGTCCTCAACGGTCGCCCCATGCACCACCGCGTTGTGCCCGACGGACACCCGCGCACCGATGCTCACAGGGAAACCAGGGTCGGCATGCAGGGTGCAGTTGTCCTGGATGTTGCTCTGGACCCCGACGGCGATCCGCTCCACATCGCCACGCACGACCGCGCCGTACCAGACGCTCGCGCCCGCCTCCAGCGTCACGTCGCCGATCACCGAGGCTGTCGGCGCCACGAACGCCTCATCGTCGACCTTCGGGTCCCTGTCCCCGATCCCCATGACCAGCGCCCTGCGCGTCATCGCCGTCTCCTCACCGCGAACGTCGTAGACGAACCGTACGCCACCGCGTAGGGCGAAGATCACAGGCCTCACACCTCAAAAGGGCGCCGTACGCTCAGTACGGTAAGCGGGTGCTCAAGCGCAAGAACACGTTCTCGTCCTGGCGGCGCGGCCTCACACAGCGCGCTGTCCACGCGGGCTGGGCCTGGGCGCAGCGCATGGGTTCGGTGACGGCCGAGAGCCCCGGCCGGTTCCACTTCGGCGCGATCGGCGAAGCCACCCGGCTCGCCTTCCCGCTCGGCACGGTCTTCGGCGAACCCTGGATCCACCTGGGCTCCCACTGCATCGTCGGCGAGCAGGTGACCCTGACCGCCGGTCTGATGCCCGACCTGGACCTCGGCCCGGAGCCGATCCTGCGGATAGGCGACGGAGTAGTCCTGGGCCGTGGCAGCCATGTCATCGCCGACACGACGGTCACCATCGGCAGCGACTGCTACTTCGGGCCGTACGTCTATGTCACGTCCACGAACCACTCGTACGACGATCCGCACCAGCCCATCGGCAAGCAGTGGCCGCGGATGGAGCCGGTGGAGATCGGGCCGGGCTGCTGGATCGGCACCGGCGCGGTGATCCTGCCCGGCGCCCGGATCGGCCGGAACGTCGTGGTGGCGGCGGGGGCGGTCGTACGAGGCGTGGTGCCCGACCATGCCGTGGTAGCGGGCGCGCCCGCCCGGGTCGTACGACGTTGGACTCCCGGCGAGGGCTGGCAGCCGCCGCTCAGGACCCCCGCGCCGGTGCCGATTCCTGACGGGATCACGCCCGAGCAGCTGTTGGCGCTGGGCGAGTTGGACGAAGAGGCCGCGGCCAGGCTTGCCCAACTGGACGCCGAAGCCTGACTCAGCCCGTCGCCAGCAGCAGCGTGCCAACCAGCGCGAGGCCCGCGCCCGTCGCCTGGATCGTCCGCAGCCGTTCGCTGAGGAAGCCGCGCGCGGCCAGGGCGGTCACCACCGGGTAGAGCGAGGCGAGCACCGCGGCGACGGTGACCGGGCCGTGCTGGGCGGCGATCGCGTAGGTGCCGTTCGCCGCGACGTCCGCCAGGCCGACGAAGGCCAGCGCGGGCAGCGAGGCCCACAGGAAGCCGCCCTCCGGGACGGCCGCTGCTCCCTTCTTCACGGAGAAGTAGAGCGCGGGGCCGCCCGCCGCCACGTTCGTCACGCGCTGCACGAAGAGGGCGAGGAAGAGACCCGTGATGGTGGTCGACGCCTCCGCGATCAGTGCGAACACCGTGCCGAAGCCCACCGCCGCGACAAGCGTGAGCAGGATGGCCTGGCGCTGCACCGGCGCGCCCCTGAGCTGCGGTCCGCCCGCGAGGACGACGCCGAGGACGGCGACAGCGATGCCGGCGACCTGCACCAGGCCGGGCCGCTCACCGAGGAAGAGCCCGACACCGACCGGGACGGCGACGCCCAGCGTGCCGAGCGGGGAGACCACGCCCATCGGCCCGAGCGCCAGTGCCTTGTAGAAGCAGAGGAGGGCGACCGGCCCGACCAGCCCGGCCGCGACCGCGAACCACAGCCGTGGACCGGCCTCGCTCCAGGCGCCCGTGGCCACCACGATCACGCCCAGTACCGCCGCCGCGATCGTCTGCGAGACGACGACCACGGTGAGCGCCGGGGTCCGCCGGGTCAGCAGTCCGCCGCCGAAGTCGGCCAGCCCCCACAACAGGCTGGCGGCCAGGGCGAAGAATGCTGTCACGGGTAGCCTCGCAGTACAGTTCGGTGAACACATCAGGTGCGTCGGTTGCACCCCACCGTAGTTCAGCGAACTGAACGCTGTCATCCAGAATATTGGCCTAGATGTTGGACGGAATGTGTCGGACCTCGACCTGCTGACCCAATCCCTGGCGCGCAACGTCAAACACTGGCGATCGGTGCGCGGCTACACGCTGGACGTGCTCGCCGGCCGGTCCGGCGTCAGCCGCGGCATGCTCATCCAGATCGAGCAGGCCCGCACCAACCCCAGCCTCGGCACGGTCGTCAAGATCGGCGACGCCCTCGGGATCAGCATCACCACCCTCCTCGACTACGAGCAGGGCCCGAAGGTCCGCATCGTCCCCGCCGAGCAGGCCGTACGCCTGTGGCACACCGACGCCGGCAGCTACAACCTGCTCCTCGCGGGCACCGAGGCCCCCGGTCCGCTGGAGATGTGGCAGTGGCTCCTGATGCCGGGCGAGAGCAGCCCCTCGGATCCGCACCCCACCGGCACGGTCGAGCTGCTGCACGTCACGGAAGGCGAGCTCACGCTCACGGTCGACGGCGTGGACTACCGGGTCCCGGCCGGTTCGAGCGCCTCCTTCGAGGCCAACACCCCGCACGTGTACGGCAATACGGGCAACGCGCCGATGCGCATGGTCATGGCCGTCTCGGTCCCGCCCGTGCACTGAAGCGGCCCTGTTACCGTGCGGTCATGGACGCACCCATCGGACACTTCGACACCGCCGCCCCGGCCCCCGACTCCCTCGACGAGCTGACCCGCCCGGTCGCCGACGCCGTACGCCACTGGAGCGGCAGCGTCCCCGCCGACCAGATCGTCTACGTCGACACCGACCCGCAATGGGCCGACACCGCCGTCTTCGTGGAGCACTACGGCCGGGAGCTGCTGGAGCAGTCCGCGAACTGCGTGGTGGTCGCGGGCAAGCGCGGCGGCGAGACCTCGCTCGCCGCCTGTGTGGTCCTGTCCACCGCCCGGGTCGACGTCAACGGCGTCGTCCGCCGCCAACTCGGGGCGCGCAAGGCCTCGTTCGCGTCGATGGACACCGCGACCGGCGAGACCGGCATGGAGTACGGCGGCATCACCCCGATCGGACTGCCCGCCGACTGGCCGGTGTTGGTGGACTCGGCCGTCGTCGACCTGCCGTATGTCCTGGTCGGCAGCGGGCGCCGGCGCGGCAAGCTGCTGGTGCCGGGGAAGGCGTTCGCCGAGCTGCCGGGGGCCGTGGTCCTGGAGGGGCTGGGCGTTCCGGTGTGACGGTCAGGTGTGGTGGGCCAGCGCCAGATGCGGATCCGCCTCGCCCGGGACCGGCGCCGGATCGGCGTGCACGAGGGCCGCGGTGAGCCGGGGAACGGCGTGCAGCAGCGCGTGTTCGGCATTCACGGCGACGGCATGGGCCTGTCGTACCGTCGCATCGCCGTCCACGACGACCGCCACCTCCGCGCGCAGCCGATGCCCGATCCAGCGCAGCCGCAGCTCGCCCACTCCACGCACGCCGGGCACCTCCCGCAGCGCCCGCTCGGCCCGGTCCACCAGGGCCGGGTCGACGGCGTCCATCACGCGCCGGAAGACCTCACGGGCCGCGTCGCGCAGCACCAGCGTGATCGCGGCCGTGATCGCCAATCCCACGATCGGGTCGGCGAGTTGCCAGCCCAGCGCGGCGCCCCCGGCACCCAACAGCACGGCCAGTGACGTGAATCCGTCCGTACGCGCATGTAGTCCGTCCGCGACCAGTGCGGCCGACCCGATCTCCCGCCCGACCCTGATCCGGTAGCGGGCCACCCACTCGTTGCCGGCGAAGCCGACGAGGGCGGCCACGGCGACCGCGGGAATGTGCTCGACGGGGCGCGGGTCGATCAGCCGCTCGATCGCCGTCCACCCCGCGAAGGCCGCGGACGCGGCGATGGTCAGCACGATCGCGATGCCCGCCAGATCCTCGGCGCGTCCATAGCCGTAGGTGAACCGCCGCGTGGCCGCTCGCCGGCCCAGCACGAAGGCGATCCCGAGCGGTACGGCGGTCAGCGCGTCCGCGGTGTTGTGCACCGTGTCGCCGAGCAGCGCGACCGAACCGGATACGGCCACCACGACCGCCTGTGCCAGCGCTGTCACCCCCAGTACCGCCAGCGAGACCCACAGCGCCCGCATGCCGCGTGCGGAGGACTCCAGGGCGGAGTCGAGCTTGTCGGCGGTCTCGTGGGAGTGGGGGGTGAGGAGGTGGGTCAGGCGGTGGCGAAGGGAGTGCTTGTGCGTGTGGGGGGTGCCGTGGTGTTCGTGGTGGTGTCCGTCGCTCACGTGGGCCCCCTTCCGTTGCGTGCTGGTGGACTTCTTGCCGTCCACGACGCCATTATGTGCGTATGGGCGCACGCATGCACCTATCACCTGCGCACCATGCGCATCCGCGCACCCCCGGCGAGGAACAGTTCGCCCTGTCAGCTGCCGGTGTTCAGTCCCAGATATCCCTCCGCGAACGCGGCCGCCGCGAGGCGTGAGTCGAAGAGGCGGTGCAGCCGGGCGCGGGTGGTGCCCGCGCGGTACGGGTCGCCGGACGAGGTGCCGTGGTAGACCTCGGAGAGCCACTGCGAGAACTCCGCGTAGTCCCAGGCGCGGCTCACGCAGGTCGCCGAATAGCCGTCAAGGCCGCTGGCGTCGCCCTTCGAGAGGTGGGCGACGAGCGCGTCGCCGAGCAGGAAGGCGTCGTGCAGGGCGAGGTTCATGCCCTTCGCCGCGATCGGTGCGGTGAGGTGGGCCGCGTCGCCGGCCAGGAACAGCCGCCCGAACACCATCGGTTCGACCACGTAGTTGTGCATGTCGAGGACGCGCTTCTCGATCAGCCGACCTTCGGTGAGCGGCGGGGCGCCGGCCGCGCCGAGCCGCGCCTGCAACTCGGACCAGACCCTGTCGTGCGACCAGTTCTCCGGGTCGTCGCCCGGCGGGCACTCCAGGTAGTAGCGGGTGACCTCGGGGCTGCGGGCCATGTGTCCGGCGAAGCCGTTGAGATGCATACCGAACAGCACGCAGTCCGCCGACTGCGGTGCCTCGGCGAGCAGTGCCAGCCACCCGATGCCGTAGTCGTGGCGCGCGATCCGGGTCCGGTCGGGCGGCAGTGCGGTCCGGGTCACTCCGCGCGCCCCGTCGCAGCCCGCGACGAAGTCGCAGTGCAGGGACTGCCGTTGACCGGTCTCGGGGCAGAGGTACGACACCGACGGCCGGTCCGAGTCCAGGTCGTGCAACTCGACGTCCCGCACGCCGAAGCGGATGGCGCCGCCCCGCACATCCGCGTACTCGCGCACCAGATCCGTCACCAGCAACGGCTGCGGATAGACGAAGTGATGCTGCCCCGTCAGCTCGCCGTACGAGAACCGGAACCGCTCACCGGCGAAGCGGAACTCGCACTCGGTGTGGAGTTGGGCCCGCTCCAGCAGGTTCGCGGCGAGTCCGCGCCGTTCCAGTCCGCGTACGGCCCACTCCTCGATGACTCCGGCCCGCGGCCGGCGCTCGATGAACTCCCGTGTCTCGGTCTCCAGGACCACACAGCCGACGGAGGCCGCCCGCAGGATGTTGCCGAGGGTCAGCCCGGCGGGCCCGGCGCCCACGATGACGACCGGAAAGCGTTGCGGGGCAGGGGAGTTGGGGCGGGGGGTGGCGAAGGTCACCCGTGCATTATGGGGCGCCGGGGCGCCGCGGGGGAGTGCCGATGCGATTCACGGCCGTATGCCCTGGCCTCACGGACGTATGTCCTGCGCGCAGCGGAAGCCCATGTGGCCGCTGGTGCTGTCGGGGGTGTTGGCGCTGCGGGCCGCGACGCGGTAGCGGTTGCAGTACGACTTGTGGCACATGTGCGAGCCGCCGCGGATGACCTTGGCGGTGCCGGAGCCGGGACCGGCGGGGTTGGTGTGGTGCGCGGTGGTGTGGTCGGTGGCCCACCAGTCGGCACACCACTCCCAGACGTTCCCGGAGACGTTGTACAGGCCGAAGCCGTTGGGCTCGAAGGCGTCCACGGGCGCGGTGCCGCGGTAGCCGTCGTCGGCGGTGTTCTTCGTCGGGAAGGTGCCGCGCCAGATGTTGCAGCGGAACTCGCCGCCCGGGTTGAGCTCGTCGCCCCAGGGATAGCGCCGCTGCTCCAGTCCGCCGCGGGCCGCGTACTCCCACTCGGCCTCCGAGGGCAGCCGCTTGCCCGCCCAGGCCGCGTACGCCGCCGCGTCCTGCCACGACACATGCACCACCGGGTGGTCGCCGCGCTCCTCCACCGTGCTGCCGGGCCCCTCCGGACGCTGCCAGGTCGCGCCCTCGATCCCGCACCACCAGGGCGTCTGCTCGGGGCGCGGGGCACCACGGCGCAGGGCGCCGGGCAGGAAGCCCGCGAAGACGTACGACCAGCCGAAGCGCTCGGCGTCGGTGAGGTGTCCGGTGTCGTCGACGAAGGCCGCGAACTGCTCGTTGGTCACCGCGCAGGCGTCGATACGGAACGCGTCGAGCCGCACGGCCCGCACCGGACCCTCACCGTCGGCCGGGAACCCCTCGCTGTCCTCCGCGCCCATCAGGAACTCTCCGCCCGGCAGCAGCACCATGCCTTCCGTGGAGCCACCTCTGCTCGCCGTCGGCGGCGGTGCGGAGAGCGCCACGGGCTGCGTCTGCCCGCGTCCCGACGGCGAGCAGCAGGGAGACTCGTGCATCTGTGTTCCTCGAGGTGAAGTGCGCCGTGGTACGCGTCCGGACCCTAACCCAGCCGAGGTATCTCGATCGCCGGGCACCGGTCCATCACCATCTCCAGGCCTGCCGCCCGGCTGCGGTCGTACGCCGCCTCGTCGATGACGCCGAGCTGGAACCAGACCGCCTTGGCCCCCTTCGCGACCGCCTCGTCGGCGACCGCACCGGCGAGATCGCTGTTGACGAAGACGTCGACGACGTCGACCTGGAAGGGGATCGCCTCCAGGGACGGGTATCCCTTCTCCCCGTGAACCGTCTCGGCCTTCGGGTGGACGGGCACGATCCGCTTGCCGAAGCGCTGGAGCACGTCGGCGACGCCGTAGGCCGCGCGCCGCTGGTTGTTGGACAGGCCCACCACGGCCCAGGTGTCGCCGAGCTCGGTGAGGATCTTGCGGACCGTCGCTGCGTCGCCGTACACCGCTGGCCTCCTGGGCATCGGGGAAGAGCTGTCGTAGCGCACAACGGGTGAGGCGGCGCCGTGATTCCCGTTCCCTGCCGACTCGCGTGCCCTCTTGATTCCCGCCAACGTGTCCGGATTTCGCGCCGGATCCTGCGTACGGCCCTCCGTCCGCCTACGCTCACCCCGTGCTGCGCATCACCGACGCCCGTACCGGCGACTTTGTCGCCGCCGCTCCCGTCCGGCGGGGGCTGACCCGTGTCGAGGCCCATCCGCCGGGCTTCGGCATGACCGGCCTGCGGGTGCTGCTCGCCGCGGATGTGCTCGTCCGCGCCCTGGAACTCGGCGGTACACCGGTCTGGGCGCTGCTGAGCTGCGAGCGGGAGCCCGCCGAGCTGGTGGCGGGCGCCGCGGCACTCGGCATCCGGCCCTTCGAGCACAGCCGGGACGCCGACCCGGGCCTGGGCGAGGCACAGGTCATCCATGTCATGACCGATGGCGGCAGCGCACCCGACGGCGTCCGGGTCGCCGTGGCCCCCGTCCACCCGGAGGCCCCCGAGGGCGCCGATCCCGCTGCGCTGAGGCTGGCGCTGCTGGCCCGTCCGCGCGTCGAATCGGTGCGTCTCGACGAGGCCGCCCTCGGCGAGGCGGACGAGACACTCCGTCGTTGGCGGAGTGCCGTCGCCGCCTGGGCACACCGGCCCTCGCGGCCCGTCCCCGACGAGGTGCGCGGACGGCTCCGTACCGCCTGGGAGGACGATCTCGACGTCCCCGAAGTGCTGGCGACCCTGCGGTGGGCGGAGACCCAGCCCGACCTCCCCGACGGCGCCCGCTTCGAGACGTACGCCTACGCCGACCGGCTCCTCGGTCTCGACCTCACCCGCGATCTGGGAGCCCCGGCATGAACGCCCGCTTCGGAACCGGCCCCCTGCGCCGCCTGGTCGTCCTGCGGCACGCCAAGTCCGCCTGGCCGGACGGCGTCGCCGACCACGCGCGCCCGCTCGCCCCGCGAGGCCGCCGGGACGCGCCCGCCGCGGGCAGAGCGCTCGCCGAGGCCGACTGTCTGCCGGACCTGGCGCTGTGCTCCACCGCCGTCCGCGCCCGGCAGACCTGGGAGCTGGCCTCCGCCCAGTGGGGCACCCCGCCGCCGGTGCGCCACGACCCGACGCTGTACGCGGCCGACGTCCCCGACCTGCTTTCCGTCGTGCACGACGTGTCCGCCGAGGTCGAGAACCTGCTGCTGATCGGGCACAACCCCGGCCTGGAGGAACTGGTCCTCGCGCTCGCCGGCGACAGTCTCGACGACGCGCTGGAGCGAGTCCGTGTGAAGTTCCCGACGTCGGCGATCGCCGTCCTGGCCTGGTACGGCACGTCGTGGCGGGGGCTCGCCCCGGGCGGGGCCCTGCTGACGTCGATGATGGTGCCGCGCGGCAAGAAGTAGCGGGAGGAAGTAGCGGCAAGAAGTGGCTGTCCACGCGCGCGTGCCCTGCACATAGGGTGGCCCGATGCAGGACGAGTACCGCACAGTGGCCCGCGCGGGCGTGCACGAGACCGAGGTCAACCGCTCCCGGTTCCTGTGCACCCTCGCCCCGGCAGCCACCGAGCACGAGGCGCAGGACTTCGTCGCGGCCGTCCGCAAGGAGCACGCGGACGCCACCCACAACTGCTACGCCTACGTCATCGGCGCCGACGCCGCGATCCAGAAGGCGAGCGACGACGGCGAACCCGGCGGCACCGCGGGCGTCCCCATGCTCCAGATGCTGCTCCGTCGCGACATGCGGTACGTCGTCGCCGTCGTCACCCGCTACTACGGCGGCGTCAAGCTCGGCGCGGGCGGCCTCATCAGGGCGTACGGCGGTGCGGTGGGCGAGGCCCTGGACACCCTCGGCACGCTCACCCGCAGGCGCTTCCGCCTCGCCACGGTGACCGTCGACCACCTCCGTGCGGGCAAGGTCCAGAACGACCTGCGCGCCACCGGCCGCGAGGTGCGGGACGTGCGCTACGGAGAGGCCGTCACGATCGAGATCGGGCTGCCGGACGCCGATGTGGAGGCGTTCCGCGCATGGCTGGCCGACGCCACCGCGGGGACGGCCGGGTTCGAACTGGGCGGAGAGGCGTACGGGGACGCCTGACAGAAACGGCAAGAAGCGCATAACGGGCAAGCGCATGTGCCGTCATGACGGGCCGATACGGGAGTAACCACCCGTGATGTCAGACCCGGCCGTTAGTCTTCGGGGATCATGAGGCTCCTGCACACTTCCGACTGGCATCTGGGCCGGGCGTTCCACCGCGTGAACATGCTCGACGCCCAGGCCGAGTTCATCGCCCACCTCGTCACGACCGTGCGTGAGCGCGAGGTGGACGCGGTGGTCGTGTCGGGAGACGTGTACGACCGCGCGGTCCCGCCGCTCGCCGCGGTCGAGCTGTTCGACGACGCACTGCACCGGCTCGCCGACCTCGGCGTGCCCACGGTGATGATCTCCGGGAACCATGACTCGGCACGCCGGCTCGGCGTCGGAGCCGGACTCATGGAGCACGCAGGCATCTTCCTGTGCACCGACGCCTCGTCGGCCGGCACGCCGGTGATCCTGGAGGACGAGCACGGCTACGTGGTGTTCTACGGCCTGCCCTACTTCGAACCTGCCCTGGTCAAGGGCGAGTTCGGGGTGGAGAAGCCGGGACACGAGGCCGTTCTCGCCGCCGCCATGGACCGCGTCCGCGTCGACCTCGACACACACCTCCCCGGCACCCGCTCCGTCGTCCTCGCGCACGCCTTCGTCACCGGCGGCGAGGCCAGCGACAGCGAACGGGACATCACGGTCGGCGGGGTGGCCTCGGTCCCCGCCGGGGTGTTCGACGGCGTCGACTATGTGGCACTCGGGCATCTGCACGGCTGCCAGACCATCACCGAGCGCGTGCGCTACTCCGGTTCCCCGCTGCCGTACTCCTTCTCGGAAGCCGCCCATCGCAAGAGCATGTGGCTCGTCGACCTGGCCGCCGACGGGTCGGTGACCGCCGAGCGCGTCGACTGTCCGGTGCCCCGCGAGCTGGCCCGGATCCGCGGCACCCTTGAGGAACTGCTCGCCGACCCCGGCCTGGCCCGGCACGAGGAGGCGTGGGTCGAGGCCACGCTCACCGACCCTGTCCGCCCGGCCGACCCGATGGCCCGGCTCACCGAGCGCTTCCCGCACACGCTGAGCCTCGCCTTCGACCCCGAGCGGACCCCGGACGACCCGGACGTGTCGTATGCGAAGCGGCTCGCCGGACGCAGCGACCAGCAGATCGCCGAGGACTTCGTGGCCCATGTGCGCGGCGCCGGGCCCGACGAGCACGAGCGGACCGTGCTGCGGGACGCGTTCGACGCGGTGCGCGCGGACGGAGCGGTGCGGGAGGTGGCGCGATGAGGCTGCATCGGCTGGACATGACCGCCTTCGGGCCCTTCGGCGGGTCCCAGTCCGTCGACTTCGACGAGTTGTCGGCGGCCGGCCTCTTCCTCCTGCACGGACCGACCGGCGCCGGCAAGACCTCGGTCCTGGACGCCGTGTGCTACGCGCTGTACGGCTCGGTGCCGGGTGCCCGCCAGGGTGGTTCGCTGCGCAGCGACCATGCGGCGGCCGGCACCCGTACCGAGGTGGCCCTCGAACTCACCGTCGCCGGACGGCGGTTGGAGCTGACCCGGCAGCCCCCGTGGGAGCGGCCGAAGAAGCGAGGTTCGGGGACGACCCTCGACAAGGCCCAGAGTTGGCTGCGCGAGTACGACACCGCCACCGGCGCCTGGAAGGACCTCAGCCGCTCCCACCAGGAGATCGGCGAGGAGATCACCCAACTCCTCGGCATGAGCCGCGAGCAGTTCTGCCAGGTCGTGCTGTTGCCGCAGGGCGACTTCGCACGCTTCCTGCGCGCGGACGCCGAGGCACGCGGCAGACTGCTGGGCCGCCTCTTCGAGACGCACCGCTTCGCGGAGGTCGAGAAGAGCCTGGCCGAGCGTCGGCGCGCCACCGAGGCCCGGGTGCGCGACCAAGACGCCGCTCTGCTGGCCGACGCGCACCGCATGCAGCAGGCGGCGGGCGACGCCATGGACCTGGCGGAGCTGGCGCCCGGTGACCCCGGACTGGCCGACGCCGTCATGAGCGCCGCCGCCGTCGCCCGCAGCACCGCCCGCGAACAGCTGACGATCGCCCACTGCAGCCTCACGGCCGCCGAGTCCGGGCAGGCCGCGGCCGAGCGCGCCCTGGCCGACGTGCGCGAACTGGCGCGGCTGCAACAGCGGTTCGCTCAGGCACGCGAGCGCGCGGCGCTGATGGAGGAGCGCGTCGACGCCTACCGGGAGGCGCAGGCGCGCATGGAGCGGGCCCGCAAGGCGGAGGTGGTGGCGCCCGCGCTGGAGCTGCGGGAGGCCGCCGACGCCGAACACCGGCGCGCGGCCGCGGCGCAGCACCGCGCGCGTGCCCTGCTGCCGGAGGCCTTCGCCGGCTCCGGTGCGGGCGGGCTCGCCGCCGCCGCACGCCGCGCTGCCGAGGAGCTGGGCGGCCTGGAGTCGGCCCGTCGCGCCGAACACCGGCTGGCCGAACTCGTCGCCGAGCGGGCCCACTTGGACCGTCAGGAGCGCGCCGACGAGGACGTCCTCCAGGAGGCGGAGGCCTGGCTCGCCGAGTGGGAGACGACCCGCGCCGCGCTCCAGGCCCGTATCGACACCGCCCAGCAGGCAGCGACCCGGGCCGAGCAGCTCGCCGTACAGCGCGAACCCGCCCAGCGGCGGCTCGGGGCGGCCCGGCAGCGGGACCAGTTCGCGGGCGACACCGAAGCCGCGCAGCAGCAGGCGCTCGCCTCGGCCGAGCGTGCGGTCGAGGCCCGCGCCCACTGGCTGGACCTCAAGGAACAGCGTCTGAACGGCATCGCCGCCGAACTCGCCGCGAACCTCACCGACGGCGAGCCCTGCGCCGTCTGCGGAGCCACCGAACACCCCGCCCCCGCACGGAAGATCGCCGGGCACGTCGACCGGGAGGCGGAGGAGCGCGCACTGGCGGCCTACCAGCGCGCCGACGAACAGCGCGCGGAGGACGAGCGCCGCCTCGGCCTCGTACGGGAAGCCCTGGCCGCCGCCACCGCGGAAGCCGGAGACGCGCCTACCGGCCAACTCGCCCAAGAGGCAGAGGAGTTGGAGCGGCTGTACGAACAGGCGCGCCGGGACGCCTCCGGGCTGCACTCCGGGCATGAGGAGCTGCGCCGGGCCGAGCAGGAGCACGAGCAGCGCACCGCCGTACGGCAGGAGGCGGCCGTACGAGCCGCGTCGCGGGTGGGCCACCGGGAGCGCCTGGAGCTGGAGAAGGCCGCGCTGGAGGAGGAGTTGGCGCAGGCCCGGGGTGCTTCGGCGAGCGTGGCCGCGCGGTCGGCGCAGCTGGAGCAGCAGGTCGCCCTGCTCTCCGACGCCGCCGACGCCGCGCGGGCCGCCGACGAGAGCGCCGAGCGGCTCAAGGCCGCGGACGGCCGGCTCGCCGAGTCCGCCTTCCGCGCCGGGTTCGACACCCCCCAGGCCGCGGCGTCGGCCCTGCTCGACGACGCGGCCCACCGCGAGCTGCAACGGCGGCTGGACGCCTGGCAGTCCGAGGAGGCCGCCGTCCGCGCGGTCCTCGCCGAAGCCGACACGGTGGCCGCCGCCCAGCAGCCGCCCGCCGACCTCGAAGCGGCCGAGCGGGCCGCGTCGGCCGCGGCCCAGCGGCTGCGCGACGCCGCCTCCGCCCGCGACGCGGCGGACCGGCGCTGCACCGAACTCGACCGGCTCTCCGCGCGATCGGCGGAGGGCGTACGACGGCTGGCGCCACTGCGCGAGGAGTACGACCGGGTGGCACGCCTCGCCGGCCTCAGTGCGGGCACCTCGGCGGACAACGAACGCAAGATGCGCCTGGAGTCGTATGTGCTGGCCGCCCGCCTGGAACAGGTGGCCGCCGCCGCGACCGCACGGCTGCGGCGCATGTCGTCCGGCCGCTACACCCTCGTCCACTCCGACGACCGGACCGGCCGCGGCCGTAGCGGTCTTGGCCTGCACGTCGTAGACGCGTGGACCGGGCGCGAGCGGGACACGGCGACCCTCTCGGGCGGCGAGACGTTCTTCGCGTCGCTCGCCCTCGCCCTAGGCCTCGCGGATGTCGTCACGGACGAGGCGGGCGGCGTCCGGCTGGACACCCTCTTCATCGACGAGGGCTTCGGCAGCCTCGACGAGCAGACCCTCGACGAGGTACTCGACGTCCTTGACTCACTGCGCGAGCGCGACCGCAGCGTGGGCATCGTCAGTCACGTCGCCGACTTGCGCAGACGCGTTCACGCGCAGCTGGAGGTCGTCAAGGGCAGAGCGGGCTCCGAACTGCGGCAGCGGGGCGTCGGCTGAGGTCAGCGGCCGAGCGGGCGCCGGGGCAGGGGTGATGAGTACACGACGCTCGTGGTGACCGAGCCCAGGGCGCCGATCTTCCCGGAGACCTCCTCCAGGTGGCGCATCGAGCGGGCGGTGACCTTGATGACGAAGCAGTCGTCGCCCGTGACGTGATGGGCCTCCAGGATCTCGGGGGTCGCGGCGACGAGGTCGTGGAAGGGTTTGTAGTTGCCGGTCGGGTACCGCAGCCGGACGAACGCCAGGATCGGCAGCCCGAGCCGTTCCGGGTCGACGACCGCCGCATAGCCCTGGATGACGCCCGCCTCCTCCAGCCGCCGCACCCGTTCGGTGACCGCGCTCGGCGACATGGAGACGGCACGGGCCAGCTCGGCGAAGCTGGCCCGGCCCTCCCGCTGGAGGACGTCGAGGATGCGCCAGTCGGTGGCGTCCGGGGAATACGTGGTCATGGGCGATGAATAGCAGGGGAATCCCCGGCCGATCAAGGGAAGTGCCGGGGATCACCACTTCAGAGCGTGGCTCAACGACCGTAGGTTCTTGTCCATGACGACCACCACCGTGAACCCCGTCCTGCGCGTCGCCCCCGCCACCCCGGCCGAGGCCGCCGCCCACTTCCGCGCCAGCCTCGCCTTCCACGCCGACGTCTCCGACGTGGCCGCCGCGCTCTCGGCCGGCGGCGACCCGGGATTCGTCGTGCTGGACTCCCGTTCCACCGAGTCCTGGGACCAGGGCCACATCCCGGGCGCCGTCCACCTCCCGACCGCGCTGATCCCCGAACAGGCCGGGCAACTCCTCGACAAGTCGGTGCCCGTCGTGACGTACTGCTGGGGCCCCGGCTGCAACGGCGCGACCCGGGCCGCCCTCGCCCTCGCCGAACTCGGCTACCAGGTCAAGGAGATGCTCGGCGGCTTCGAGTACTGGGTGCGCGAGGGCTTCGAGTTCGAGACCTGGCAGGGCAGCGAACGCCGCGCCTCCGACCCTCTGACGGCGCCCATGGACGCGGAGGACTGCGGCTGTTGAAACCGGCGTGACGTGTGAGGCCCCTGTGCGTGTAGGTTTTTGCGCCATGGTGCGATACGCGGAACCGGGCGTCGTGGAGTGGGTCGAGTCGGGCGGCGGGCCGCTCATAGCGGTGCCGGAGACGGTGCTGCCGTTCTGGGCGGGCGCCGACGGCGACGAGACCGCCTCCGACTACGACCGGGCCTGCGAGGTCGACGGCTTCGTCGGGCTGCTCCCGGTCGGGGACTCCGCGGCCCTGGTCCTGGGCGACGAGCCGGCCTTGACCACCTTCCTGCCGGCCCACGACACCTTCGTACGGTGGTGCGCGGCCGACTCCGAGGACGAACTCCTTGCCCATGTCCCCGAGGCCCTCGCCACCGCCGTCTGGGCGGACGAGGTGCGCTGGCACGTGCCCGGGCCGGTGCTGCTGTTCGACTCGGCCTGGCCCGGAGGGGATTCCGAGCGGGCCGGCCACCTGAGGATCGCCCTGGAGCCGGGGCCGTACGCGGTCCGGGCGGCGCAGGTGCAGCCCGGGCCGGAGACCTGGCTGGGGCTGGTGCAGTTGCGGCGGCTGGCGGACTGACGCTCAGGTCGGGTGGCTCACCTGCCTTCAGGTCGGATGGCTCACCCGGGAAATCAGATGCGCCCCGCTCACCCGTTCCCCATCATGGTCGACCATGCCCCGACTCCCGCACCCCGCCCCCGACGCCCTGCGCCGTGACCCCCTGCCCCTGCGTGGCCGCACCGCCCTCGTGACCGGTGCCAGTCGGCGCGGCGGCATCGGTCATGCGGTGGCCCGGCGGCTCGCCGCGTACGGCGCGAGCGTCTATCTGCATCACCATGTGCCGCACGACGCCGCCATGCCCTGGGGCGCCGACCGCCCCGAGGACGTGACCGCGTCCGTGCGCGCGGCGCTCGGCGATCCCCAGGCCCGTGTCGTCGCCGGTCCCGGTGACCTCTCCGACCCGGCGGCACCCGCCCACCTGATCGCCACGGCCGCCTCGGCGCTCGGCGGACGGCTCGACATCCTCGTCGCCAACCACGCCCTCAGCGGCTCCGACGGAACGCTCGACGAGATCGACGCGGCGATGCTCGACGCGCACTGGGCGGTCGACACCCGCTCGGTGCTGCTGCTGATCCAGGCCTACGCCCGGCAGCCGGAGCGGCCCCGTGGCGGACGTGTGGTGATGATGACCTCCGGCCAGGACATCGCGGGTGGTATGCCCGGCGAGATCGCCTACGCGCTGCAGAAGGGTGCCCTCGCCTCCATCACCCGCTCTCTGGCGACCACGCTCGCCGAGCAGGCGATCACGGTGAACACCGTCAACCCCGGCCCCGTGGACACGGATTACCTGACGGGCGACGCCTATGAGGCTGTCGCCGCCCGCTTCCCCGCCGGCCGGTGGGGCATGCCCGACGACCCCGCCCGTCTCATCGCCTGGCTGGCGACGGACGAGGCGGAGTGGGTCACGGGTCAGGTCATCGACTCGGAGGGCGGGTTCCGGCGCTGATCACAACGTGGACGGTCAGAGTGCCGACAGCTCGTCGACCAGGTCGTCCAGCCCCAGCGAGCCCTGCGACAGCGCCGCCATGTGCCAGGCCTTGGGATCGAAGGCGTCGCCGAGCCGCTTGCGGGCGTTCTCCCGGCCCAGCAGCCAGGCACGCTCGCCGAGCTTGTAGCCGATGGCCTGGCCCGGCATGGACAGGTAGCGGGTCAGCTCGCTCTCCACGAAGTCCCCGGGACGGCTGCTGTGGGAGCCGAAGAACTCCTGCGCCAGCTCGGGCGTCCAGCGCTCGCCGGGGTGGAAGGGGGAGTCGTCCGGGATCATCAGCTCCAGGTGCATGCCGATATCGATGATCACGCGCACCGCGCGCATCATCTGCGCGTCCAGATAGCCGAGCCGACGCTCGGCGTCCGTCAGGAAGCCCAGCTCGTCCATCAGCCGCTCGGCGTACAGCGCCCAGCCCTCGGCGTTGGCGCTCACCATGCCGACGCTCGCCTGGTAGCGGGAGAGGTTCTGCGCCACGTGCTTCCACTGGGCCAGCTGGAGGTGGTGACCGGGCACGCCCTCGTGGTACCAGGTCGACACCAGGTCGTAGACCGGGAAGCGGTCCTTGCCCATCGTCGGCAGCCAGGTGCAGCCCGGGCGCGAGAAGTCGTCCGACGGCGGCGTGTAGTACGGCGCCGCGGCGCTGCCCGGAGGGGCGATGCGCGACTCCACCCGCCGCACCCGCTCGGCCAGGTCGAAGTGCGTGCCGTCGAGCGAGTCGATCGCCTCGTCCATCAGGGACTGCAGCCAGCGCTGTACCTCGTCGACGCCCTCGATGTGCGTGCCGTGCTCGTCGAGGTGCGCGAGTGCCACCCACGGCGTGGCCGCGCCGGGCAGGATCTTGTCGGCCTCGGTCTTCATCTCGCCGAGGAGGCGGCGGTACTCGGACCAGCCGTACGCGTACGCCTCGTCCAGGTCGAGGTCGGTGCCGTTGAAGTAGCGGACCCAGCCGGCGTACCGCTCGCGGCCCACGACGTCCGGCGCGCCCTCGATCGCCGGTGCGTACACGTCCCGCATCCAGTCGCGCAGCGTCACGATGGCCGCGGTGGCCGAGCGGGCCGCCTCGTCCAGCTCGGAGCGCAGGGCGTCGGGACCGGCCGCCGCGAACTGCTCGAACCAGCCGTGGCCCTGACCGTCCGTGTCGGCCCACTCGCCGAGCTGCTCGACGAAGGTGGCGGTGGCACGCGGACCGGCGTACAGCTTCCGCTCCAGGCCGAGCGCCAGGGACTCCCGGTAGCCCTCCAGCGCGGTCGGGACGGCGCGCAGCCGCTCGGCGATCGCCGCCCAGTCCTCCTCCGTCTGCGTCGGCGTCACGGTGAACACCTGGCGCACCGCATGCGCGACGGAACTCAGGTTGCTGACGGAACGCAGGCCCTCCTCGGCCTCATGCACGGCGAGTTCGGCGCTGAGCCGCTCGCGCAGCAGGCGCGCGCACCGGCGCTCGATGTCACTGTCCGCGCCGGGCAGGCGCTCCGACTCGTCCAGCCGGGCCAGCGTCCGGCGCGTAAGCTCCGCGATCGCCTCCTGGCCGGCCGGCGAGGTGTCCGGCAGCCTGCTCGAACTCTCCTTCACGCCGAGGAAGGTGCCGGTGATCGGGTCGAGGGCGATGAGCTCGTCGACGTAGGCGTCGGCGACCTCGCGGGGCAGCGGGCTCTTGGTCTCTGACATGCGGACCATCCTCGTACGAGGGGACGCAGCCGTCACGTGGATTGGGCCGGGGTGGAGGGCGGCAGCAGCGGGCCGCAGTCCCACTTCTGGAAGATCAACCGTGTCTCCACCCGGGCCACTTCCCGGCGGGAGGTGAACTCGTCCAGGACCAGTCGCTGCAGATCCGCCATGTCCGCGACCGCGACATGCACGAGATAGTCGTCCGGGCCGGTCAGATGGAAGACGGTCAGCGACTCGGGCAGCGCCCGGATGCGCTCCACGAACGGCCCCACCAACTCCCGCCGGTGCGGCCTGACCTGAACCGACAGCAACGCCTCAAGCCCACGCCCCAGCTTGGCCGGATCCAGCCGCAGCCGATGCCCGAGTATGACCCCCGCGCGGCGCAGCCTGGTCACCCGGTCCAGGCAGGTCGACGGTGCCACGCCGATCTGCGCGGCGAGGTCGCGGTACGTCGTCCGGGCGTCGTTCTGCAGCAGCCGCAGCAGCTGGAGATCCACCGGGTCCAGTACGACAGATTCAGGCACCGGCCGAACGTAACACGGCATTCGGCGGCGGTGACCCGGTCGGCGTTCACTCTTCCCTCATGGACACGCCCACCGCATCGAGAGCCCTCGCCACCGAGGCCGTGCACGCAGGCCGCGACGACCTCGCCCGCCAGGGCCTGCACGCCCCGCCGATCGACCTGTCCACCACGTATCCGTCGTACGACAGTCAGGGCGAGGCGGCCCGCATCGACGCCTTCGCCACCACCGGCGCCATGCCGGAGGGCCCGCCGGTCTACGGACGGCTGGGCAACCCCACCGTCGCCCGCTTCGAGACCGCCCTGGCCCGCCTCGAAGGCACCGAGTCCGCCGTCGCCTTCGCCAGCGGGATGGCAGCACTGAGCGCGGTGTTTCTCGTACGGGGCTCGCTCGGCCTGCGCCATGTCGTGGCCGTACGGCCCCTGTACGGCTGCAGCGACCATCTGCTCACCGCCGGTCTGCTGGGCTCGGAGGTGACGTGGACCGACCCGGCCGGGATCGCGGCGGCGCTGCGACCCGACACGGGACTGGTCATGGTCGAGTCCCCGGCGAACCCCACGCTGGCCGAAATCGACCTGCGCGCGGTCGCCCACGCCTGCGGCTCCGTACCGCTGCTCGCCGACAACACCTTCGCCACACCGGTCCTGCAACGCCCCGCCGAACACGGCGCCCGGCTCGTGCTGCACAGCGCCACCAAGTACCTCGGCGGGCACGGTGACGTGCTGGCCGGCGTGGTCGCCTGCGACGAGGAGTTCGCCGGACGGCTGCGGCAGGTCCGCTTCGCAACGGGCGGCGTTCTGCACCCGCTGGCCGGCTACCTGCTGCTGCGCGGCCTCGCGACACTGCCGGTGCGCGTCCGTGCGGCATCCGCGAACGCCGCCGAACTCGCCCGCCGCCTCGCCGCCGACCCTCGCGTGGCCCGCGTCCACTACCCACGCATCGGCGGCGCCATGATCGCCTTCGAGGTCCACGGCGACCCCCACCAGGTCATCGCCGACGTCCGCCTGATCACCCCCGCCGTGAGCCTCGGCAGCGTAGACACCCTCATCCAGCACCCGGCATCCATCAGCCACCGCATAGTGGACACGACGGACCGAAAGGACGCCGGGGTGAGCGACAAGTTGCTGCGCCTGTCGGTGGGTTTGGAGGACGTAGAGGACCTGTGGCGAGATATAGACGGCGCGCTAGGGCGCCCCGACAGGGGCGCGGGGCTGTATCGATATGCGGCTCCGCCGCGGGGCGCGACAAGCCACAACGAACCCGCACCCGCCAGCGCCCCGTAGCCCAACGGCGCCTAGGCCCTAGTAACCCCCACCGTGCCCTCCGCCGCTCCCAGCGGAGAATCCAGCCGAGCCGTGATCACCAGAGTCCCCTCCTCGATCTGATAGTCGAGAGGCAGCCCCAGACCACGCATCGCGGCAACCATGCCGGTGTTGGACGACTGCGTCACCGCGTACACATTCTCGCAACCGGCCTCGACCGCCATCGCGACCAACCTGCGGAGCAACTCGCTGCCGATGCCACGCCCCTGCCACTCGTCCTCGACCAGCAGCGCGACCTCCGTCTCGTCCCCGTCCCACAGCAGATGCCCGAGCCCCACGATCCGCCCGGACGCGGTCTGCACCGCAAGGGTCCGGCCGAAGCGCGGGCTCAGCAGATGGTGGAGGTAACGATGCGCGTCACCGACAGGCCCGTGGTACCGCAGGGACAACGTCCGTGCCGAGCACCGCTCGTGCATCGCCGTCGCGGCCTCCAGATCGTCCGTGCCGGCGCGGCGGACGGTGATCGCGTTGCCCTCGGGGAGCGTGAGAACGTCCTGGCCACGCGGAACGCGCGGGCCGAGCCGGGCGTCCAGCTCCACCAGCGCCCGCGCCCGGGCGAACTCGGTCGGGGTGAACGGCAGATACGGCCGCTCCACGGTGATCACTCCGCCTTCCGGTGCCCGCAGCCGCATCACGGTGTCCTCCAACGCCCCTTCCACCGGGACGCCTTCGGGCGCCCGGCCGCCGCCGGGCGGGGTGGCGGGGAGCGAGCGGATGGTGCAGCGACCCAGCAACTGGCGCAGCGCGAGCGGGAGTTCCGCCGCGTCCAGGGCGGTGCGGGTGGCGAGGCCGAGCACTCGGGTCGGCGCGTCGACCAGGTCATGCGCGTCGGCCCGCTCGATCCACGTACCCGTGCCGCCGGCCTGGGTGATCGCCTGCGTGATCTCGTCCGCCGCGAGCTCACCGGGAGCCCGCAGCAGGAACTCGTCCACCGTGCCCTCGGCCAGCGGATGCGTCTGGAGGCTGAGGATGTCGACCTGCTGCCCGGCGAGGGCGATGCAGAGCGCGGCCAGCGACCCCGGTTCGTCTTTCACCGTCGTCCGCATCCGCCACAGGGCACGCTCCCGGACCCCGGCCTGCTCCGTGGGGAGCGGCCGGGTGCTGGTATCACCCGTCGGCGGGGCGTGACCGTGGCGTCGTGTCCACCATGTGTGGAACGCCGCCGTGATGTCCCGCCGCCAGTGGTGCACCGTACGACCGTGCTGTGCACGCGTCACATCAGATATGTCTCGACTCATGCAGCCACTGTGAAGGAAGGGTGTTGCGTGATCACGAACGCACTGTGACTGACGGGTAAAGCAGCCTTCTGTCGCTTTTGTGAAACGTCAGTGCCGCGCACCAGGGGATGACGCCGGTACGCGGCACTGATACGAGGTTACGGGACCTACTGGCCGACGCGTCCCGGCTGCAGCGCCTGCGTGAAGAGCACCGTGCCGTCCGACTCGCGCAGCCGCACCGTCAGTTCCCCGCTGTGGCCGTCGATGTCGACCTCGCCGAAGAACTGGTAGCCGCCGGCGGGGGAGACGTTCGCCGTGGTCGGCGCCTTGAGGAACACCCGGTCCGGGCCGAAGGTGTTGTCGAGCGTGTTCGCGGGGAAGGCACCGGCGTTGAGCGGGCCCGAGACGAACTCCCAGAACGGCTCGAAGTCGGTGAACGCGGCCCGGGACGGCAGGTAGTGCTGCGCCGAGGTGTAGTGCACATCGGCGGTCAGCCAGACCGTGCCCGTGATCCGGCGGTGCTTGATGAACCGCAGCAACTCGGCGATCTGCAGCTCACGGCCGAGCGGCGCGCCGGGGTCACCCTGCGCGACGGCCTCTATGTTGGGCTTGCCGTCGCCGGTGTCCGGTACGACCAGGCCGAGCGGCATGTCGGAGGCGATCACCTTCCACACCGCACGCGAGCGGGACAGCTCGCGCTTGAGCCACTCCAGTTGCTCGCTGCCCAGGATGCCGACCGGGTCGGTGGTCTGGTTGTCCGGCGAGTTGGCGTTGCGGTAGGTGCGCATGTCCAGGACGAAGACGTCGAGCAGCGGGCCGTGGTGCTGGACCCGGTAGACCCGGCCGTCGGGGCGGCGCAGCGTCGAGATCGGGTAGTACTCCGAGAACGCCTGCCGGGCGCGCGCGGCGAGCACGTCGACGTTCTTCTCGGTGTACCGGGTGTCGGTGAGGATCTCGCCCGGATACCAGTTGTTGGTGACCTCGTGGTCGTCCCACTGGATGATGGACGGGACCTGGGCGTTGAAGGCACGCAGGTTCTCGTCCAGCAGGTTGTAGCGGAAGTTGCCGCGGAACTCCGCCAGCGTCTCGGCCACCTTGGACTTCTCCTCGGTGGTGATGTTCCGCCAGGTGCTGCCGTCGGGCAGGGCCACGGTCTCGGTGATCGGGCCGTCGGCGTAGATGTTGTCGCCGCTGCCGATGAAGAAGTCGGGGTCGAGCTTCGCCATCGCGTCGTAGATCCGGTAGCCCCCGAACTCCGGGTTGATGCCCCAGCCCTGCCCGGCGAGGTCGCCGGACCAGACGAAGCGGACGCCGTCGCGCCGCTTGTCGGACGCCGTGCGGAAGGTGCCGGTGACCGGCTCGCCGGTGCGGCGCGGGTCGTCCGGGTCGGCCAGCAGGACGCGGTAGTGGATCTGCTCGCCGGACGGGAGTCCGCGCAGCCGGGTCGTGCCGGTGAAGTCGGTGCCGGCGCCGAGCAGCGGGCCGCGCCATCTGCGCGGGTTGCGGAACGACTCGGTCGCGGACGTCTCGACGATCATCCGGGCGGGACGGTCGGAACGCACCCACACCAGACCGGAGTCGCAGGTCACGTCTCCCGTCTGCACGCCCCAGCCGGCCTTGGGACGCCCGGACAGCGCGAGGGCCGGTGCCGCGCCCAGCGCGGGCGGGAGGGTCAGGGCCGCCGACGCGGCGAGGGAGCCGCGCAGGACGCTGCGACGGCCGGGGAAGGGACGGTGTGACATGGATGCGCCTCCGGGGACCAGATCCGGTCAATGTGCGATGCCACAACTACTGGTGCGCCGCAGCGCACACGCAAACCACAAGTGAACAACCGACCGCGGGAACAAGGGAACAGACTGGTCGGTCATGCGGGGCGCGCCGTTGTCAGCCCCTGACGGCCTCTGCCATCAGCCGTACGCCTGCCCGGATGCGCGTCGGTGACAGGTGGGCGTAGCCCAGCACCAGCCGTACGTCCTTGCTGCCGCCGATGTCGGCCGTCGCGTGCGCGTAGTCCTCCAGCGGACGCACCATGACACCGGCGTCGGCCACGCGCGCGAGGAAGTGCTTTTCGGGCCCGTACCGGAGGGGGAGGGTGGCGATGACGTGCAGGCCCGCCGCGATCCCGGACACCGCCGAGCCGGGGAAGTGTTCCTCCAGGGCGGCCACGAGCGTGTCGCGCCGGTCGCGGTACGCGCGCTGGCAGCGGCGCAGCTGACGGTCGTAGTCGCCGCGCTCCACGAACCGGGCGAACAGCGCCTGGTCGAGGGTGGGATGGCCGAGATCCATGGTGCGCTTGCGCTCGATCACCTCATCGGCGAGCGCCTCCGGTACGAGCAGCCAGCCGAGCCGGAGCCCCGGAGCGAGGGACTTGCTGACCGACCCCGCGTAGGCGACGCGTTCCGGGTCGAGTCCTTGGAGCGCACCGACCGGAGCGCGGTCGTAGCGGAAGTCGCCGTCGTAGTCGTCCTCCAGGACGAAGCCGTCCACGGACCGTGCCCAGTCGAGCAGTTCGGCCCGACGGCGCGCGGAGTAGGCGATCCCGGTGGGGAACTGGTGCGCCGGCGTCACCACGACCGACCGTACGCCCGAGTCGCGCAGCGGGCCGATGGCCAGCCCTTCGTCGTCCAGGGGCACCGGCACGGTGGCGACGCCGGCCGCGGCATACAGGGCGTCGTGCTGCGGGCTGCCCGGGTTCTCGGCGCCGACGGCTGTCAGCCCGCGCGCGTGCAGGGCGAATCCGAGCAACGTCGTCGCCTGGGCCACGCCGGAGACGACCAGGATCCGCTCCGGGTCCGCGACCACGCCGCGGCGGCGGGCGAGCAGTTCGGCCAGCGCCGTACGCAGCCGGGGCAGTCCGCGCGGATCGGGATAGCCGAGGTCGTGGTGCGGCAGCTCGGCCAGCACCCCGCGCTGGGCCGCCGCCCACGCGGCACGCGGGAACAGCGACAGGTCCGGCGTCCCGGGCACGAAGTCGGCCCGGGCGCCCGGCAGGCGCGGAGCGAGGTCACGCGCGCGTGGCGACGCGGCCCGTACGGCACCGCCCACCCAGGTCCCCGCACCCCGCCCGCTGCGCAGATAGCCCTCCGCGGTCAGCTGCTCGTACGCCTCCGTGATCAGCCCGCGCGACACCCCGAGGTCGGCGGCCAGATCACGGCTCGACGGCAGCCGGGTCCCCGGCGCGAGCCTGCCCGCCCGCACCGCCTCCCGCAGTGCCGCCTGCAACGAGCGCCCACGCGCGCGTGCCGGTGCGGAAGCGGCCGGCAGGAGCAGCTCCCAGGCCGGGGATCCCGGATCGGCACCCGATGGCGGCTCCTGTTCCTCGGACTCGTACGGCTCCCCACTCCGATTGGTCTCCGATGGCCTCATGAAAGTGGACCTTAAACCGGACCGCCGTGATTCCTAGCGTCGTGTCCATGAACGCCACCACCACACGGGGAGCCCTGCTCGCCGCGCTCGCCTGTGTCCTCGTAGGAGGGTCCTTCACCGCCAACAGCGTCCTCGGTGAATACCCGTACGCCGGCGGCCAGTTCCTCCGCTACGGCCTGGCCTTCCTGCTGCTCGTCCCGCTGGCCGGCCGGGACGCCACGGCCCGGCTGCGGACGCTCACGCCCCGCCACTGGGCCCGCCTCGCGCTGCTCGCGGGCGTGGGCATGGTCGGCTTCAACCTGGCGGTCATCGCGGCGGAGCGCACCGCCGAACCGGCCGTTCCGGGCGTCTTCGTCGGCTGCGCGCCCGTGATGGTGGCGGTCCTCGTGCCACTCCTGGACGGACGCCGACCCCAACGCGTCGTCCTGTACGGCGCGTTGCTCGTCGCCGTCGGCGCCTTCACGGTCCAGGGCTGGGGACGCACGGACGGCGCCGGAATCGCGTTCTCGGTGTGCGCACTCGCCGGTGAGGTCGGTTTCGCGGTGCTCGCCGTGCCCGTGCTGCGGCCCCTGGGCCCGCGGCTGCTGTCCGCCACGGTGTGTGGCGTCGCCGCACTCGAGTCCCTGGCGGCCGGGCTCCTCCTGGACGGCGGCGCGTGGCTGCGGCGACCCGACGGCACGGAGGCCGCCGCACTGCTGTGGCAGGCGGCGATCGTCACCGTCATCGGATTCGTGTGCTGGTACATGGCCATGCAGCGGATCGGCGCGGAGCGCGCCACGCTGTTCTCCGGCCTGATCCCGGTCGCGGCGGCCGGCACCGCGCCCCTCGTCGGAACGGGCTCCTACGGGGCCGTGCAGGCCGTCGGCAGTGCCCTCGTCGGTGCCGGAGTCGCCCTCGGATCGGGCGCGTTGGCCCGGCGCCGGTCAGCGACTGCCGTCGAGGATCACGCGGGCGACCAGCGCCGGGTCGTCGTTCATGGGGACGTGACCGCAGCCGGGCAGCCGCACCAGCCGGGCCCGCGGAATGATCTGCTTGGCCCGGACCCCCTGCCGGCGCACGAGGAGCCGGTCCCTGGAGCCCCAGGCCACGGTGACCGGGATGCCCTGGATGTCGTCGGTCCACTGGACCTCGGAGCCGGCCCGGAGGGTCTCGGAGAATGCCGAGGCGTTCACCAGCGCGAGGGTCTCGGCGACCACGGCCTCGGGTGAACGGCGTGCCGGGCGGGCGTAGATAGTGCTCGTCAGGACCGTACGGCCGGCCGCCGAACGGGACAGCCGCTCGACCAGCGGCGGGGGCATCCGCGTGGCGATCTGCCGCATCCCCAGCAGGACGCCGAAGGCGTAGCGTCGTTCGGCCGGTGTCCAGAACCCGGCCGGGGACAGGGCGGTCACGGACCGTACGAGCTTTTCGCGGCCGAGTTCGAGGGCCAGCAGGCCGCCGAGCGAGTTGCCCGCGACATGCGGCCGTTCGACCTCCAACGCCTCGCACAGTGCGCCGAGCGCGGCGTTCATCGTGGGCAGATCGTGTGCGAGGCCTTCCGGAAGGGCCGGGGACGCGCCGAACCCGGGCAGATCGACGGCGATCACATCGCGCTCGGTCGCGAGGATGTCCACCACCGGGTCCCAGGCCTGCCGGTGGTGCCCGATGCCGTGCAGCAGGAGCAGCGGTTCGCCCGTTCCCACGCGCGCGTAGGAGAGGGTCACGGCCCGTGGGCCGCGGGCGGAGGGGACCTTGAAGGAGACGGTGGCCGACATGAACTGCTCCTCGTCTGGGGCTCGCTGGCGGGCTGCTCATAGACAGCTTGTCAGCAACTGCTACCGACGGGTAGCCCCTGAAGGTCTACGCGGTCCCCAGATATCGCCTGGACAGGTCCGGATGAGTCGGTTGGGATGGAATGCGTGACAACCGACATCGAGACCGACGTCTTCGAAGAGCACCGTCCCGTTCTCCTGGGAGTCGCCTACCGCATGCTCGGGCGGGTGGCCGACGCGGAGGACGTGGTCCAGGAGGCCTGGCTGCGCTGGTCCGGGGCGGACCGGAGCGAGGTACGCGAACCGCGCGGCTATCTGGTGCGCATCACCACCCGCCTCGCCATCGACCGGCTGCGCCAGGTCAAGGCGCGCGGCGAGACCTACGTCGGCCCATGGCTGCCGGAGCCGTATGTCACCGACTTCGGGGAGACCGTGCCGGACGCCGCGGACCGGGCCGTGCTCGCCGACTCCGTCTCCCTCGCCGTCCTCGTCGTCCTGGAGTCGCTGTCGCCCCTGGAGCGGGCGGTTTTCGTCCTGAGGGAGGCGTTCGGCTACCCGTACGCCGACATCGCCGCGATGCTCGACCGCAGCGAGTCGGCGGTACGGCAACTCGGCGGGCGCGCCCGCAAGCATGTCGAGGAGCGGCGGCCGCGCTACGACGTCGACCCGGCCCAGCGTCGTGATCTCACCGAGCGCTTCCTCGCCGCCTCCATGGAGGGGGACATCGAAGGGCTCATGTCCCTGCTCGCCCCGGACGTCCGCCTCGTGGGCGACAGTGGCGGCAAGGCCAAGGCGCCGGTGCGGGTGCTGGAGACCGCCGACAAGGTGGGCCGCTTCATCGCCGGTGCGGCAGGCAAGGGCGGCGGCGTTCCGGACCTGTCCTTCCGGTTCCTGGAAGTCAACGGCGGTCCCGCGGTGCTGCTGATGTCCGGCGACAAGCCGGACAGCGTCCTCCAGCTGGAGATCCTGGACGGGCGCATCCAGTCCGTCTACATCATCCGCAACCCCGACAAGCTCCGGTCGCTCGCCGGATAGCCGCCCTGATTGGTCTTGACCAAGGGTGGGGGCCGCCCTATGGTCGCAGATAAGTGCAACAACCTTTAATAAACAAGGGCGCTAAAACGCCGCCGGACCACGGCGATTGCGGAGGACAGGGTGGGGACCACGCAGCTGGAATCGGTGCCGGAACCGAAGTACTGGCATCTCAAGACCGTGCTCAGTGAGGCATTGGACTCCGAGTTCTCCGTGGGCGAGATCCTGCCGAACGAGCGCGACCTCGCCGCCCGCTTCGGCGTCGCCAGGGCCACGCTCCGCCAGGCCCTGGAACAGCTCGAACTCGAAGGCAGGCTGCAGCGCCGCCGCGGCGTCGGTACGACGGTCGCCCCGCCGCGCGTCGGCGTCGCCCTCGGCACCGAGCAGCACACCTGGCCGGGCGCCGCCGGCGACGCCTGGCAGCCCGTCGACTGCACGACCGAGGTCCCGCCCGCGGCGGTCGCGTCCGCCTTGGAGACGGGCGCCCAGGAGCCGATGCACACGGTGCGCCGCTCCCGTAGGACGCACGGCCAGCCCGTCGCGGCCGAACTGATCTACGTCCCGGAGTCGGCGGTGCCCGAACTCTCCGCCATCGACGCCCCGTCGGGGCCCGCACGCGCGCGTGCCGTGCTGCGCGAGCTGCAGCGCCTGGAACTGGAGGGCCAGGAGAGCGCCGTCGAGCTGGGCTCGGCCCGCGCGGACGACGCCAAGCAGCTGGACCGGCTCCCCGGATCGCCCGTCCTTGTCGTCACCACCCGCTTCAACGCGGAGGGCCGCACGGCCGCGCTCTCCGTCGCCACGTACCGCGCGGACACCTGCCGGCTGACCTTCGGTGACTCGGGCGGAGTGGAGATACACCAGGGGCCGGAACGCCAGGCCTCCTGAGAGCCGGACCGGAAACGCGTCGCGCCCCGGGCTTCTCCGGGGCGCGACGCGTTTCCGGCCCGGTGCGGGTCAGCGGCGTGCCGTCACCGTGCCCTCCACCGCGAAGAGCTGCTCCTCCACATGGTCGAGGGCAAGCCGCAGCGCGCCCGTCGTCACGGCCGCCTCGCCGAGGAGGGACAGCGTGACCTTCGGGGGCCGCAGACAGTAGCGCTCCAGTTCGCGTCGCAAGGGCTCCAGGACGCCGTCCAGTCCGGCCGCCCAGCCGCCGACGACGACGAGTTCGGGGTCGAGGGCCAGGACGAGCGCGGCCACATCGTGGACGAGGCGCTGGATGAAGCGGTCGACTGCCGCACGAGCGCGCTGGTCGCCTTCGCGGGCCTGCGCGAACACCTCCGCCACTGCCTGCTCGTCCAGCGGATGCAGCGGCTCGTCCGTCGTCGACAGCAGGGTCTCCGGAGTCACCTCACGGCCGAGCAGGTGCAGGGCGCCGATCTCGCCGGCCGCCCCGCCGTACCCGCGGTGCAGCCGTCCGCCGATCAGCGATCCGGCGCCCGGGCTGAGTCCGGCCAGTACGAACACGACGTCGTCCGATTCGGTGGCGGCGCCCTTCCAGTGCTCGGCGACCGCGGCGGCATTGGCGTCGTTCTCGACCAGGACCGGGCACTTGAAGGAACGGCTCAGCCGCTCGCCCAGGTGCAGCCCTGTCCACTCGGGCAGCGCGGTGCCCAGGCGAACGGTGCCGTCCTCCTCGACGATCCCGGGCGTGGCGACGCCGACGGCCCGCAGGGAGCTGCGGGCGACACCGGCCCGGCGCAGCAGCTCGGCGACCGCGGTGCGCAGCCGCTCCAGACGCTCGTCCGCCGGGGCCGTCTCGTCGACGTCCTTCGCGATCGCGCCCAGCACCCGTCCGTCGAGGTCGGAGAGGAGCGCGGCGACCCGATGCGGCCCGATCTCCAGGCCCAGCAGATGACCGGCCTCGGCCCGGAACCTGAAGCGCCGCGCAGGCCGCCCCTGTCGCCGGGCGACACTTTCGTCGGCGGCCTTCTCGACGACGAGTCCGGCCTCGATGAGTCCCTCGACGACGCCCTCCACCGTCGGCCGGGACAGTCCGGTCACCCGGGTGATCTCGGTCAGCGTGGCGCAGTCCGTGGCGCGCAGCGCATGCAGCACCACCGCGGAATTGATCCTTCGCAGCAGCGAGGGATCCCCGCCGGTCAGCCGCCCCAACGTCCGTCCTCCCAGCTAGTGCGCGTGTTGGCGGGATCGTACTCGGCGCACCGTACCCCGGCGAGTGCCCGGCCCGTGCTGATCGGTAGCAGAGTGGGATCAGCCCGGCGCGACGAACCCCGACTCGTACGCCGCGATCACCGCCTGCGTGCGATCGCGGGCCCTCAACTTGGACAGCACGGCGCTGACATGAGACTTGACCGTCTCCGTGCCGACGACGAGCCGGGCGGCGATCTCCGCGTTCGACAGCCCTCTGGCCATCAGCCGCAGCACCTCGGCCTCCCGCTCCGTCAACTGGGCCCGCTCCATCACGGCGCGGGCCGCGCGGTTCCCGTCGCCGTCCGCGTACTCGGCGGCGAGCTGCCGCACCGAGGCCGGGAACAGCAGCGACTCGCCCTCGGCGACCAGCCGCACCGCGTGCACGATCTCGGCGGGCCGCGCCCGCTTCAGCAGGAAGCCGTCGGCACCCGCCCGCAGCGCCTCGTACACGTACTCGTCGTTCTCGAAGGTCGTCACCACGAGGATCTTCGGCGGCTCGTCCACCGTCCGCAGCACCGCGCGCGTGGCCTCGATGCCGTCCAGGAGCGGCATCCGTACGTCCATGGCGACCACGTCCGGCCGCAGCTGCCGCACCAGCGGGATCACCGCCGCCCCGTCGGCCGCCTCGCCGACCACCTCGATGTCGGGCTGCGCCTCCAGCACGGCCCGCAGACCCGCGCGGACAAGGGGCTCGTCGTCGACGAGGAGAACGGTGACCGGCATCCGACCAGCGTAGATCAGCGCAGGGGCAGCTCGACATGGACCTGCCAGTCACCTCGGTCCGGGCCGGTCCGTGCGCTTCCGCCGAGCAGCGCCGCGCGCTCGCGTATGCCGCGCAGACCGCTGCCCCGGCCCGGTCCGGGTATGTCGGCGGTCAGCGGATTGCGGACCTCCAGGCCGAGGGTGCCGTCCGCGACGGCGATGCGGACCCGGACGGGAACGGCGCCCGCGTGCCGCAGCACATTGGTCAGCGACTCCTGGAGGATGCGATAGCCCTCGCGCGAGACCGGACCCGGCAGCGTGTCCACGGCGCCGGTCAGTTCGGCGTCGACCTTCGCCCCGGAGGCACGCGCGGACTCCAGCAGCCGGTCGGCGTCGGTGAGGGCCGGCCTGCTGCTCACCGGCCGCTCCGACTCGCGCAGAATGCCGAGGACCCGCTCCAGGTCCTCCAGGGCGGCCCGGCCGGTCTCCTCGATGGCGTCCAGGGCACGGTCGGTGAACGCGGGGTCGCCGGCTGCGCGTGCGGCACCCGCCTGCACGACGGCGACGGTCAGGGCATGGCCGATCGAGTCGTGCAACTCGCGGGCGATACGGGTGCGTTCGAGCAGTTGGTCGGTGCGTTCCTCAAGGGCGGCGAGGCGTTCGGCGGGGGAGGGGCCGAGGAGGTGGCGGGCGAGAAGGGTGATGAATTCGCCGGCGACGACGACCACCGCACCGAGCACGGCGAGGGGGACGGGCACGAGCAGCGCGTGCCACCAGTGATGGCCCGACACGTGCAGGAACGTGGCCGGGTCCGCGGTGCCTCCCTGAGCCGTCTTCATCAAGTCCCCGGCGAGCATGGGGAGATGGATGGTGAGAAAGGAGACACCACAGCCGAGCAGCAGTCGGCACTCGAGCCATACGACGGTCCGCCCGCGGTCGGCCCAGGTCGCGGAGCGGGCGGTGACGATCTCCGGGTCCTTCGCGTCATGCCGTCGGCCGAGCAGCAACAGACCGGCTTGCAGCCCCTCGACGGTGCGCATCGCCGGCACGAGCCCGGCGAGCGCCAAGAGCACCGCCGCCAGGTACATCCGGGTGTTGTCGATGTACCACCACATGGCCGGCCACACGACGGCGATGAACAGATGCAGCCATCGTGTGTACGTCACCGCCCGGGTGAACGGGCGCAGAATGCGGGCCATTGCGACATCGTGCCAGCCACCACTGACAACGGACCTCCCCCGCTCGGGGGAGACGATCTCCACGCGCGGGGGAGGCCCCGCACCCCGCCACCGGCCAGGCTGCTGCCATGACCAGCATCGAAGTCCAGAACCTCACCAAGGAGTTCGGCACCCGGCGAGCCGTGGACCACCTCACCGTCCGCGTCCTCCCCGGCCGCGTCACCGGCTTCCTCGGCCCCAACGGCGCCGGAAAGTCCACCACGATGCGTCTGGTGCTCGGCCTCGACCGGCCGACCTCCGGGACGGCCACCATCGGCGGCCGGGCCTACGCCACATTCCGCGAACCCCTGCGCCACGTGGGCGCCCTGCTCGACGCGCAGGCCGCGCACGGCTCCCGTACCGGCCGTGACCATCTGCGCACCCTGGCGGCGAGCAACCGCATCCCGTCCCGCCGGGTCGACGAGGTGCTGGAGGAGACCGGGCTCGCGTCGGTGGCGCGCCGCCGGGTGAGGACGTACTCCCTCGGGATGCGCCAGCGGCTGGGCATCGCCGCCGCGCTGCTCGGGGACCCCGAGGTCGTCATGCTCGACGAGCCCTCGAACGGTCTCGATCCCGAAGGCATCATCTGGATCCGCCGGTTGCTGCGCCGGCTCGCGGGGGAGGGGCGCACCGTCCTGGTCTCCAGCCATCTGATGAACGAGACCGCTTCCTTCGCCGACCATCTCGTGGTCCTCGGCCGGGGCCGCCTGCTGGCCGACACCCCGATGCGGGAGTTCATCCACGCGCGCGTGCAGCCCAGCGTGCGGATCCGCACGACGGATGCCACCGCACTCAAGGACGTCCTCGCCCGGCACGGCCACGACGCCGTGGAGCACGAGGACGGGCACTGGACGGTGCACCACGCGCGCGTGGACGACATCGGCCGCCTCACGTCGGCCGCGGGCGTACCGATCCTCGAACTGAGCACGGAGGAAGGCACGTTGGAGCAGGCCTATCTCGATCTCACCGCTTCGGAGACCGAGTTCACCGCACAGCCGCAGGAGGCCTGAGATGTCGTTCGCACCCGTACTCCACTCCGAGTGGCTGAAGATACGTACGCTCCGCTCGCTCCTCGGGGCCCTTCTGGCTCTCTTCGCGGCGACCACGCTGTTCTCCGCGATAGCCGGCGTCTCCGACACGTCCGATCCGGAGTTCGACCCGCTGTTCATGGCGCTGTCCGGTGTCGCGCCCGGTCAGATCGCCGCCATCTCCTTCGGGGCCATGGCGGTGTCGTCGGAGTTCCACGGGGGTGGGCTCCGGCTGTCGCTCGCCGCGGTGCCGCAGCGCGGGCGGTGGTTCGTGGGGAAGCTGGCGGTGATCGCCGTACCGACTCTGGTCGTGGGGCTGGTGACCGCGTTCGCCGCCCTGCTGGCCGGGCGCGCGGGCCTGGGCCCGGCGGCGAGCGGGCTGACGGTGGGGGAGCAGGTGCGGGGCGTCGTGGGCGCCGGAATCTACCTCACGCTCATGGCATTGCTCGCCGCCGGGCTCACGGCCCTGCTGCGCAGCGGGGTGGGCGCCCTGTCGCTGCTGATCCCGTTCGTCCTCGTCGTCTCCTTCGTGATCGGCGACGCGGCCGGCGGGCTCACCGACTACCTGCCCGACAGGGCTGGGCAGATCGTGCTGTACGAGACGCACGACGGAACGCTCGGCCCGTGGCCGGGCCTTGCGGTCACCGCGCTGTGGACGGCCGCCGTGGTCGTGGCGGGAGCGTGGAGCGTACGACGCCGGGACGCGTGAACCCAGGAGTCGTCTGACGCCACGCCAATTGTCAGAGGGAGGCGCTTTACTGGATCACATGGACATTGTGAAGGACCTGGCCCTCGTCGACCTGCTGTGCACCCGGGAGTTTCCCGCGGAGCACGGCAGGACGGAGGAGGGCATGGGCGGGCCCGGTTACTTCATAGCCCGGTTAGGGCCGGGGGAGTGGCCAAGCCCGGAGGACTGCTACGCCTATGAGACGGCGATGATAGGCCGGTTCACCACGCGTTGGGGAACACCGTTGCGGTCGGGGACCGTTACGCTCGGCGAGCGCATCGCACGAGGTGAGGACCTGTCCCAGCCGTGGACAACGCTCACCGCCTTCGCGCAGGACGTGCGTACGTGGGAGGCGACCGGCACCGGGCGCACGGTCATGTTGGCGGTCGCCGACCAGGACGAGGAGAACGAACCTCAGCTGTTCGTCGTCGTCACGGACAAGGACTGGCCGTGATCTGCTGACCCTCCGCCGCCACCCGCAACCGCGCGAACTCCTCCGCCATCGTCCCGGCCGTCCAGTGCGCGTTCAGCCCGCTCGGATTGGGCAGCACCCACACCCGCGTGTCACCGATCGTCCGCTCCTGCGGACCCACCTGGGCCTTGCGGTCGTCGAAGGCCGCCCGGTAGGCGGTGACCCCCACCACGGCCAGCCAGCGCGGCCGTGCCTCTGCCACCTTCGTCGCCAGCAGCCGTCCGCCCGCGCGGTATTCCTCCGTGCTCAACTCGTCGGCCCGAGCCGTGGCCCGTGCGACGACGTTCGTGATGCCGAGGCCGTAGGACAGCAACTCGCTCTGCTCGGACGGTTTCATGAGGCGGGGCGTGAAGCCGGACAGGTGCAGCACCGGCCAGAAGCGGTTGCCGGGGCGGGCGAAGTGATGGCCCGTCGCCGCCGTCATCAGACCGGGGTTGATGCCGCAGAACAGGACGCGGAGGCCGGACGCGATCACGTCCGGTACGAGACGGTCGCGGGCGGCCTCCAGTTCCTCGGGGGTGAAGCGCGTCAGAGGATCGCTCCCGGGGTGTAGCCCGCGGCGTCCGGGCGCTGCTTCACGATCTCCTCGACCCGGCCGACGACGGCGGCGACCTGGTCGGCCGCGGCGCCGGTGAAGGACAGCTTGTCGGCCATCAGCTCGTCGAGCTGGGCGCGGCTCAGCGGGATGCGCTCGTCCGCGGCGAGCTTGTCGAGGAGTTCGTTGCGCTCGGCGCCCTGCTCGCGCATCGCCAGCGCCGACGCCACCGCGTTCTCCTTGATCGCTTCGTGCGCGACCTCACGGCCGACGCCCGCCCGCACCGCGCCCATCAGCACCTTGGTGGTGGCGAGGAACGGCAGGTAGCGGTCCAGCTCACGGGCGACCACGGCCGGGAACGCGCCGAACTCGTCCAGCACCGTCAGGAACGTCTCCAGCAGGCCGTCCAGGGCGAAGAACGCGTCCGGCAGCGCGACCCGGCGCACCACGGAGCAGGACACGTCGCCCTCGTTCCACTGGTCGCCCGCCAGCTCGCCGGTCATCGAGGCGTAGCCGCGCAGGATGACCATCAGGCCGTTGACGCGCTCGCAGGAGCGGGTGTTCATCTTGTGCGGCATCGCCGACGAACCGACCTGGCCCGGCTTGAAGCCCTCGGTCACCAGCTCATGTCCGGCCATCAGCCGGATCGTCTTCGCCAGCGAGGACGGCGCCGCCGCCAGCTGCACCAGCGCGGTCACGACCTCGTAGTCCAGCGAGCGCGGGTACACCTGGCCGACCGAGGTGAAGGCCGTGGAGAAGCCCAGGTGCCCGGCGATCCGCTGCTCCAGCTCCGCCAGCTTGGCGCCGTCCCCGCCGAGCAGGTCCAGCATGTCCTGCGCGGTACCGACCGGGCCCTTGATGCCGCGCAGCGGATAACGGCCGAGCAGCTCCTCGACCCGGCCGTACGCGACGAGCAGCTCGTCGGTGGCCGTCGCGAACCGCTTGCCCAGCGTCGTGGCCTGCGCGGCGACGTTGTGCGAGCGGCCGGCCATGACCAGCTCGCCGTACTCGCCGGCCAGCTTGCCGAGGCGCGCCAGCACGGCCACCGTACGGTCGCGCATCAGCTCCAGGGAGAGCCGGATCTGCAGCTGCTCGACGTTCTCGGTGAGGTCGCGGGACGTCATGCCCTTGTGCACGTGCTCGTGCCCTGCGAGGTCGTTGAACTCCTCGATCCGCGCCTTCACATCGTGCCGCGTGACCTTCTCACGCTCGGCGATGGACGCCAGGTCGACGGTGTCGAGGACGCGCTCGTAGTCGGCGATCGCCGCGTCCGGCACCTCGATCCCGAGGTCCTTCTGGGCCCGCAGCACGGCGAGCCAGAGCTGACGCTCCAGCTTCACCTTCTGCTCGGGGGACCAGAGCGTGGCGAGCTCGGCGGAGGCGTAGCGTCCGGCGAGGACGTTCGGGATGCGGGGCTTGGCGGGAGCAGAAGTCACGTGTCCAGATTCTACTGGCGATTCCTGCAGGCCAGCGCCGCGGTTGCGTTCGGCGGAACCTACGAGACCTGAGTCACGCCCGGCAGCCTCCCGGGAGCTCCAGGCTTACGCCGCCGGACCCTCGTACGGCAGCAGTTCGGGCCGCTTCGGCGGCAGCCCGTCGCCCGAGGAGCGGCCGGTCAGACGGCGGCCGATCCACGGGAGCAGGTGCTGCCTGGCGAATCGGGCGTCGACGACCCTGCGCCTGGCCCACCCCGGCGGCGCCGTGGGCGGCGGCGGGGTGCGCCACTCGGTGTCCTCAGGCTCGTAGCCGAGGGTCTGCCACACCGCCTCCGCGACCCGCCGGTGCCCGTCGGCCGTCAGGTGCAGCCGGTCCACGTCCCACAGGCGCGGGTCGCCCAGCGACGGGGCCCCGTACAGGTCGACGACGACCGCGCCGTGCCGTGCGGCGAGGTCGTCGACGCAGAGGAACAGCTCCTCCATGCGGGGCCGGAACCGTTCAAGGACCGGGCCCTGACGGCCCGGGCTGCGCATCAGCACCAGTTGCTTGCAGGCGGGCGCCAGCCGTTCCACGGCCTCCGTCAGCAGACCGCGCACCCGGCCCATGTCGCACTTGGGGCGGAGCGTGTCGTTGAGCCCGCCCACCAGCGTGATCACGTCGGCTTCCATGGCGGCCGCCACGTCCACCTGCTCGTCCACGATCTGCCGGATCAGCTTGCCGCGCACCGCGAGGTTCGCGTACCGGAAACCGGGCGCGCGGGCGGCCATCCGCCCGGCGAGGACATCGGCCCAGCCCCGGTAGGAGC
The DNA here is from genome assembly GCF_052245395.1 of Streptomyces sp. 4N124. Classification (NCBI taxonomy): domain Bacteria; kingdom Bacillati; phylum Actinomycetota; class Actinomycetes; order Kitasatosporales; family Streptomycetaceae; genus Streptomyces; species Streptomyces sp. 4N124. The sequence goes on from NZ_JBQQBS010000007.1 coordinate 139,796, forward strand.
CGTCCGGCAGCAGGTCCGACATGCCCTCGGTGAACGAGTCGCCGACCGCGACCAGACTGGTGAAAGTGGGGTTCTTCTGCATGGCGACAGAGATGGTATCCCGGCTCCATACCCGTCGGTCGGTCGGCCTGTTCCGCCGGACACCGGTCAGGTCCGCTGCCCGAACAACTCCCGCAGCACGTCCTCCATCGTCACCAGCCCCGCCAGCCGCCCGTCGTCGCCCAGCACGGCGGCGAGGTGCGTACGGCTGCCCCGCATCGCGGTGAGTACGTCGTCCAGCGGTGTGCTGGCGCGCACGCGCGCGATGGACCGCATCTCCCGCACCTCGAACGGCAGGTCCCGCGGCATCTTGTCCAGCGCGTCCTTCACATGGAGATACCCGACGATGCGCCGCCCCTCGTCCACGACGGGGAAGCGGGAGAACCCGGACTCGGCGGACAGCCCCTCCAACTGCTCCGGCGTGACGCCCACGCGCGCGTGGACAACCTGTTCCAGCGGAAGCACGACGTCGTGCACGGGCCGTCGGCCCAGTTCCAGGGCGTCGTGCAGCCGCTCCCGTGCACGCTCGTCGATGAGGCCGGCCTCGCCGGAGTCCCGGACCAGACGGGCGAGCTCGGCGTCCGAGAAGGTCGCGGTCACCTCGTTCTTGGTCTCCACGCGCATCAGCTTCAGCAGGCCGTTCGCGAAGGCGTTGATCGTGAAGATCACCGGTCGCAGCGTCCGCGACAGGGCGACCAGCGGCGGTCCCAGGACCAGCGCGCTGCGCACCGGCTCGGCCAGCGCGATGTTCTTCGGCACCATCTCGCCGAGCAGCATGTGCAGATACGTCGCCAGGGCCAGCGCGATGGCGAAGGACACCACATGTCCCGCGCTCTCCGGTACACCCAGCGCGTGGAACACCGGCTCCAGCAGATGCTCGATCGCCGGCTCCGCGACGACACCCAGGACCAGCGTGCACAACGTGATGCCGAGCTGTGCCGCGGCCATCAGCGCGGACACATGCTCCAGACCCCACAGCACGCTCTTCGCCCGCCGGTCGCCCTGCTCGGCGTGCGGCTCGATCTGGCCGCGGCGCACCGAGATCAGCGCGAACTCGGCACCCACGAAGAAGGCGTTGACGACCAGGGTCGCGAAACCGATCAGAAGCTGTACGGCGGTCATCGCTCGTCCTCCCCCTCGCGCGCGTCGTCGAGCGGCGCACGCAGCAGCACGCGCGCGGCCCTGCGGCCCGTCGCGTCGACCACGTCGAGTCGCCAGCCCACGACCTCGACACAGTCACCGACGGCCGGTATGCGGCCGAGCTCGTGCGCGACAAGACCGGCCAGCGTCTCGTACGGTCCCTCGGGCGCCCTCAGCCCGACGCGCGCGAGCTGGTCCATGCGGGCGGCGCCGTCCGCCGAGAACAGCGCGCGGCCGTCGTCGTCGCTGCCGGCGACGGCCAGGTCCGGCGTCTCGTGCGGGTCGTGCTCGTCCCGCACCTCGCCGACGACCTCCTCGACGATGTCCTCCAGCGTGGCCACGCCCGCCGTACCGCCGTACTCGTCGATGACGACGGCCATCGTGCGCTTGCCGGAGAGCCGGTCCAGCAGCCGGTCGACGGTCAGCGACTCGGGCACGAGCAGCGGCTCACGCATGAGTTCCGCGACCCGCACGCGCGCCCGGCGCTCCGCGGGCACCGCCAGCACGTCCTTGATGTGTGCCGTGCCCACGACCGAGTCGAGGTTGCCGCGGAAGACGGGGAACCGGGACAGGCCCGTGGCCCGGGTCGCGTTCGCCACGTCCTCGCAGGTCGCCTGGACGTCGAGGGCGAAGACCTGCACGCGGGGCGTCATCACGTTCTCCGCGGTCAGGTCGGCGAGGTTCAGGGTCCGCACGAACAGCTCGGCGGTGTCCGCCTCCAGGGCGCCCTCCCGGGCCGAGTGCCGGGCGAGCGCCGCCAGTTCCTGCGGTCCGCGCGCGGAGGCCAGTTCCTCGGCGGGCTCCACGCCGAAGAGGCGCACGATCCGGTTCGCCGTGTTGTTGAGGTGCGTGATGAAGGGCCGGAAGGCGGCGCTGAACCAGCGCTGCGCATTGCCGACGCGCTTGGCCACGGCCAGCGGCGACGAGATCGCCCAGTTCTTCGGCACCAGCTCGCCGACGACCATCAGCACCACGGTCGACAGGGCCGTACCCAGCACCAGGGCGACCGAGGACGCGGTGGAGCGCGAGATGCCCATCGACTCCAGCGGGCCCGCGATCAGCGCGGCGATCGACGGCTCGGCGAGCATGCCGACGACCAGATTGGTGACGGTGATGCCGAGCTGCGCCCCGGAGAGCTGGAAGGTCAGGTTCCGTACGGCCTTCAACGCGCCCGCGGCGCCCCGCTCGCCGCGCTCCGCGGCCCGTTCGAGTTCGCTGCGTTCGACCGTGGTGAGCGAGAACTCCGCCGCGACGAAGGCACCGCAGGCCAGCGACAGCAGGATCGCCACCAGGAGGAGGAGCACTTCGGTCATCGGGTCACCCCCGTCCCATGATCGGGCAGAGCGGGGAGGATCGCGCGATGTCGTCTACTGGGAGGCTCGCCCATGGGCGGACGCTCACACCTTTCCGTGAAAACCGAAGGAGAACCGAAGTGGTCCGTGGTCCTCCAAGGGTAAAGGACGAGCAAAGCTGCCCGGGCGGCCTCTAGTCTCCGAAGGGCTTGATCCAGCGCCGCCACTGCTCCTGAGGCGCGTACCCCGCCGCGTGCCAGGCATGGTGGGCGGTTTCGTTGCGCTGCAGCACCATCGCGTCCCCACGGCGCCCGCCGAGTCATACGAACCGCTCCTCCGCGGCGGCCAGCAGCGCCGCACCGATCCCCTGACGGCGGCGGTCCGGATGCACCGCCAGCCGGTACAGATGGCAGCGCCAGCCGTCGAACCCCGCGATCACCGTGCCCACCAGTTCGCCGTCCTGCTCGGCGATGATCAGCGCCTCCGGGTCACGGTCGACCAGCCGCTCCACGCCGCTGTGGTCGTCGCTGATGCTCGTGCCCTCGGCCGCCGTCTTCCAGAAGGACAGCACGGCGTCGAGGTCGTCGGGCCCGGCGGCCCGTATCCGCAGATCAGTCATGGCGTGATCACATCACAGGCGAATCCTGTGGCATGTGACATTCCACTGTTCGGACGGACGGCTACCCGTCCCGCAACGCCCCGATCACCGGCGCGAACGCCTCCATGTACGGCTCCAGGACCGTCAGATACGAGAACCCGTAGCGCTCCCGCTGCGCCCGCACCTGCGCGGTGATCCGCTCCAGGGTGTCGACGAGGATGATCGGCAGGTCGAGCGCCTGCTCCAGCGTCAGGTCCGGCACCCGGTCGACGAGCGGCCGTATGACTTCCGCGCGGTCCTCCGTCACGGTCACCATCTGGATCAGCAGATTCAGCTCGGCCGGTTCCTTGCGGCCCTCGGCCAGCCCGCGGTACAGAGCGATGCGCCCGTCGAGTTCCTCGGGAGAGATCGGCAGCAGCTGCCCCGTCGTGCTCCCCGGCACCACACGCGCGCCGGTGAACGCCGCGATGTCCGCGTGCTCGGCGGTCATGCGCATCATGCGGTCGCCGTTGCCGCCGATCATCAACGGCACCCGCGCCTCCCCGTCGAGCAGCCGGTCCAATTCCTCGACCGTGTGCTGAAGATGGTCCACACGGGCGCGTGGCGTGCCGTACGGCAGCCCGGCCGCCTCGTGCTCCGCCTGTACGTAGCCGGTGCCGAGCCCGAGTTCGAGGCGTCCGCCGGTCAGCGCGTTCGTCGTCGCCACCTCGCGGGCGAGCAGCGTCGGATTCCAGAAGCCGGCGTTGAGCACGAACGTGCCGAGCCGTGGCCGCTCGGTCGCTTCGGCGGCGGCGACCAGCGCCGGGAAGGGCGCGACCATCCCGAGGTGGTCCGGGACCAGGATCACGTCGTAGCCGAGCTCCTCGGCCCGGCGGCACTTGGCCCGCCACTCCGCGGCGGGGGCAGGGGTGATCAGACTGACACCGAAGCGGAACGGGCGCGGCATGAACTCTCCTCACCTGAAAGCGACTTGAGGTCGTGCCGCGATTCCATCACTCGTGCGCGATGGCCGCCAGCACATTCATGCGGGATGCACGCAACGCGGGCAGCAGGGCCGCCACCACGCCCACGACCGCCGAGCCGATCACCACCGCGATGATCGTGGTCCACGGGATCGCGAACGCCTGCATGCCCTGCAGCGCCAGCACCTGCTGGATGCACACACCCCACACCAGTCCCAGCGCGAGCCCCAGCACCGCGCCGAACACCGCGATCACCACCGACTCCAGCCGGATCATGCGGCGCAGCTGGCGCCTCGCGAGCCCGATGGCCCGCAGCAGGCCGATCTCCCGGGTCCGCTCGACGACCGACAGGGCAAGGGTGTTGACCACGCCGAGCACCGCGATGATGATCGCGAGCCCGAGCAGCGCGTACACGAGGTAGAGCAGGACCGCGATCTGGTCGTGGATCAGCTCCTTGTAGTCGGCGATGTCCCGGACGTCCACCTGCGGATACGGGTCGAGCGTCGCCTCCAGGTTCGTGCGCAGGTCGTCGGCGCTGGTGCCGGGGGAGGCGTTCACGTACACCGCGGAGTCCTGGCTGCCCGGCGCGTACTCCTTCATCGTGCCCATGCCGAAGAACAGCCCGCCCTGCGTCCCGAACCCGTCGGCGGTGTCCTGGTCGGTCAGCGCGCCCACCGTCAGATCGGCCGTGCGTCCGCCCTGGAACTCGACCGGGATCGTGCTGCCCACGCGCACGCCGTGGTCCCGCGCGAAGTCCCGGTCCATGGCGAGCCGCCCCTTGGCCAGCGCCGCCGCCGAGTCGCCCTGCGCGTACGTGATGTTGGCGACGTCGTCGAGCCGGGCATCGTATGCCCCCGCCGTCGTCTCGACGCGGTCCCCGTCCGGGAGGCTCACCGCGACCGGTGTGAGCCGTGAGCGCACGACGAGCCCGACGCCGTCCGTGTCCTCCTTCACGCGCTTGGTGACCTCCGCGGGGAAGGGCACGAAGTTGGCGTTCTGTACGACGAAGTCGGCGCCGAGCGTCTTGTCGATCTGCTCGTCGAACGACTTGGTCATCGAGGCGCTCGCCACCGACATCCCGCCGACCAGCGCGAGCCCGACCATCAGGGCCGCCGCGGTCGCGCCGGTACGGCGGGGGTTGCGCAGGGCGTTGCGCTGGCTCATTCGGCCGACGGAGCCGAACAGTGCCGGGAAGGCTCCGCCGAGGACGCGGATCACCGGGCGCACCAGCAGCGGCCCCGCGATGACCGTGGCGATGAGCGTCAGGACCACGCCGAGGCCGAGCAGGGAGGCCGCCGACGACGTCTCCGTCGCCGTGGCACAGCCCACCAGCGCTGCCGCGCCCAGCGCCCCGACGACCGCGCCCACCGCAGCGCGCACCCGCAGCGGCTTTCCCACGTCGGCGATCTCGGCGTCCGCGAGTGCCGCCATCGGCGACACACCCGCCGCGCGCCGGGCCGGGAGATACGCCGCCACGAAGGTGACGCCGAGGCCGACGACGTACGCCGCGACGGGTGTCGCCACGCCGATCACCATGTCGGCGGACCTGATGTTCATGCCGAGCAGGCCCATCAGCTCGATGAGCCCGACGGCGAGCCCGATGCCGGTGGCCAGGCCGAGCGTGGAGCCGACGAGGCCCAGCAGCAGCGCCTCCGTGAGGACCGAGCGGCGGACTTGACGGCGGTCCGCGCCGAGCGCCCGCAGCAGACCGAGCTCGCGGGTGCGCTGGGCGACCAGCATCGAGAAGGTGTTGACGATCAGGAACACACCGACCAGGACGGCGATCCCGGCGAAGCCGAGCATCACGTACTTGATGACGTCGAGGAAGCCGCCCAGCTGCTCGACGTCCGACTCGGCCTGTTCGTCGGCGGTCCGGAAGTCGAGGGTGTCAGTGCCCAGCGCGGCGGCGACGCGCTGCTTGAGCTGCGGGTCGCTGACGCCGTCCGCCGCGTCCACGGAGATGCTGGTGCCGGCGTCCGGGTCGCCCAGCAGTTTGGTCTGCGCGGTCTCGGTGTCGAAGAAGACCAGCGCGGCACCGGGGTTGGTGGTGGTGAACGTGGCGATGCCGACGACCTCGGCCTTGAAGGAGCCGGGCGCGGCGATCACGGTGAGCGTGTCCCCGATCGCCACGTCCTTGCTGTCGGCGGTGTCCGCGTCGAGCAGGACCTGGTTCGGCCCCTCCGGGGCGTGACCGGAGGTCAGCTCGACGGGGCTGCGGTCGGTCGGGTTCCAGTTGGTGCCGATGGTCGGGGCGCCGGTGGTGGGGCCCACCGACTCGTTGTCCTCGTCGGCGACGGTGATGCCCTCCACGTCCACGTCCAGACGGGCCGACTCGGCCCCCTCGACCCGGGCCGCGCGGTCCACGAACGAGGCGGGCAGGGTGGGGGTGAAGCCGGAGGGCAGTGCTTCGTCGAGGTTCTCCTTCGGGCTGACGGTGACGTCGGCCGCGGTCGAGGCGAAGAGCCGGTCGAAGGTACGGCTGACGGTGTCCGAGAAGATCAGGCTGCCCGCGACGAACGCCACGGACAGGATCACGGCCAGCGCGGACAGCAGCAGCCGTCCCTTGTGTGCGAGAAAGCTCCGGAGCGTCGCCTTGAGCACGGGGTCAGTCCTCCTGGGAGGGCGCGGCGTCGTCGTACTGACCGCGGATCACGTCGAACCGCTTCATCCGTTCGAGGACCGCTTCCGCCGTCGGTCGCTCCATCTCGTCGACGATCCGTCCGTCACCGAGGAACAGCACCAGGTCGGAATGGGCGGCGGCGCCCGGGTCGTGGGTGACCATGACGACCGTCTGCCCGAGGTTGTCGACCGCGTCGCGCAGAAAGCCCAGCACCTCAAGGCCGGACCGCGAGTCGAGGTTGCCGGTCGGCTCGTCGGCGAAGATCAGCTCGGGGCGGGAGGCGAGCGCGCGGGCGCAGGCGACGCGCTGCTGCTGGCCGCCGGACAGCTGTGACGGCCGGTGGGCCAGCCGGTCCCGCAGCCCGAGTGTGTCGATGACCTGGTCCAGCCACTTCTCGTCGGGTTTCTTGCCCGCGATGTCCATGGGCAGCGTGATGTTCTCGGCCGCGTTCAGCGTCGGGATGAGGTTGAACGACTGGAACATGAACCCGATCCGGTCCCGCCGCAACCGGGTCAGCTCCCGCTCCCTGAGCCCCGTGATCTCGGTGTCGCCGAGCCACACCTGGCCCGCCGAGACGGTGTCCAGCCCCGCCAGGCAGTGCATCAGCGTGGACTTCCCGGAGCCCGACGGCCCCATCACCGCCGTGAACCGGCCGCGCGTGATGTCCACGTCCACCGAGTCGAGGGCGAGTACCGTCGTCTCGCCCGAGCCGTACGCCTTGGTCAGACCGCGGGCGCGGGCCGCGATCCCGTCGGCCAAGGCGTGCTCCACAGCAGAAGCGGACACAAGGCTGCCTCCTCGATTCGGGACATCGCGACTTCCTTGTCAGGGCCGAGCGTAATGTGATCCGGCACACACTCGGTATCCCCCTTGGGTCCCGTTGGGTGCCGGTCGGTCTCCACCCATGGGATGAGCCCTTGCCGCCGCTAGCGTTTCGGCGCTAGCTTTGAGGCATGGCGAAGACCCAGCTGAACGTACGCGTGGACGAAGGCACCGCCCGCGCGGCTCGCGAACGTGCCCTGGCCCGCGGCATGAGCGTCAACCGCTACATCGAAGAGCTGGTCAGACAGGACACCGGGGAGGTCGGCCACACCTTCGTGGAGGCCGCCGCCGACTTCATGAAGCAGTACGAGTCCGTGTTCGCCGAAGAGTTCGGCCCGGACCGTGAAGGCACACGCGAAGGTCGCCGCTGATCCGTTGAGCCATCTCAGAATCGACCTCGCCTGGCTGCTCATGCTCGCCGAACAGAACACTCCCGGAGACCCCCAGGTCACCGACTGGGGCGCGCTCGTCGCCGCCGTCGCACGCCATGAGGCCGAGATATTCGACGTCCCCGTCTACGACACCCCGCAGGCCCGAGCCGCCTCGCTCCTGCAACTGCTGCTCCACGTGCCCGCGCTGGAGCGTTCCAACGCCCTGTTCGCCTCCGCGGTCGCGTACGCCTACCTCGTCGCCAGCGGCCTGAAGGTCGTCACCTCCCCGGAGCAGGTCCGCGACCTGGCCCGGCTGGTGAAGAGCGGTGAGGCCACGGTGCACGACATCGCGCAGGAACTGCGGCAGTGGAGCCTATGAGTCGACCGTAGGCCGCCACGCCGTGCCCAGGACGCAGTACGAGGTCGGCAACGTCGGCCCGTTCTCCGGCATCAGCACCCGCCGGTACGGGCCGAGTTCGAACCCGGCGGACCGCAGCCCGGCGATCGGGTCCCGGGCCACATGGCAGCCGCCGTTCAGCCGCGGCCACAGCGTGCTGTCCAGCGCGCGCTGGGTGAAGCGCATCACCCGGCCGCCGCCCCTGCCGTGCTCGAAGAACCGCACGGCACCGCCGGGCCGCAGCACCCGCCGCACCTCGCCGAGCGCCCGCGAGACGTCCCGCACACTGCACAGCACCAGCGACAGCACCACCGCGTCGAAGGCCTCGCTCTTGACCGGCAGCGCCTCCGCCGCACCCGGCACCACATCCACCGGCACCTCGGCGCGCAGCGCGGACTCCACCGCCAACTGCCGCAGCAGGCGCTCCGGTTCGATGGCGACGACCTCCGAGACCGCGCTCGGATAGTGCGCGAAGTTCAGGCCGTTGCCCGCGCCGATCTCGATCACCCGCCCGGACAGCCCGGACAGCATGCGGTCGCGCACGGCGCCCATCCCCATGCGTGACTCGGCGGCGACGCTGATGCGGGCGTAGTACCGGGCGAACAGCGGGTGGTGCACGGGATCCCGTGGCACCTTGCCGGAGCCGGTGGCGGGCCGTTGCGGCATGGCGACCTCCTGGGCGGATGGAGTGCCCTACCGCGATTGTCCCCCGTACGCGCCCCGCGCACCCCCGCTGTTCGCGGGTCGTGGTCAGGAGACGCGGGTTAGGGTGCCTCGCGTACCCGGAACGCCTCCGCGTCCCACATGCCCTCCAGTCGCGGTGCCAGCCAAGTGGGCGCTGCCGCACGGAAGTCGGCGGGCTCAAGGGACCCGGCACTGGCGGGCAGCGCGCCCAGCAGCGGGGCGTCGGCGACGATCGGCAGGTCCGCGAGATTGCAACGGGACGCCAGGTCGGGCGCCTCGGGCCAGCTGCCGATCACGATTCCCGCCAGGTTCAGTCGGCGGGAGCGGATTTCACGTGCCGTCAGTTCCGTCGTGTTGAGCGTGCCCAGGCCGGCGGAGACCACGACCAGCACCGGCGCCGCCAGCAGCCCCGCCGCGTCCGCCAGTGTGCCGCCCGCCGGGTCGAACCGTACGAGGAGCCCGCCCGCTCCCTCCACCAACACCAGATCGTGCTCGGCGGCCAGCTTGGCGGCGGCCTCGGCGATGTCGTGCGGGTGGACCGGAGAACACCCGGCCCGCCGCGCGGCCGTCGCCGGCGCCAACGGGTCCGGATACCGGGCGAGTTCGACCGCCGTCACGGCACCCGAGAGCCGCGCGACCTCGTCGGCGTCCCCGCGCTCGTCCGGTCGTACGCCCGTCTGCGCGGCCTTCAGGACGGCCACCGACCGCCCGGCCGCGAGCGCTGCTGCGGCGACGGCGGCCGTCGCGACGGTCTTGCCGACCTCCGTGCCCGTGCCCGTGATCACCAGGACCGGCATGTCATCCCTCCCGCGCCGCCGCGCACACCGCGCGCGCGATCCGTGCCACGTCCGGGTCGCCCGTGACATACGGCGGCATCGTGTAGACGAGGTCGCGGAACGGCCGCAGCCAGACGCCCTCACGCACTGCCGCCGCCGTGGCCGCCCTCATGTCCACCGCGTGGTCGAGCTGGACGACCCCGATGGCACCGAGGACGCGGACATCGCGGACACCCGGGAGCGCCGCGGCCTCAACCAGCCCCTCCCGCAGTCCCGCCTCGATCCGCTTGACCTCCGCGAGCCAGTCCTGGCCGAGCAGCAGCTCGATCGAGGCGCAGGCCACCGCCGCGGCCAGCGGATTGCCCATGAACGTCGGGCCGTGCGCCAGCACCGGCACCTCGCCGCGCGAGATGCCCTCGGCCACCCGGGAGATGCACAGGGTGGCGGCCATCGTCATATAGCCGCCGGTCAGCGCCTTGCCGACGCACATCACATCGGGCGTCACCGCCGCGTGCTCCGCCGCGAACAGCGCGCCCGTCCGCCCGAACCCGGTCGCGATCTCGTCGAACACCAGCAGCACGCCGTACGCGTCGCACGCCTCACGCAGCACCCGCAGATACGCGGGGGAGTGGAACCGCATCCCGCCCGCGCCCTGCACGACCGGCTCGACGATCACCGCGGCCAGGTCGTCGGCGTGCCGCTCGATCAGCGCGCGCAGCTGGTCGGCGTACGCCTCGTCGTACTCCGTCGGCGGGGCGTCGGCGAACACCTGGCGGGGGAGCACGCCGGTCCACAGGTCGTGCATCCCGCCCTCGGGGTCGCACACCGACATCGGCTGCCAGGTGTCGCCGTGATAGCCGCCGCGCCAGGTCAGCAGGCGCCGCTTCGCCGGGCGGCCCAGCGAACGCCAGTACTGGAGGCACATCTTGACCGCGACCTCGACCGACACGGACCCGGAGTCGGCGAGGAAGACATGCTCCAGGCCGTCGGGCGACATGTCGACAAGGTGCTTCGCGAGCCGTACGGCGGGCTCGTGCGTGAGCCCGCCGAACATCACATGGCTCATCCGGCCGAGCTGTTCGCGCGCGGCCTCGTCGAGCACGGGGTGGCGGTAGCCGTGGATCGCCGACCACCAGGACGACATGCCGTCGATCAACTCACCCGCGCCGTCCGCGAGTTTCAGCCGGACCCCGCTCGCCGACTCCACGACAAGCGGCTCCACCACGCCCGGCATGGGCCCGTACGGATGCCAGACGTGCCGCCGATCGAGGTCCAGCAGCTCGGGGACGGTCAGGTCAGGCATTGGGCGCGAGGTCCGTTCCGGCACCCCGGCGGCGCACGGCGACGAGGTCCGTACGGGCCTCGTTGGCTTGGGATGTGGAGACCTGGGATGTGGAGACCTGAGGTGCGGAACCGCACGCTCCGCCGCCCTCGTGGCACCCGCCGGCCGCCCGGTGCTCCGGCAGCGTCACCTGATCCGTGCCCTCCACCTCGAACCCGGCGTCCGCGATCATCTCCAGGTCCGCCTTGCCCGCCTGGCCCTCGGTGGTCAGATAGTCGCCGAGGAAGATCGAGTTGGCCAGGTGCAGTGCGAGGGGCTGCATCGTGCGCAGATGGACCTCACGGCCGCCCGCGATCCGAACCTCGACGTCCGGGCAGACGAACCGCACCATCGCGAGAATGCGCAGACAGCGCTGCGGGGTGAGGTGCCACTCCTTGGCGAGCGGAGTGCCCTCGACCGGGATCAGGAAGTTGACCGGCACCGAGTCCGGGTCCAGCTCACGCAGCGAGTAGACGACGTCGACCAGGTCCTCGTCCGACTCGCCCATGCCGGCGATCAGGCCCGAGCAGGCGGACAGCCCGGCCGCGTGCGCCTTCTGCACGGTGTCGACGCGGTCGGCGTAGGTGTGGGTGGTGGTGATGTCGCCGTACGTCGCCTCGGAGGTGTTGAGGTTGTGGTTGTAGGCGTCGGCGCCGGCCTCGCGCAGCCGCTCGGCCTGGCCGTCGGAGAGCAGACCGAGACAGGCGCACACCTCGACGCCCTCGTTCTGTTCCTTGATCGCCTTGATGGTGCCCGCGACCCGGTCCACGTCACGGTCGGTGGGACCGCGTCCGGACGCCACCAGGCAGACCCGCTTGGCGCCGCCGGCCAGCCCGGCAGCCGCCGCCTGGGAGGCCTCGTCGGGCTTGAGCCAGGTGTACTTCAGGATCCCGGTCGTCGAGCCCAGCCGCTGGGAGCAGTAGGAGCAGTCCTCCGGGCACAGGCCGGACTTGAGGTTGACGAGGTAGTTGAGTTTCACCCGTCGGCCGAACCAGTGCCGGCGTACCTTGCCGGCCGCGGCCACCACATCGAGCAGGTCGTCGTCGGAGGTGGCGAGGACGGCCAGTGCCTCCTCGCGCTTCGGCAGCTCGCGCCGAAGCCCCTTGTCCACCAGCGTGTTCAGCAGGTCCATGAGGTCCGATCCTGTCCTACGGAACCGCCCCGGGCCAAGGAGAGATCGGACAACAGAGGCGGTTCGACGTGTGGGTATTGCCACATCCTGGGCGGCTGGTCCGGCGACTACTGTCTGTGCACTGCCTACAAAAGCCCCGGAGGAGTCATGGCGTTCGGCTGGATCGACGAACTGGCGGAGCTGCGCCGCCGCGCCGGACTGGTACGGACCCTGCGCCCCCGCCCCGCCGACTCGCCACTGCTCGACCTCGCGAGCAACGACTACCTGGGCCTGGCCCGCCACCCCGAGATCGTCGAGGGGGCCACCTCCGCCGCCCGCACCTGGGGCGGCGGCGCCACCGGCTCCCGCCTGGTCACCGGCACGACCGCGCTCCACGCCGAACTGGAACGCGAGCTGGCGGACTTCTGCGGCTTCGAGGCGGCCCTGGTGTTCTCCTCCGGCTACGCGGCCAACCTCGCCGCGGTCACCGCGCTGGCACCGCACGGCTCACTGATCGTCTCCGACGCCGGCAACCACGCCTCGCTGATCGACGGCTGCCGGCTGGCCCGCGGCACCACCCAGGTCGTCGCACACGCCGACCCGGATGCCGTGCGCAAGGCACTCCGGACCCATGACGGTCCCGCCGTCGCCGTGTCCGACACGGTCTTCTCGGTCGACGGCGACGCCGCCCCGCTGACCGGGCTGGCGACGGCATGCCGGGAGCACGGCGCCGGTCTGGTCGTCGACGACGCTCACGGTCTCGGCGTCCTTGGCGACGGCGGGCGCGGCGCCCCGCACGCGGCGGGAATCGCCGGCGCGGACGATGTCGTGGTGACGGTCACGCTGTCCAAGTCGCTCGGCAGCCAGGGCGGTGCCGTGCTCGGACCCGCCCGGGTCATCGAGCACTTGGTCAACGCGGCCCGCACCTTCATCTTCGACACGGGCCTGGCCCCAGCCGCGGCGGGGGCGGCCCTGGCGGCGCTCCGGCTGCTGCGCCGCGAGCCGGAGCGGGCGGCGCGGGCGCGTGCGGTGGCACGCGAACTCCACACACGCCTGACCGCCGCGGGTCTGGAAGCGGTACGTCCGGACGCCGCGGTCGTCTCCGTGCGCGCGCCGTCTCCGGAGGGCGCCGTGCGGTGGGCGGCCGACTGCCGTACGGCAGGTGTCGCCGTGGGCTGCTTCCGTCCTCCTTCCGTGCCCGACGGCATCTCACGGCTGAGGCTCACCGCCCGTGCGGACCTCTCCGAGGACCAGATCGAGCGCGCGGTGGAAGTGATCGGCGAGACGCGACCATGAGTCGGCGTGACATGGCCGTGCGTCGCGCGAACTGATTCAGAAGGGTTGCGAGGTGCGGGCGATCACCGGAACGCGGCCGTGAATCCCGCCCAGCTCTCGGGGGAGAAGAGCAGCGCGGGTCCGGTCGGGTCCTTGGAGTCGCGTACGGCCAGCAGCCCGGTCCCGGGGCCGGAGAGCGGCCGGGCCGTCTCGACGCAGTTGTTCGCTCCCGTGCTGTAGCTGCTGCGCAGCCATTGCACACCGTGCAGTTGAGTACTGGAAGTCACGTTCCGAGGCAGTGCAGACATGGTGCCTCCTTACACGCCGGCACCTATCCCGGCGATGTAGTCCAACGAGTCCTCGGGCGAAAGGGCGTGGAACTGAAGGGTGTTGAAGGCCTCGGTGTAGGCCTGGAGGTCTTCTTTCCGTTCGAGGTAGAGGCTACTCGTCAAGTGGTCGAGAACAACCACATCCAGATCAGAAGTGCTCGAAAATGAGAAGATAACGAAAGGCCCGGTGATACCGATGTGGGCACCGGCCGCGAACGGCAGGACCTGAAGCCGCACTTGGGGGTAGCGCGCCGCCTCGATCAGCCGCTCCAGCTGCCGTGCCATGACATCCGGCCCGCCGATCTCCCGGTGCAGCACCGCCTCGTCGAGTACCGCGCTCAGCGCCAGGGGTGGCCGCGAGCGCAGCACGTCCTGCCTGGCCAGGCGCACTTCCACCAGCGCATCCAGCCGGTCGTCGGCGTCCTCGTCCAGTCCGCCCACCGCGGCCCGGGTCACCGCCCGCGCGTACTCCGGCGTCTGCAACAGCCCCGGAACGACGGAGGTCTCCAGCGTGCGCATCGCGCTGGCCTGGGATTCCAGGCTGATGAAATCCCGGTATGTCGGCGGCAGTACGCCCCGATACGCATGCCACCAGTGGTGCCGCCCGGCACTGTCGTCCTGTCCCGCCAACACCAGGAGCAACTCCCGTAGTTGAGCATCCGCCACTCCGTAGGCATCCAGGAGTAACCGCACATCGGCCGGTTTCACCCCGCTCGCGCCGGTCTCGATGCGGCTCACCTTGGACTGGTGCCAGCCCACGAGCCGGGCCGCCTCGCCGCTCGTGAGCCCGGCGCCGGTGCGCAGCGTGCGCAATTCGGCGCCCAGTTTTCGGCGGCGTACCGCGGGACCGTGCTGCATGGGCTCCTCCTTACTCCTTCCGGGCCGCCCAAATACGGTCTGCCGTCGCAGAGTTCACCGCTTCGAGCGACAGATATATGCATATCTTGGTGGATCGCACCCGTGACCGGCCCGGTGATGGCAGTCTGGCGGCGAAGCACCAGTCCGGGACCGTACTCGAACCCTCCGCTCCGTGTCGGACTGCGGTCCCGTGGGAAAGGGACGACGTCGCCATGGCAGACCATCTGGAAGCATCCGTCACTCTGCCGAGCGATCCCGCCTCGGTCTCCGCCGCCCGCACCTACGTGGTCGGCACCCTGGTGGAATGGGGACTGCCGGCCGACACGGAACTGGCCGACACCATCCGCCTCATCGTCTCCGAACTCGCCACCAACGCCGTACAGCACACTTTCGGGCAGTCACCCACCTTCACGGTGGACATCGAACTCGACCGCGACGAACACCTGCGCATCGGCGTCACCGACAGCCATCCGCGGTTTCCCAAACGTCTGCCCGCGGCCGTCCAGCAGGACAATGGCCGCGGGCTCGTGATCATTCGCTGGCTGACCGTGGAGTTCGGCGGCAAGCTGAGAATCAGGCCCACCCGGGAGGGCGGCAAGACGGTCTCCATCGAACTGCCGTGGACGGTACCGGCGCGGCCCGTGACGACGACGGCAGTACAGCAGGACCCTTAGGGATCAGAGCGGGAGGGGCGTAGCCCTCGAACCGCTGGGATGACGCGGTGACGGCGCCTCAGGGCACCGCCACCACGTCGCTCAGGTCACTTGACCCGGCCGTACCAGACGCTCCTGGTCCAGATCTTCTGCAGCCTTACGACGTCCCCGGTCTTCGGGGAGTGCCAGATCTTTCCCTTCCCGGCGTAGATGCCGACGTGGTACACGTTCGAGCCCGAGTGGAAGAACACCAGGTCTCCGGCCTTGCGGCTCTTGGCCGAGATGTGGCGCGTCTTGTTGTACTGCTGAGCAGCCGTCCGCGGCAGGCTCTTGCCCGCCTTCTTGTACGAATACAGCGTCAGCCCCGAGCAGTCGAACCGGCGCGGCCCCGTGGCGCCGTACTTGTACGGCGAGCCCTTCTTGGAAGCCGCGACCTGGAGCGCCTTCGTCGCCGGAGTCGCGGCCGCGGCGTCTGAGGAGAGACCCGGCACCACGACGGAGCCGCCCACGGCGGCCAGGGTGAGGGCCGAGGCCGTACCGGCCCGGGCCATCAGCGACGGGACACGATTGAGCGCAGTCATGCGCAACCCTTCGTCAGCCGCCTGTGAAGGATGACCTGTCGGATTCGGGCTGGCGAAGTTGCCCGGCCGCTGACGCGGCTTCACCCCAAGGGCTGCTCGGCCCGGTCATGGCGTGACCGTTCCGGCGACCCGTCGTGCTTGGGTCCTCCACTCCTGCCGATCCACTTCTGTCGACCGGTCATCCGGGCGGCGGCAGGATTCGGCGTCCGCCCGGACCGCCCCGCCGCTGCGGCGGGGGCTTGTCGTCAGACAGGGATCTTCACTCACGGGTGAGCGAAATACCCAATGGAATCGGGGATTTGTGGTGTTACTCACCACTCACCCGTTCGGGTGGACACCCCTGTGTTCGGGTGGATGTCGAGGGCCCCACGGACCCCCGGACCAGCGCGAAAACCTCTCATCCGCCCCGGAGGCCCGCGGGTTGCGCAACCTCGGCGGTCCCAAAAAACGACAAACATCTACTCCGAACAGGGGTACGTCATTTGGTCCGTTTAAGCTCCGGTCCGGACGTCTTGCCGCGTGGCGAACGCCCGGACCGGAGGCGGGGTGCGTCAACGGTGCGTCAACTGTCGGAGCGCGGCGGCACGATGACGCGCGCCGTGCGGCGCTCGCCGTCCAGCACGCGCAGCGCCCGCGTGAGCGTCGGGGCGTGCAGCTCGGTCTCGCCCCGCTGGTGCATCAGCGCCAGCGCGTCGCGCAGCTCGGTCGCCTTGGACACCAACGCCTGGGCGGCGCGCAGTCCGCGGTAGGTGTCCCCGTGGTGTGCCGGGTTGATCCGGCCCAGCAGGTCGACCACATCGAGATAACGGTCGATCAACTCGCCCTCGGCGCGCGTGAGGGCGGGCAGCGGCGGGAGTTCGGGTGGGAGCACGGGCGCGTCACTTCCCGGTGGGCGGAGCCATGGTGTCCTTGCGGCTGGGGATGATCCGGTCCACCAGCCCGTAGTCCAGGGCCTGCTGCGCCGTGAGGATCTTGTCCCGCTCGATGTCCGCGCTCACCTGCTCGCGCGTGCGCCCGGTGTGCCGTACGAGCATCTCCTCCAGGCGGGCCCTGATCCGCATCAACTCCTCGGCGTGGATGGCGAGATCACTGGCCTGTCCCTCGATCGGCTCGGGCAGTCCCGGCTGATGGATCACCATGCGCGCTCCCGGCAGCGCGAACCGCTTGCCCGGTGTGCCCGCGGCCAGCAGCACGGCGGCGGACGCGCCCGCCTGGCCCAGGCAGATCGTCTCCACGTCGCAGGTGACGTACTGCAGCGTGTCGTAGATCGCCGACATCGCGCTGAAGGAGCCGCCGGGGGAGTTGATGTAGAGCGAGATGTCCCGGTCGGGGTCCTGGTACTCGAGGTGCATGAACTGCGCCATCACGTCGTTCGCCGAGGTGTCGTCGATCTGGGTGCCGAGAAAGACGATCCGCTCCTCCAGCAGCTTCGAGTACGGGTCCATCGTCTTCTGCCCGAAGCTGGTGCGCTCCGTGAATTCGGGCAGGACATAGCGGGCGGACGGTCGGGTCATGACGAACCCCTCCTCAGCTGACTGTCTCTGTAAAAAATGTACAGGACGTACGTAACGAGCGTGAGGGGGTCACCGTAAGCTGGTGGCATGGCCTACGAGATTCCGGTGACGCAAGCCAGGGCTGAGCTCGCCGACCTGATCAACAAGGTGGTGTACGGCGGTGAGCGCGTCGTCGTGACACGGCACGGCAAGCCCCTCGTCGCCCTTGTCTCCGCCGCCGACCTCGAACGACTCGAGCAGCTCCCGGAGCGCCAGGCGCCCGCGGACGAGCAGGTGATCAGCTCTGTCTCCGCCGTCCGCGAACTCGCCTCGGCTCCCCGCGAACGGCAGCGGTTCGGCATCGCTGCGGAGCATCGGGGGGGCGATCAGCCGTAGGTGCTCCGCTTGTTTGCTTGCTGCGGGCCGGTGGGGGCTGGTCGCGCAGTTCCCCGCGCCCCTATCGGGGCGCTGTTAGCTGATCGGCGATAGCTCGCGAGCCCCCGTCGGTGTGGCCTTCTCCGGCCGCCTCTTGAGCGCATTCCCGAGCAGTACCGCGCCCAGGCCCAGCGCCGCCCACCAGGTCAGCGTCAGCGCGGGCCCGGTCGCCGCCGCGCCGTCGAAGAACGACACCGAGCGCAGCAGGGTCGTCCCCGCGCCGGGCGGCAGCCACTGGCCGATCGTCCCGGCGGGCTCCGGCAGCATCTGCGGCGCCGAGGCGGCCCCGGACCACGGGTTGCCGAACAGCATCACCACACCGGCCGCGAGCCCCGTTCCGGCGGGACCGATGAGCGCGGCGAGTCCGGCGACGGCGCCGCTCACTGCCAGTGTGGCCAGGCCGAGCGAGCCGGCCTCCGCCCACCAGTCACCGGTCAGGACGTTGAGCCAGCTGTCCGCGATCGCGGTCGCCGCGATGCCGACCAGGGTGGCGGCGCCGATCAGTGCGGCCAAGGCGCGCAGTCCGCGCAGCCCGAGGAGGGTCACCACCGCGCCGGCCGCGATACCGGCCAGCGCGAGCGGCAGTACGCTCGCGTTGAGGGCCGCGCCGCGTGGATCGTTCTCTGGGGCGGCCACGACGTCGACTGTCCTGACCGGGTTCATGTCGGCGGACGCCTGCTGCAGCAGTTGCGCGACGACGGGGCTCGCGGCCGTGGAGGTCAGCAGGGCGGGGCCTTCGGGGGTGACGGCGATCGCGCCGTATACGGTCCGGTCCTCGATGGCGTCCCGGGCGGCGGCCTCGTCGGCGTAGCGGTGGACGTCGAACGCGCCCTCCTGCTGTGCCAGTCGCTCCTCCACCTGCGTTGTCGCGGCGGCGGGCCCTGCCACGCCGAGCGGCAGGTCGCGCGGCGCGGTACGGGCGGCGGGCCAGGCGAAGGCCCACAGTGCCAGTGCCGCGATGACGGGAACGAGCACGAGGATCGCGATCAGGCGGCGGGTGTGCGACGGGGCTGACGCGGTGCCGCCGGCGGGTGCAGCGGTGACGGTGGACATGGGTTTCCCCTCGGATGGGCGAGGTGCGAGTTAAAAAGAAGGATCGTTCGTTTTTGCTCTGTCACCACCGTCTTGCGGATGCCGCGTCTTGTCAAGAAGGAATGTTCGTTTTACGTTTGACGCCATGGCCCGCGTATCCCAGGCACACCTCGACGCCCGCCGCCGCCAGATCCTGGACGGCGCCGCCCGCTGCTTCGCCCGCAACGGCTTCCACGCCACGTCCATGCAGGATGTGCTGAAGGAGGCGGATCTCTCGGCCGGCGCGGTGTACCGCTACTTCAGCGGGAAGGACGAGCTGATCACCGCGATCTTCACCGAAGTGCTCGGGGAGGTGCGCATGTCCTTCGAGGCCGCCGCCGAGCAGGCCCCGCCCCCGACGCCGGACGTCCTGATCGGCTCGGTGCTGGGTCGGACCTATGGTGCGCGGGCCCATCTGACCGTCGACGGCGAGCCGGTCCTACCGCGGCTGATCATCCAGGTCTGGGCGGAATCGCTGCGCAACAAGGACCTGGCCGCCGTCATGCGCGAGGGCTTCGGGGCGATTCGCCTGGCCTGGGGGCGGATCGTCGAGGCGTACCAGGACGCCGGGATGATGCCGAAGGACGTGCCCGCGGATCATGTGGCGCGGACCATGATCGCCGCTGTGCAGGGGTTCATCGCCCAGCAGACGGTGTTCGGTCCAGCTCCCGTCGAGGTTCTCCAGAGCGGCCTGCGGGCGTTGATGGGCGCACGGGAACCGCAGCCCGAAGCCTGATGGATCACAGCCCGGTTAACGTGCCCGAAACTCGTGACAACGTGCCTGAAACTCCTCCCAACTAGCCTGCCCATCCACGCCACCAGGCACTTTGCCCCGTGGCCGCGGCAACCGGACCCGCACGGTCCGGAGCGAGGATGAGAGGTGGGACGTGCAACTGACCCCGCACGAGCAGGAGAGGCTGCTCATCCACGTGGCGGCTGACGTGGCCGAGAAGCGCCGGGCCCGCGGCCTCAGGCTCAACCACCCCGAGGCGGTCGCCCTGATCACCGCGCACATCCTCGAAGGCGCCCGTGACGGGCGTACGGTGGCCGAACTCATGGCCTCCGGACGCAAGCTGCTCACCCGGGACGACGTCATGGAAGGCATCCCCGAGATGATCCACGACGTCCAGGTCGAGGCGACCTTCCCCGACGGCACCAAGCTCGTCACCGTCCACGATCCGATCGTCTGAGGGGCCGGCCGATGAATCCCGGAGCGCCGAAGAAACCCGGAGTGAGCCGATGATCCCTGGCGAGATCCTGTTCGCGGACGAGCCCGTTGTGTACAACGAGGGCCGCGAGGTCACCAGCCTGACCGTCCTCAACGCCGCCGACCGGCCCGTCCAGGTCGGCTCCCACTACCACTTCGCCGAGGCCAACCCCGGTCTGGACTTCGACCGCGCCGCCGCCCGCGGCAAGCGGCTCAACATAGCCGCCGGTACGGCCGTACGGTTCGAGCCCGGCATCCCCGTCGACGTCGAACTCGTCCCCCTCGCCGGCGCCCGTATCGTGCCCGGGCTGCGCGGGGAGACCGGAGGTGCCCTCGATGCCTGAGATCTCGCGTGCCGCGTACGCCGACCTGTTCGGCCCGACCACCGGCGACCGGATCCGGCTGGCCGACACCGATCTGCTGATAGAGATCGAGGAGGACCGCAGCGGCGGGCCCGGACTCGCCGGTGACGAGGCCGTGTTCGGCGGCGGCAAGGTCATCCGCGAGTCCATGGGCCAGTCGCGTGCTACGCGCGCAGACGGCACCCCGGACACGGTCATCACGGGCGCCGTGGTGGTCGACCACTGGGGGATCGTCAAGGCCGACATCGGCATCCGCGACGGCCGGATCACCGGCATCGGCAAGGCCGGCAACCCCGACACGATGGACGGCGTGCACCCCGACCTCGTCATCGGCCCCGAGACCGAGGTCATCGCGGGCAACGGGCGGATCCTGACGGCAGGCGCCATCGACGCGCACGTCCACTTCATCTGCCCGCAGATCGCCGACGAGGCGCTGTCCTCCGGCATCACCACGCTGATCGGCGGCGGCACGGGCCCGGCCGAGGGCTCCAAGGCGACCACGGTCACCCCCGGCCCGTGGCATCTGGCCCGGATGCTGGAGGCGATGGAGGCCTACCCCGTCAACTTCGGTCTGCTGGGCAAGGGCAACACCGTCTCCCGCGAGGCGATGCTGTCGCAGATCCGTGGCGGCGCGCTGGGTCTGAAGCTGCATGAGGACTGGGGGTCCACTCCGGCCGTCATCGACGCCTCGCTGACCGTGGCGGATCAGACGGGTATTCAGATCGCCATCCACACGGACACCTTGAACGAGGCCGGTTTCGTGGGCGACACCCTCGCCGCGATCGCCGGACGCGGCATCCACGCGTACCACACGGAGGGCGCGGGCGGCGGGCACGCGCCCGACATCATGACCGTGGTCTCCGAACCGCATGTGCTGCCGAGCTCGACGAATCCGACGCGGCCGTTCACGGTGAACACCGCCGAGGAACACCTCGACATGCTGATGGTGTGCCACCACCTGAACGCGGCCGTACCGGAGGACCTCGCCTTCGCCGAGTCCCGGATCCGGCCGTCCACGATCGGCGCCGAGGACATCCTGCACGACCTGGGCGCCATCTCGATCATCTCCTCGGACTCCCAGGCCATGGGCCGGGTCGGCGAGGTCATCATGCGGACCTGGCAGACGGCGCACGTGATGAAGCGGCGGCGGGGTGCCCTACCGGGTGACGGTCGCGCGGACAATCGTCGAGTACGTCGCTATGTCGCCAAGTACACGATCAACCCGGCACTCGCGCAGGGCCTCGCGGGCGAGATCGGCTCCGTCGAGACCGGCAAGCTCGCCGACCTCGTGCTGTGGGAGCCCGCGTTCTTCGGCGTCAAGCCGCAGCTCGTCATCAAGGGCGGGCAGATCGCGTACGCGCAGATGGGCGACGCGAACGCCTCCATTCCGACCCCGCAGCCGATCCTTCCGCGGCCGATGTTCGGTGCGATCGGGCGGGCGCCCGCGTCCAACTCGGTCAACTTCGTCGCGCCGTTGGCGATCGAGGACGGGCTGCCGGAGCGGCTGCAGCTCGGGAAGAGGTTCGTCGCCATCGCGTCGACGCGTGCCGTGACCAAGGCCGACATGCGTGAGAACGACGCACGGCCGCGGGTGCGAGTCGACCCCGACAGCTTCGCCGTGCACATCGACGGGGAGCTGGTCGAAGCGACCGCCGCCGCCGAACTGCCCATGGCCCAGCGTTACTTCCTCTTCTGAGGCCGGGTCCGATGTCCAGGGCAGCGCTACTCGTTCTGGCCGACGGCCGGTTTCCCGCCGGGGGGCATGCGCACTCCGGTGGGGCCGAGGCCGCGGTCAAGGCCGGGCGGGTCACCGGGGCGGGGAGCCTGGAGGCCTTCTGCCGGGGGCGGTTGCATACGGCGGGGCTGGTGTCGGGGGCGCTGGCGGCGGCCGCTGCGATGGGGGTCGATCCGGTGTCGCTGGATGCGGCGGCGGATGCGCGTACACCGTCCGAGGCGTTGCGGGTTGCCGCGCGGAAGCTGGGTCGGCAGCTGATGCGGGCCGCTCGGGCGACGTGGCCGTCTTCCGAACTCGACGCGCTGGCGCGGGAGTTTCCCAAGGGGGCGCATCAGCCGGTGGTGCTGGGGCTGGCGGCGCGGGCTGCGGGGTTGGGGGCTGTGGATGCGGCGTATTGCTCGGTGTATGAGTCTGTGAGCGGGGCTGCGAGTGCGACCGTGCGGTTGCTGAGTCTCGATCCGTTTGACGCGACCGGAGTGTTGGCGCGGTTGGCGCCTGAGATGGACCTGGTTGCGGATCGGGCGGTGGAGGCGGCTCGGCGGGTGGTCGATGAGGGGGTCGGGGGGTTGCCTGCGGGTTCGGCTCCGTTGTTGGAGATCGGGGCGGAGGTGCATGCGGCTTGGGCTGTACGGCTGTTCGCGTCCTGAGTTTCGCCTCGTCCTCAAACTCCCCCAGAGGGGGCACCCCCAACGGGCTGGTTAGTCATTGGAGCCGCTTGTATGCATCTTGACCACTCTCACGAGGGTGTTTCCGCCCTGAGCGCCGACGCCCGTCGCCCCGACGGCTCCCGTCGTGCCCTCCGTATCGGGCTCGGTGGACCCGTCGGTTCCGGGAAGACCGCCACCGTCGCCGCGCTGTGTCGTGCCCTGCGTGACGAACTGTCCCTTGCCGTGGTCACCAACGACATCTACACGCGCGAGGACGCTGAGTTCCTGCTCAAGGAGGCGGTGTTGCCGCCGGAGCGGATCACCGCTGTGGAGACGGGGGCCTGTCCGCACACGGCGATTCGGGATGACATCTCGGCGAACCTGGAAGCAGTTGAGGATCTGGAGGACGAGGTGGGGCCGCTCGATCTGATCCTCGTCGAATCCGGTGGGGACAACCTCACCGCCACCTTCTCCAAGGGGCTTGTCGACGCGCAGATCTTCGTGATCGATGTCGCCGGAGGTGATGACATTCCGAGGAAGGGGGGACCGGGCGTCACCACCGCCGATCTGCTGGTCGTGAACAAGACCGACCTGGCACCGTACGTCGGCTCGGATCTGGCGCGGATGGCGGCCGATGCCAAGGCGCAGCGGGCCGAACTGCCGGTCGTGTTCCAGTCGTTGAGGAGCGAGGCCGGTGTGGCGGACGTCGCCGGGTGGGTGCGGGCGCAGCTCGCCTCGTGGCGGGCGTGACCGTGACAGGTGTGCGGGCCACCGCGCGGATCGGCGCCCGGGAGGACGGGCGTGGTGGTACCGCCCTGCCGGTGCTGGAGGGCGAGGGGCCGATCGCCCTGCGGCGTACGCGGGGGAGTGGCCCGGAGGCGCATGTCATGCTCGTCGGCGCGATGAGCGGGCCGCTCGGCGGGGACCACTTCACGGTGATCGCGGATGTGGCCGAAGGAGCCCGGTTGCGGGTCGGGTCGGCCGCGGCGACCATCGCGCTGCCCGGGCAGACGAAGGGTGAGGCGCGCTACGACGTGCGGATCTCCGTCGCCGACGGAGGTGAACTGCGCTGGCTGCCCGAGCAGTTGATCTCAGCGGGCGGCAGCGATCTGTACGTCGGCACACAGGTCGACCTCGGTGCGAACGCCCGGCTCGTGCTCCGCGAGGAGCAGGTACTCGGTCGCGTCGGTGAGGAACCCGGGAGGCTCACCAGCCGTCTCACTGTGCGGATCGCGGGGCGTACCGTCCTCGACCAGGAGCTGGCGTGCGGGCCCGGGGCGCCGGGAGGCTGGGACGGGCCCGCCGTCCTCGGAGGGCATCGGGCGGTGGGGCAACTGGTCGTCGTACGACCGGAGTTCACGGCAGAGCCCGCGGTGGCCCGGGTCGTCGGGGACACGGCTGCCGTCACGCCGCTCGCCGGTCCCGCCGCGCTGGTCACGGCCGTCGCGCCGGACGCGCTGCGGCTGCGCCGGGTGCTGGACGAGGCGCTGGTGGCTCTCGGGGAGGGTTCCGGCCAGCGAACGGCGTAATCCGGTTATCGGATTGGCAAAGAACGCTCTTCAACCCTGTTCTCAGGGATCACACAGCCGAGAGGATCCCCGTACATCACAACGACGTACGGGGAGGTCCCACTTGAGGGATATGAGACCAAAAGGCCGGGTTGCGGCGCTCGGCTCGGCCGGAGTGCTCGTCACGGCGACCCTGATAGCGGGTGCTGTCGCGGCGCCCACCGCCGGCGCGACCAGCCGGCACGGGCAGGACCGCGAGGCCCGTGGCGTGTCGGTGGCCGCCGCACGTGCCGAGAAGGCCGGGATCGACTGGAAGGACTGTCCGGCCGACTGGGGGCTGGAGAAGCCGATCCAGTGCGGCTGGGTCAGCGTTCCGCTCGACTACGCCAAGCCCTACGGCAAGCAGATCAAGCTCGCCGTCGACCGCATCGGCAACACCGGGACCAAGGCGGAGCGGCAGGGTGCGCTCCTCTACAACCCCGGCGGCCCCGGCGGTTCCGGCCTGCGCTTCCCCCGCCGCGTCACGACCAAGGCGCCGGTGTGGGCGAACACGGCCAAGGCGTACGACTTCGTGGGCTTCGACCCGCGCGGCGTCGGTAAGTCGGCGCCCATCTCCTGCGCCGACCCGCAGGAGTTCGTGAAGGCGCCCAAGCTGGACCCGGTGCCGGACTCCGAGGCCGACAAGCTCGCCCAGCGCAAGCTGGCCCGCGAGTACGCCGAGGGCTGCTACGAGCGCAGCGGCGAGATGCTGCCGCACATGACCACGCCGAACACCGCGCGCGACCTGGACGTGATCCGGGCCGCGCTCGGCGAGAAGAAGCTCAACTTCCTCGGCGTCTCCTACGGCACCTACCTCGGCGCGGTCTACGGCACCATGTTCCCGGGCCATGTCCGCCGGATGGTCGTCGACAGCGTCGTCAACCCGTCGCGGGAGAAGATCTGGTACGAGGCCAACCTCGACCAGGACGTCGCCTTCGAGACGCGCTGGCAGGACTGGCAGGACTGGGTCGCCGCGAACGACGCCACCTTCCACCTCGGCACCACCCGCGACGCCGTCCAGGCGAAGTGGCTCGAGCTGCGTGCCGCGGCCAAGAAGAGCCCCATCGGCGGGGTCGTCGGACCGGCCGAGCTGCTCGGCTTCTTCCAGGGTGCGCCGTACTACGACTCCTCCTGGGTGCCCGTCGCGACGGTGTTCAGCAAGTACTTCGCGGGCGACACCCAGGCGCTCGTCGACGCGGCCGCCCCCGATCCGTCGGACACCGCGGGCAACGCCGCCTCGGAGAACGGCAACGCCGTCTACACGGCCGTCGAGTGCACCGACGCCAAGTGGCCCACCAGCTGGAAGAAGTGGGACCGCGACAACACGCAGCTGCACGCGAAGCACCCGTTCCTTACCTGGTCCAACGCCTGGATGAACCTGCCGTGCGCCACCTGGCCGGTCAAGCAGCAGACCCCGGTGAACGTGAAGACCGGCAAGGGTCTGCCGGGCGTGCTGATCGTGCAGTCCACGCGTGACGCGGCCACCCCGTACGGGGGAGCCGTCGAACTGCACAAGCGCTTCAAGGGCTCCCGCCTGATCACCGAGAAGAACGCGGGCTCCCACGGCGTGACCAGCCTGGTCAACCCGTGCATCAACGAGCGGGTGGACACCTACCTGCTCACCGGCAAGCTGGACGGCGCCGACGTGACCTGCGCACCGCACGCCACGCCCAAGCCGTAAAGCGTCGTACGACACGAGGGGCGGCCGGAGACTCCGGCCGCCCCTCGCTCACGCCTCCAGCCAGGCGTCCTCCGCCGCGTAGTCGAAGAGGTCGCCGTACGCCGGGAACATCCTCGGGTACGCCTCCCGCCAGTCCCGGCCGGCCAGTTGGCGCTCGATCCAGGCGACCGTGTCGGGGAGCGTCTGCGCGTACCGCGCCACCGGGCGGTAGCTCAGCTCCCGTTCGGCGGCGGACATGGAGCAGATCACAGGCGCCGGAACCGACCATGGCGTGTCGCCGACGGTCGGTGCCGGAGGTGGCCCGTCCACGAGCACACTCTCCGTCTCGACGCCCATGACCGCGTCGATCGCCCCGGCGATCTCCGCCACCGTCGGCGCGTCGGGATCGACGGCATTGAGGACGCGCGTGCCGGGCCGCGAGGCGGCCAGCCGGATCAGCTCCGCGATGTTGTGCACGCTCGCCGGATGGAAGCGGCTCTTGCCGCCGAAGGGGAGGATCCGCCGGGTCCGGCCGTCCAGGTTGCGCTTGACGAAGTACAGCTCGCGCGGGGTCTGGCAGTGCGGGCCGTGGATGGCGCCCGCGCGCAGCAGCGTCGTCGGCAACTGGTCTCCGGCAGCGAGCAGTTCACGCTCCAGTGCCGCCTTGCGGGTACTGTACGAGGCGTCGCCCGGCGGGACCGTGCGCTGCTCCTCCGTGAGCGGCACCGGATATTCGGGGAAGCCGTCCGGCTCGTCCTGCGTGTCGAAGTTCCGGCCCTTGTCGTCCTCGTACACCGACACGCTGGAGATCACCACGGCCGAGCCCACGCGACCGGCGAGCGAGGTCAATTGCCGGGCGTGCTCGGTCCCGTAGGCGACCATGTCCACCAGCACGTCACAGCCGTCGCCGACCACGGCGGCCAGGGCCGCGTCGTCCGCCCGGTCGGCCCGCGCGACGCGCACCCCCTCGGGCCAGCCCTCGTCCCGCCCGCCGCCCCGCGAGACGGCGGTCACCTCCCAGCCGTCCCGGGCCAGCGCGCCCACCGCGGGCCGTCCGATCTGTCCTGTCGCTCCGAGCACCACAGCACGTCTCATACGGGGACCGTACGGGCGACGAGATCCCCTGTGGAACGGCTTTTGCCGACAGCAGAGTTCAGCCGAGCGGCAGCCGCGGGAACCGGCGCTCCTTCGCCGCGCCCGCCGCGGCCTGCTCGGCCTTGACGACGGCCGCGTACTGGTCGACGTACTCCTGCTCGGAGAGCGAGAGGATCGCGTACATGATCTCGTCGGTGACGGCGCGCAGGATCGCCTTCTCGTTCTCCATGCCGGCATAGCGGGAGAAGTCGAGGGGCTTGCCGAAGCGGATCGCGACGGGGTGGATCTTCGGGATCTTCCGGCCCGGCGGCTGGGCCTCGAAGGTGCCGATCATCGCGCAGGGGATGACCGGGACCCGGGCCTTCAGCGCCATCACCGCCACGCCGACCTTGCCCTTGTAGAGGCGGCCGTCGTGCGAGCGGGTGCCCTCGGGGTAGATGCCGAGCAGTTCGTCCTTGCGCAGCACGCCGAGGCCCTCGCGGATCGCGGCCTGGCCCGCCTCCTTGCCGGAGCGGTCGACCGGGATCTGACCGGCACTGCGGAAGAACGTCGCGATCAGACGGCCCTTGAGACCGGGGCCGGTGAAGTACTCGGCCTTCGCCAGGAAGGTGATGCGCCGCTTGAGGATCGCGGGCATCAGGAAGTGGTCCGAGAAGGAGAGATGGTTGCCGGCGACGATGGCGGGGCCGGTCGCGGGAATGTGCTCGAGTCCCTCGATCCGGGGACGGAAGACCAGTCTCAGCAACGGACCCAGCAACACGTACTTGAGCACGTAGTAGAACAAGGGGTGGCTCCTCACTCCGGTGGTTCGGCTCAACCGCCGTGTTCTAGCAGGTCAACCGGCACGTCGTGGGCTGTCAGTGTAGGGGCAGGCGGCACCGGCGGGAACCGTCCTGCCCCTTCTGTGGCTCTGGAACAACTATGGGCGTATCACCACCCGGACGATGCCCGTGAGCCGAAGAGGATGTAATGCTCCGCATTCATTTCACCCCCCATGACCTGCAGAATATTCGAATTCTCCGCAGACCGGATCCGCTGTGGGAGCTGATCTGCAGTGTGTGTCGCCTGAAAACAGGCCAGGGGCCGCTGGAATTCGGCCACTGGCGTCGCTCGGTGTACGCCAGAATGGAAGTGGACCGGGTTCTGGGGGCGGCGCTGCAGCCGTTACGGACACTGGTCCCCAGCGTCGGATACATTCCCGATTTCCTCACACCCCCGGCCGCCGGAGGGGAGCTGTCCGACGCGCTCGACCTGGTGCGTGGCACCCCGCGTCGGCGGATCGTCCGTGAGCTGACCCGGCTCGGCGAGAGCCGGGTCCTGCCGGGCTGGACCGTGACGCTGGGCAGGCCGGGGGACGAGGGGCTGGCCGCGCTGACCCGCGCGCTGGATGCGTACTTCGGCGCCGTGCTGCAGCCGCACTGGTCCCATATCCGAGCGGTCGTCGGCAATGACATCGACCTGCGCACCCGCACTCTCCTGGACGGGGGCACCCAGGCGCTGCTCAACGGCCTGTATCCGCTGGCCCGTTGGCACGCCCCCGTCCTGGAGGTGGACTACCCCGTACGCCGCGACCTCCGCCTCGAAGGCCGCGGTCTGCTCCTCGTCCCGTCCTTCTTCTGCTGGCGCCGGCCCACCGCCCTGGCCGATCCCGGTCTGCCTCCGGTGCTCGTCTACCCCGTCGCGAAAGCCCCGTTGGACGTGGCCCGGACCACCGAGGAGGGCGTCGTACGCCTGCTCGGCCGCACTCGGGCCGCCATCCTGGCCGATGTCGCCCGGCGGGACGGCCGTACCAGCTCCGAGGTCGCCGAAGCGATCGGTATCGCGCCGGCCAGCGTGAGTTACCAGATCGGCGTCCTGCGGGCCGGCGGACTGGTGGACAGTCAACGCGCCGGTAAATACGTCCTCCACGCGGCAACCGCATTGGGCTTACGGTTACTCGACGCGCGGTGACGCGACGGTGTGACCTTTCGAACCACCGACATTTCGAACCACATTGAAGTGTTTGAGCTCCGCGTCCGCCGATGCCAATGTGACGGCTGTCCTTGCGATTGAACTGTTTGAGCCCTGTGCGCTGCGCCGGGCCGAACCAGGGGGAACAACGCATGAGATACGCCGCAGGACCAGGGAGAAATCACGCGCCACGCCGCCGGGCGATATGGGCGGCCGTCCTCGCACTGCTGGCCGGAGTGTTCTCGACGGCTCAACTCGCCGGTGCCGACCGCGCGTCCGCGCTGCCGCCGCCGCCCCAACCGGCAATGAACTGTGACAAGCCGTGGGTGATCATCAATGCCTACGGCACGGCCGAGTACGTGAAGCCGGGCGTGACCACTCCGTACGGATCCATCGGAGTCAACGACACCTACGTCAGGGCGGTGAACGCGGCGCTCAACGAGCAAGGAGTGCCGGACAGCGACATCACCGCACGCAACCTGCCCTATCCCGCGTCGGCGATCGACTGGGACCTGCCGTGGCCGCCCTTCCTGGGCGACAACCCGGGACCGGACGACTACTGGGAGTCGATGTGGAAGGGGCGCGACGAACTGGTCCGTGAGATCGAGTTCTACTCCGACTGCCCGAGCCGCCCGACACTGGTGCTGATCGGGTACTCACAGGGCGGTCAGGTGATCAAGAACGCCCTCGCCAACTCGGCCGTCGCCGGAGACCAGCGCCGTTCCGACTCGGTGGGCGCCGCCATCACCATCGGGGACGCGGCCCGCCACAACGGCCAGGCCGGGATGGCGCAGAACCGGCAGATGCTGACCCTCAACCGCGACTACCAGGAGACCACCACCACCATCGACCGCGGTGGACTGATGCAGCGGGTGTCGGTGCCGTCGGTGTTCGCCGGGTTCATCGGTGACGGACGGTACTTCGACGTCTGCCGCACCGACGACCTCGTGTGCAACAAGCCGGGACGCCCCGGCACGGGCAACTGGCTGGCCGAGTTCGGCCTGAGCATCGACGACGGTACGACCAACCCGCCGCACATCGCCTACCGGGACAACGCCCGCACCAACGGGAACCCCAGGGTCGAGTGGCAGAACCAGCAAGGCGCACGCGTCGCGGCCGATGTCGCCGAACGTGCCGTGGCCTCGGCGGTCGCCCAGCGGAACATCGTCCACCCGCCGCCCGAGCCGGAAGTGCCGCCCGGCACCACCCCGGTCGAGATGTGGGCGACCGATGTCAACGTGCGCACGGCCCCGACGACCGACGCCGGGATCACCCACCGGTTCCCGGGTCCCACCACCGTCTACGTCCAGTGCCAGAAGCGTGCCGAGTCGGTGACGGACGGCGGTGTCACCAACGACGTCTGGTCGTATCTGCCCGTCCAGCACGGCTGGATCAGCAACGTCTACCTGCGGGGCCCCGCCTGGATTCCGGGTGTGCCGGAGTGCGCGGGTTCCACCCCACCGCCCGAGCAGGGGCTCTACCACTGCGACATCGGCGGTGACCCCGAGAGCTGGTGCGCCCGGGTGACCGGCATCGACCCGGGATCGTTCCTCGGCATGTACAACGAACCGAACTACGATCACGGGCGGAGCTCGTCCTACCAGGGCCACAACGGCGACGAGTTGATCGTGCTCTGCTGGACGACGGGCGCGGTCGACGCCGACGGGACCGGCAACCGGTACTGGTTCTTCGCCGACACCGGCGGAGCCCTGCCGGGCGGTTACGTCAACGACCACTACCTGACGACGGGCAAGTTCGCGGACTGGAGCCAGGTCATCCCGCCCTGCTGAAACCGGAGCGGATCGTCGTACGGCTCTGAGTCATCACAGCCGTACGACGATCAGTGCCGTGTCGTCGGTGGCACCTCCCGGCGGCAGCAGTTCGAGCAGGACGGCGTCGGCGAGGGTCTCGGGGTCGGCCCCCAGATGGCGGCTGAGTGATTCGGCGAGGCGGGTCAGGCCGGTGTCGATGTCCTCGATGCGGCGTTCGATCAGGCCGTCCGTGTACAGCACGAGCGTCGCGCCCTCGGTGAAGGTGGTGCAGGCCTGCGGTCTGGGGATCGGGCTCGGGCGGGCGTCCAGCGGGGGATCGGTGGCCCGGTCGAGGAACTCCACCCGGCCGTCGGGGTGCAGCAGTGCGGGCGGTGGGTGCCCGGCGCTGCTGTAGGTGATGGTGTGGGCGTCGAAGTCGATGAACGTGGTGACCGCGGTGGCCGATTCGGCGCCGTCGACCACATGGGCGTAGCGGCCCAGGACGTCCAGGGCCTGCGCGGGTCCGTCGGCGACGCGCGAGGTGGCGGTGAGCGCGCTGCGCAGCTGGCCCATGACACCGGCGGCCTCCAGGCCGTGGCCGACCACGTCGCCCACGGAGACGCCGATGCGGTTGCCGCCCACCAGGTCGACCAGGTCGTACCAGTCCCCGCACACGTTCAGGGCGCCGACGGCCGGCCGGTAGCGGACCGCGGCGCGCTGGTCGCCGACCTGGCGGCGGGCGGGGAGCATCGCCTCCTGGAGGGCGAGTGCGACTTCGCGCTCGCGGGCGTGGGCCTGGCGCAACCGGTCGTTGAGTTCCTGGAGTTCACGGCCGCGCGTGTACAGCTCGGCCTCCAGCACCCGGGGGCGGCCCCCCGTGGGGCCGCCGCGGGCCCGGATGAGTTCGGTGACCTCCTCGACCCGGTGCACCACCAGCACCACTGTGCCGTCCGGTCCGAACACCGGCGCGTTCACCGGGCTCCAGTAGCGCTCCTCCCACTGTCCGGGGCGCTCGGGGGATTCGACGTCGTACCGCTGCAGTGCCATCGTGTCGCGCTCACCCGTGGCCACCACCCGGCGCATGGAGGTCTGCACGTTGTGCATGCCCTTCGACGTCGGGTTGTCGGGATTCTCCGGGAAGACGTCGAAGATGTAGCGCCCCACCACCTGCTCGCGCTTGCGCCCGGAGATGCGCAGGAAGTCCTCGTTGACGTCCGCGTACACCAGCTCGGGGGTGAGCAGCGCGACCATTCCGGGCAGGCCCTTGAAGACCGCCTCGTAGTCGATCGCCGCGTCCTTCATGGCTGCCGCCTCACCGCCGATTCACCCCAGTTTCGCACGATATAAACCAGGGCTCGTGGCTCATTGCGGATCTGTCAGGGACTGCTCGGCCCAGATGATCTTCCCCTCGGGCACGAACCGGGTACCCCAGTGCTGGGTGAACTGGGAGACCAGCAGCAGGCCGCGCCCGCCTTCGTCCGTCGTGCGGGGATGACGCAGATGGGGTGCGGTGGCGCCGCCGTCGAAGACCTCGCAGACCAGGGAGCGCTCCCTGATCAGCCGTAGCCGCACGGGGCCGGCGGAGTGCCGGATGGCGTTGGTGACCAGCTCGCTGACGACCAGTTCCGTGGTGAAGGCCAGCTCCTCCAGGCCCCATTCCGTGAGCTGCCGGGCGGCGGCCTTGCGGGCGTCGGCGACGATCGCCGGATCCATGGGCAGGTCCCAGTCCGCGACCTGGTCGGCGCCCAGCAGCCGGGTACGGGCCATCAGCAGGGCCACGTCGTCGTGCGGGCGCTCCGGGGACAACGCGTCGACCACGGTCCGGCAGCGCAGGTCGAGCGAGGGCGCGCGCTCCGCCAGCGCCCGGCGCAGCCGCTCCCGGCCCGCGTCCAGGGCCCAGTCGTCCCCACGGGCCAGCAGCCCGTCGGTGTGCAGCGCGAGGGTGCTTCCCTCGGCCAGCGCCAGCTCGACCGCCTCGAAGGGCGGTCCGCCCGCACCGAGCGGCGGCCCCTGCGGGAGATCGACGAACGTCACGTTGCCGTCGGGCATGATCACGGCGGGCGCGGGATGCCCGGCGGCGGCCATCGAGCACTGCCCGTCGACGGGGTCGTACACGACGTACACGCACCCGGAGCCCACGGTGCCCGCCTCTTCGGAGTCCGGCATGACGCCTTCCTCGCGCGCCGACCGGGCGGCCAGGTCGTCGAGGTGGGCCAGCACCTCCTCGGGCGGCAGATCCAGCGCGGCGAGCGTCCGTACGGCGGTCCGCAGCCGTCCCATGGCGGCGGCCGCGTCGATGCCGTGACCGGGCACCTCGCCCACGACGAGGGCGACGCGGGCACCGGAGAGCGGGACGACGTCGTACCAGTCGCCGCCGAGGCCGGTCAGCTCGTCGGCCGGGCGGTAGCAGGCGGCCACCTCCACCGCGTCCTGCTCGGGCAGCCGGTGCGGAAGCAGACTGCGCTGCAGCACCAGCGCCGCGTCGCGCTCGCGGGTGTAGCGCCGGGCGTTGTCCACACAGACGGCCGCCCGCGAGACAAGATCCTCGGCCAGGGCGAGGTCGTCCTCGTCGAACGGTTCCTGGCGATGGCGCCGGAAGAACGTGGTGACGCCCAGAGTGGTGCCCCGCGCCCGGATCGGCACGATCACGACGCTGTGCAGCCCCAGCTCCAGGAAGGTCGCCTCCCGGCCGCCCGGGATGTCCGTGGCCCACTCCCGGGCGAGCGGGTCGAGCCGCTCCTCGCGCCAGGACAGGCCGGTGGTGAGCGAACGGACCGGGGGCGACCCGGCGACGTAGGCGGCCACGGAGCCGACGGGGACGACCGCCTCGGGGACGTTCTCGTGCACCGACTGCTGACCGGCCCGGCACAGCGGCACATGGTCCAGGTCGCCGATCGGCCCCGGCGCCAGCTCCGCTCCCCGCAGCACCGGTTCCAGCAGGTCCACGGTGACGAAGTCCGCGAAGTCCGGCACCGCCACGTCGGCCAACTCCTGCGCGGTCCGCAGGATGTCCAGGCTGCGGCCGATGTGCTCGCCGGCCCGGTCCAGCAGCGCCAGCCGCTGCCGGGCCCGGTGCCGCTCGGTGATGTCGACGACGGTGTAGTACACGCCCATCGGACGGCCCCGGTCGTCGTGCAGCCGGGTGAACGACATGACGTGCGCCGTCTCCCGGTGCGGCGCGGACTGCACCTGGCCCACGTGCTCGTATCCGACCACCGGTTCACCGGTCTCCAGCACATGCCGCATCTGCGCCTCTATGCCGTCGGCGTCCAGACCCGGCTGGATGTCCGCGAGACGCAGCCCGAGCCGGTGTACGGGCGGTCCGCCGCCGTACTGCTCCAGGGCCGCGTTGGACCATACGAAGCGCAGGTCCGTGTCGACGATGGCGATGCCGACCGGCGACCGGTCGGCGATCTGCTCCAGCACCGAGCGGCTCATGTCCCAGCCGGGAGCCCCGGCCAGCTCCGAGAGCAGCACCAGCCACCGCGTGCGGCTCCCGGGCTCCTCCGCGCCGGTGATCCGCACCATGAGCCTGATCTGCTGTCCGCCGCTGCGCCTGACCGTCAGCAGGCCCGCCCAGCCGCCGTCCCTGCGGCACCGCTCGACGATGCCCGGCATCCGCTCCGCGTCCTCGGCGGACAGCAGCCCGGCCACGCTCGTCCCGATCACCTCGGAGGCCGCGTGGCCCAGCAGCCGCCTGGCCTCGTCGGTCCAGCCGGTCACGACGCCCTGTGCGTCGAGCAGCAGGGGCGCGGCATCGGCCACGTCGAACCGTTGCCGGGCAAGGTCGTGCTCCTCATATGTGCCCACGGCCGACCTCTCTGTCGCTGAGAGTGGTCTACCACCTCTTGTCCCCATCTTCACCCTTCGGGACGGACCGGGGCGCGGGCGGCGTGGTGACCGGGTGGCAGGGCGCGTACGGACCGGTGCCGCGCGCCCTGCCACCCCGCGTGTCAGGCCCCCAGCACCTTCTCCAGCGCCGCCAGAGCCTGGGTGAGTTCCTCGGCGGTGATGGTGAGGGGCGGGGCGAGGCGGATCGTCGAGCCGTGGGTGTCCTTGACCAGGATGCCCTCCCGCATGAGGCGTTCACTGACCTCGCGCCCGCTGCCGAGGGCCGGGTCGACGTCGACGCCCGCCCACAGCCCGCGCGAGCGGAAACCGACGACGCCCTTGCCGACCAGCGCGGACAGCCCGTCCCGCAGCACCGTGCCCAGTTCGGCCGCCCGCTGCTGGAACTCACCCGTCTCCAGCAGCTCGACGACCGCCGTACCCACAGCCGCCGCCAGGGGGTTGCCGCCGAACGTCGACCCGTGCTCGCCGGGCCGCAGCACACCCAGCACGTCCCGGCGCGCGACCACCGCCGACACCGGCACGATGCCGCCGCCGAGCGCCTTGCCGAGCAGCAGGACGTCGGGGACGACCGACTCGTGCTCGACGGCGAGCGTCCGGCCCGTGCGGCCCAGCCCCGACTGGATCTCGTCCGCGAGGAACAGACAGCCCTTGCGGCGGGTCAGCTCGCGTACGCCGGCCAGATAGCCGGCGTCCGGGATGATCACCCCGGCCTCGCCCTGGATCGGCTCGATCAGCACCGCCGCCGTCGTCTCGTCGACCGCCGCCTCCAGCGCGGCCAGGTCGTTGTACGGCACGATCCGGAAGCCCGGGGTGAAGGGCCCGAAGCCGGTGCGGGCGGTCTCGTCGGTGGAGAAGCTGACGATGGTCGTCGTACGGCCGTGGAAGTTCTCCGCCGCGACCACGATCGTCGCCCGGTCGGCGGGGACGCCCTTCACGTCGTACGCCCACTTGCGGGCCACCTTGATGCCGCTCTCCACGGCCTCGGCGCCCGTGTTCATCGGCAGCACCATGTCCAGGCCCGTCAGTGCGGCGAGCCGTTCGGCGAATTCGGCGAGCTTGTCGTTGTGGAAGGCGCGCGAGGTCAGCGTCAGCCGGTCGAGCTGGGCGTGGGCGGCTTCGATCAGCGCGGGGTGGCGGTGGCCGAAGTTGAGGGCCGAGTAGCCGGCCAGCATGTCGAGGTAGCGGCGGCCCTCGACGTCCTCCACCCAGGTGCCCTCGGCGCGGGCGACGACCACGGGCAGCGGGTGGTAGTTGTGCGCGAGGACCGGCTCTTCGGCACTGATCAGGTCGGCGGAGGAACGGGTACGGGCGGGCGCTGTCATGGGCGGATCTCCTGGGTGCAGCACTTGATGCCACCGCCGGCCTTCTGGAACTCGGAGAGGTCGACGGGGACGGGAACATAGCCGTGGTCGTCCAGCCGGGCGGCGAGGGACTCGGCCTGGGGCGCGATGAAGACATGGCGTCCGTCGGACACGGAGTTCAGCCCGAACGCCATCGCGTCGTCGCGGGTCGCGAGCACGGCGTCCGGGTACAGCCGCCTGAGCACTTCACGGCTGCCCGGCGAGAACGCCTCCGGGTAGTACACGACGGTGTCCTCGTCGAGGACGAACAGCGCCGTGTCCAGGTGGTAGAAGTACGGGTCGACCAGCGTCAGGCTGATCACCGGGTGCCCGAAGAACTCCTGCACCTCGCGGTGCGCCTCCCGTGTCGTCCGGAATCCGGTGCCGGCCAGGACGTACCGGCCCGTCCAGACCAGGTCCCCCTCACCCTCGCAGACCGACTCCGGGCGGTGGACGGCGAAGCCCGCCCCCTTGAACCACATGTCGTAGTGCGTGGACTCGGGGCGCCGCTCCGGTGCGTGGAAGAGCGAGCCGAAGACGCGGCCGTCCACGACGACCGCCGAGTTCGCGGCGAACACCATGTCCGGGAGGCCGGGGACCGGCTCCACAGTGTCCACGGTGTGGCCGTGGGCCCGGTAGGTGCTGATCAGGGACTGCCACTGCTCCTGGGCCAGATCGACGTCCACGCGGACGTCGGGATGCATCCAGGGGTTGATCGCGTACTGCACGGCGAAATGTCTGGGTTCACAGACGAGGAAGCGCCGCCGGCGCGGCACACGGGTTTCGGACACAGAGGGGTTCCTCCGCTTCCTGGGGTGTCGACTGGGGTGTACACCACGGTAGGAAGTGACCGATACGCCCGACAAGAAACAAGGCTTGCGTGTCCGCGCAGGAATGCTGCGTCTTTACGATGCTCGGCGCACGTCTCATGCGCCCTCGGGGGCGGGCTGGCTGGCGCCCGCCTCCGGACTCTCCGGGATCAGATGGGACAGCACCATCACGCTGATCGTCTTCCGGATGAACGGCTCCGCACGGATCCGCTCCAGCACCTCCTCGAAGTGCTCCACGTCCCGCGCCCGCACATGCAGCAGCGCGTCCGCACCGCCGGTCACCGTCATCGCCGCCGTGATCTCCGGATGGTTGCGCACCACCTCCGCGAGCCGCCGCGGCGGCGCCGCCCCCTCGCAGTACACCTCCACATACGCCTCCGTGCGCCAGCCCAGCGCCGACGGCTGCACCGTCGCCGTGAACCCGGTGATCACCCCCGTCTCCCGCAGCCGGTCCACCCGCCGCTTGACGGCCGTGGCGGACAGCCCGACTGCCGTCCCGATCTCGGCGAAACTGGTTCTCGCGTTGGCCATCAGCGCGGTGATGATCTTCCGGTCGAGGTCGTCGAAGGAAGTGGCCCTGCTGTTCATGGCCGCACTGTATCCAGCGGAAACGTCTCCCCGAGCACGTGCGCAGGCGTACGAATTGCTCCTAGACTCCGGGTTCATGCTGCGCGCCCTCGCCGTCGACGACGAACGACCCTCGCTGGAGGAGTTGCTCTACCTCCTGAACGCGGATCCCCGGATCGGCACCGCGGAGGGCGCGAGCGACGCCACCGAGGCGCTGCGCCGCATCAACCGGGCCCTGGAATCGGGCCCGCACGGCCCCGAGGCCATCGACGTCGTCTTCCTCGACATCAACATGCCCGGCCTCGACGGACTCGACCTGGCCCGGCTGCTCACCGGCTTCGCCCAGCCGCCGCTCGTCGTGTTCGTCACCGCCCACGAGGACTTCGCCGTGCAGGCCTTCGACCTCAAGGCCGTGGACTACGTGCTCAAGCCCGTCCGCAAGGAACGGCTGGCCGAGGCGATCCGCCGCGCCGCCGAGCTGCGGGACAGCGCCCCGCACATACCCGTGCACGAACCCGACCCGGACCACATACCCGTCGAGCTCGGCGGCGTGACCCGTTTCGTCGCCGTCGAGGACATCACCCACGTCGAGGCCCAGGGCGACTACGCCCGGCTGCACACCGACAAGGGCAGCCACCTCGTACGCATCCCGCTGTCCACCCTGGAGGAGCGCTGGCGCTCCCGCGGCTTCGTCCGCATCCACCGCCGCCATCTCGTCGCCCTGCGCCACATCGGCGAACTCCGGCTGGACGCCGGCACCGTGAGCGTCGTGGTCGGCTCCGAGGAACTCCAGGTCAGCCGGCGCCACACCCGCGAGCTGCGGGACCTGCTGATGAGGAGGCCGTAGCCGTGCCGAACCAGGACCCCGCCGAACGGCGCGTCGTCGTCACCGGCCCGCCGCGCCGCAGCCGCCCCACCTCGGGCTACTACCGCCCCCGCACCGAGATCGACGAGCAGACCACCCTCGGCCACACCTACGTCCGCTCCCTGATGCGCACCCAGCTGCGCGCCGCCCTCGCCGTGTTCGCCGTCCTCGGCCTGCTCGTCGGCCCGCTGCCCCTGCTCTTCGCGACCGTGCCGGACGCCCACGGTGTGGAATGGGCCGTCCTCGGCTTCGGCATCTACGCCCCCCTGGTCCTCCTCGCCCGCTGGTACGTGCGGCGTGCCGAACGCAACGAGCGGGACTTCGTACGCCTCGTCGAAGACCGCTGAAGCCGCGGACCGATGAACTCCAGCTACGCCGTCCCCGCCGTCGCCCTCGTCGTTCTGGCGACGGTCCTCGTCGGCGCGTTCGGCCTGCGCATCTCCCGCACCACCTCCGACTTCTACGTCGCCTCCCGCACCGTCGGCCCCCGCCTCAACGCGGCCGCCATCAGCGGCGAGTACCTCTCCGCCGCCTCCTTCCTGGGCATCGCGGGGCTGGTCCTGGTGCAGGGCCCCGACATGCTCTGGTACCCCGTCGGCTACACGGCGGGCTATCTCGTGCTGCTGATCTTCGTCGCCGCCCCGCTGCGCCGCTCCGGCGCCTACACGCTGCCCGACTTCGCCGAGGCCCGCCTCGCCTCCCAGGCGGTACGGCGGCTCGCGGGCGCCTTCGTCGTCGGCGTCGGCTGGCTCTACCTGCTGCCCCAGCTCCAGGGCGCCGGGCTGACGTTGACCGTCCTCACCGGGGCGCCCGACTCGCTCGGCGGCCTGATCGTCGCGGTCGTCGTGGTCGCCACCGTCGCAGCCGGCGGCATGCGCAGCATCACCTTCGTGCAGGCCTTCCAGTACTGGCTCAAGCTCACCGCCCTGCTGGTCCCCGCCCTCTTCCTGGTCCTCGCCTGGCAGGGCGACGGCTCGCCGACCCGCGCCTTCGAGGAACCGGCCACCTTCCGCGAACAGCGCGTCGTCCGCGTCAACGACAGCCTCGACATGAAGCTCGACACGCCGCTGACGGTCACGGTGAGCGGCACCGTCGACGGCCGCGCCCACGAGGACACCGAACTACGCCTCCCCGCAGGCACCCACCACATCGACGCCGGCACCCGGCTCACCTTCGCCAAGGGCGCCCCCGTCCCCGAGGCCGACCGCGTCGGCGACGGCAGCCTGTCACCCTCGCAGGCCGAGAGCCGCGGCGAACGCCCGCTGTACGCGACGTACGGACTGATCCTCGCCACCTTCCTCGGCACCATGGGCCTGCCGCACGTCGTCGTCCGCTTCTACACCAGCCCACACGGAGTCGCCGCTCGCCGCACCACGGTCGCCGTCCTGGGCCTGATCGGCGCGTTCTACCTGCTGCCCCCGGTCTACGGCGCCCTGGGCCGCCTGTACGCCCCCGAACTCACCCTCACCGGCGACGCGGACGCCGCCGTCCTGCTCCTGCCCGACCGCATGATCGGCGGCCTCGGCGGCGACCTGCTCGGCGCGCTGGTCGCCGGGGGAGCCTTCGCCGCGTTCCTGTCGACGGCGTCGGGACTGACGATGGCCGTGGCGGGCGTGCTCACCCAGGACGTCCTCCCGTCGCGCGGTGTACGGCACTTCCGGCTCGGTACGGTCCTCGCGATGGCCGTACCCGTGGCCGCCAGCGTCCTGGTGGGCGGACTGCCGGTCGCCGACGCCGTAGGGCTGGCCTTCGCCGTGTCCGCGTCGTCGTTCTGCCCGCTGCTCGTGCTCGGGATCTGGTGGCGGCGGCTCACCCCGCCCGGTGCCGCCGCCGGAATGCTGGTGGGCGGCGGCTCCGCACTCGTCGCCGTCGCCGCGACCATGGCGGGCTTCCCGGGCAGCGGCGCCTTCCACGCCCTGCTCGCCTGGCCCGCCATCTGGTCGGTCCCGCTGGGCTTCCTCACCATGGTGCTGGTGTCCCTGGCCACGCCCAGTCGCGTACCGGCGGGGACGGCGGCGATCCTGGCCCGGTTCCATCTGCCGGAGGAGCTGCGGACGGAGGTGAAGGCGTGAGCGGATTCATCGCAGGTTTGTGCGTGGCGATCCTCCCGCTGCTGGCCGCCGGATTCTGGCTCGGGCGTCGCACCGCACGCCCCGAAAGCCTCGTCGGTCTCGGTACCCCGGTCGAGCACGCCACCTTCCAGACCCTGCACACCGCGTCCCTCGCCGCGCCCCCGTTGCGCGCGGGCCTGACCGAGGAGACCGCCCGCAAGTCGGCCCGCAGGCTGCGCACGCTGCTCGGCACGGACGCGCTGTGCCTGACGGACCAGAAGGAGGTGCTGGTCTGGGACGGGGTGGGCGGCCACCACCGGGCGGAGATCATGGACCGCCTCGCCGGCCCCCTGGAGTCCGGCCGCGGGGAGGCCTTCCCGCTGACCTGCGAGACGCCCGACTGCCCGGTCCGCTGGGCCGTCGTCGCCCCGCTCACCGTCGACGACCGGGTGCACGGAACGCTCGTCGCGTGCGCGCCGCGCGAATCGGCGGTGCTCGTGCGCGCCGCCGGTGAAGTCGCCCGCTGGGTCTCCGTCCAGTTGGAGCTGGCTGACCTGGACCAGTCCCGCACCCGCCTGATCGAGGCCGAGATCAAGGCCCTGCGCGCCCAGATATCCCCCCACTTCATCTTCAACTCGCTCGCGGTGATCGCCTCGTTCGTCCGCACCGACCCCGAGCGCGCCCGCGAACTGCTCCTGGAATTCGCCGACTTCACCCGCTACTCGTTCCGCAGGCACGGCGACTTCACCACCCTCGCCGACGAACTCCACGCCATCGACCACTACTTGGCGCTCGTCCGGGCACGCTTCGGCGACCGCCTCTCCGTCACCCTCCAGATCGCCCCGGAGGTACTGCCGGTCGCCCTGCCCTTCCTCTGCCTCCAGCCGCTCGTCGAGAACGCCGTGAAGCACGGGCTCGAAGGCAAGGCGGCCTCCGCGGGCAAGTGCCACATCAGCATCACCGCACAGGACGCCGGAGCCGAGGCGCTGGTCGTCATCGAGGACGACGGCGCCGGAATGGACCCCGTCGCCCTGCGCCGCATCCTCGCCGGCGAGGCCAGCCCGTCGGGCGGCATCGGCCTGTCCAACGTCGACGACCGGCTCCGCCAGGTGTACGGAGACGACTACGGCCTCGTCATCGAGACCGCCGTGGGAGCGGGCATGAAAGTCACCGCCCGGCTGCCGAAGTACCAGCCGGGCGTGCACTCGGCGAGCCGGCTGACCCGCCCTTGACGCTCACGTGCTCTTGGTGACGATCATTCCGAGGGTGATCAGCCCCAGCACGACCCAGCCGAACCACAGCCAGCCACTGCTGCCGAGCGCCACCGTATAGGCGGTCACCACGACCAGTCCGCCGACCGTGAGCACCCCCATCGCCTTGGTCGATCCGTCCGAAGAACCGGGCATCGCAACACCCTCCTCATGGTCCGTCCCCCTCCATGGTGCCCCCGTTCTGCCTCCGCACGGTGCACACGACGAAATGCGTTCCCGACTTCCACGGCCCCGCGCTCGTCCACGACCCCGCCAGATACGCCGACGGATCGAAGCCGTAGTCCCGCGGCGGCACATCCCGCGCACACGCCGCATCCGACTCGGTACGCGCCTCGGTGAGCGTGACATCGGCGCCCAGCCGGGTGAATCCGAGCACCATCTCGTCGTACGGGCCCTCGCAGGAGACCAGCCGGGCAGCCCGGTTCGACGGTACGGCCAGACAGTCCCGCTTCTGCATCGTCGACGTGTCCGCGAACGCCGTCCCCACCTTGCGGTGCCCGTCCAGCGGCCCGTACACCGGCCCGTGCGCACCCAGCACCAGACAGGCGATCCGCCCACCGGCCGCCTCGAAACCCGGCTCGGACGGCACGACGGCGAGACTGCGGACGTCCGCGAGCTTTCCGCGGATCTCCTGCGTCCGCTCCTCACAGCGCGCAGCCCCCTCGGCGGCAGCCTCCTCGGCGGACGCGGTCTCGACGAACGCCATCACCTGCCCGTCCGTCGCCTGGTCACCGCAGCCGGCGTCCACGGTCAGGCGCGGGGTGCCCTGGAACCGGGTCGCCGTGGGCCAGTCGGCGAGGACACAGTCGCCGTCCTTCAGCGGCTCGGCCAGCCCGACGGCCGTTCCGTACGGCAGCCCGGTCCCGTCCTCACCGCTGCTCCTCTGCTGGGCCACGGCGTACCAGACGCCGCCTGCCGCGAGCGCCAGCCCGAGCAGACCGGCGACGACGGCCCGAACAGCGTTCGGACGGGTACGCCGGCGCCTGCCCGGTGGCGCGAGGACAACCGGCCCGAACCCCTGAGGAGAAGGCTCCGGCCCGGCGGCCCAGGGCGGCTGCGACCCGAGGTCGGTCTGCGTCCGCGCATACGGCTCGGCCTGCGGCGTCACGATCCGCGACAGCGCCGCCTCCGCCTCCGTCGCGGAGATCCGCTGCCCCGGATCCTTGACGAGCATCGCCTGGATCACCGGCCCCAGCGCACCCGCGCGCTCCGGGGGACGCGGCTCCTCGGTCACCACCGCGGTGATCTCCGCGAGATGCGACTCCCGCTCGAACGGCCCCAGCCCCTCGACCGCGTGATACAGCGTGCAGCCCAACGAGAACAGATCGGCGGCCGGGGTCGGCGGCCCGCCCGCGGCCCGCTCCGGCGCCAGATACCCCGCCGTGCCGACCAGCATGGACGTAAGCGTGTACCGCGTCTCGCCCGCGTCCGGTTGCACCGAGATGCCGTAGTCGGTGAGCAGGACCCGGCCGTACGGCGACCCGGTGCGGTCCGGCGCCAGCAGGATGTTCGCCGGTTTCACATCCCGGTGCATCACACCCCGCTCGTGCCCTGCGGTCAGCGCGTCCAGCACCGCGAGCCCGATCCGGGCGCCCTCCGCGGGGCCCAGCGGGCCGCGCTGGGTGACCAGGTCGCGCAGGTCGACCGCGCCGGGCAGGTACTCCATGACGATCCACGGCAGGCCGTCGTGCTCCAGCACGTCGTGCACGGTCACCACATGCGGATGGCCACGCAGCCCGGCCGCGTGCCGGGCCTCCGCGCGAGCGCGTGCCACCCGCGCCTCCCGCTCGTGCCCCGCCTCCGCCGGGTCGCGGAACACGATCTCCTTGAGCGCGACCTCGCACGCCAGTCTCTGGTCGTGAGCGAGCCACACATGGCCCATACCGCCGCTGCCGAGCCGATTCAGCAGCAGATAGCGGCCGGCGATGACCCGGCCCACTCCCGACGTCGGTGATCCTGAAGGCATCCGCTGACTCCCGGGTTCTGCGGGGTGCTACGTGGTGACGCCGGAGGCGGCCGCGCCGGTGACCGGGACGCGGCTCTCCGGGGTGCTGGTCGTGGCTGTGCCGGTGACCGGGGTACTGCCTGCGGGTTCGCTTGTCGCCGGTCCGCTGGTGACGGGCGCGCTGCTGGTGGCCGAGGCGCTGGGTGGGGGCGCGCTGCCGGTCTCCGGGGGGTTGCTCGTCGGCGGCGTCGGTGGGCTGCTTGGGGGAGGATCGGCGGGCGGCGGCGTGCTTGTGGCAGGCGGCTTGGAACCGGGCGGCGGGCTCGATGGAGGCGCCGGAGGACTGGGCGTCGTACCGGACGAGGGCGGCGAAGACGATGATCCCGGGCTGCCACCCGACGATGAGGGCGGCGTGCTGCCAGGTCCGTCGGTCGACGGGGAGGAGCCGGATGCCGGGGGAGAGGTCGACCCACCGGACCCACCCGGCCCGTCGGATCCGCCGGAGCCTCCCGACTCACCCCCGCCCACACTCAGCAGCACATACTCCCCGAACCTCAGCTCGGTCCCCGCGGGCGGATCCGACGTCGTGACCCGCGCACCGTCCGGCGGCAGTCCCGTCCCGTCGAACGCGACCGCCAGCCCCTTGTCGGCCAACCGCCGGCTCGCCTCGCCGAAGGTCGTCCCGGCGACGTTCGGCACCGCCCGCCGCTCCCGTGTGTCGAAGGCGCGGTCTTCCCCGCCCGCCGTGCCGACCGGACGGTTCATGCCCCGGTCGGGATCCGCCACGTCGACGAGGGCGATCCGCTCCAGGGCACGCGGCGCCGGCCGCACGGCCACGACGGCGGAACGGTCGAATCCGGCCCATTGCCTATTCCCGTCCTCGAACTCGACGGAAATCCGACCGGTGTCCCCATCGAACGGCCGCAATGGATTTCCGCATGAGCACTTGACGGCGGGCTGCCCCTGCGAATCCACGAGAACCGCGATTCCAGCCTGGAGCAATGAGTCGAAGGGGACGGCCTTTCCCTTCTTGTAGTCATGGTTCTTCACGAGAGTGTCGTGACGCAGCAGAACTGGTGTGAGCCGGTCCAGATAGGCCGGAATCCCGTCCGTCGTGATGTCGAGCGCCTGCGCCCACGCCCGCGCCTTCTGCTCATTCGCGGGATCAGTGAGAAACCGTTCGAGTTTCCCGGCATCAC
The DNA here is from genome assembly GCF_052245395.1 of Streptomyces sp. 4N124. Lineage (NCBI taxonomy): Bacteria > Bacillati > Actinomycetota > Actinomycetes > Kitasatosporales > Streptomycetaceae > Streptomyces > Streptomyces sp. 4N124. The sequence goes on from NZ_JBQQBS010000007.1 coordinate 184,498, forward strand.
AGATCGTCGGTTGCTTCGAACCCCCGTACAGTCCGGGCGTGTCCCCTTGCTGAAGGCTGCCCCGGGCAGGCTGCGACCGTATCTGTGCGTCGCGCCCCAGCCCGCTGCTCTCGCCGAAGAAGGGCGCGAGCGACGGAGCTCCCGCGGCGACCGCTTTCACCACGCGCAACGGTGTATCCGCGTCGCACGCACTCAACGACAGAACGAAAATCAACAGGACGGCAATCCTGCGCAAAGTCATCACCGCTCCCCCCGGCGGTTCCCCCTATGCGCTTCATGCTACTGAACGAAATGCCGGTCAGTGTCCCCGTGCGTTCAATGAGGCCAAATAGGCGTTGTACGCCTCGAGTTCCTTGTCGCCGTCCCGGTCGGCCGCCCGGTCCTTGCGCCGTGCCTGCCGCTGCTCACTGCTGTGCCACTGGAACAACAACGCGAGCAGCACCAGCACCGATGGGATCTCACTGAACGCCCAGGCGATTCCGCCGGCCGCGTTCTGGTCGGAGAGCGCGTCGATACCGAGCGAGGCAGGCGGGTTCTTGAACGTCTCGACCATCGGCGTGGACGCCATCATCAACGCGATACCGAAGAACGCGTGGAACGGCATGCCCGCGAACAGCTCCAGCATCCGCATCAGATAACCGGGCCGGTTCGGTCCCGGGTCGACGCCGATGATCGGCCAGAAGAAGACGACCCCCACGGCGAGGAAGTGCACCATCATCGCGATGTGCCCCGTCTTGGACCCCATCAGGAAGTCGAAGAGCGGCGTGAAGTAGAGCGCGTACAGGCTCGCGATGAACAACGGAATGGTGAAGGCCGGGTGCGTGATGATCTGCATGTACCGGCTGTGCAGCACCGCCAGCAGCAACTCGCGCGGCCCCTTGCGCCCCTTGCCCGCGACGGGCAGCGCCCGCAGCGCGAGCGTGATCGGGGCGCCGAGCAGGATCAGGATCGGCGACAGCATGCTGATCACCATGTGCTGCACCATGTGCACGCTGAACATCACCATGCCGTAGTCGTTCAGCTTGGTGCACATCACCAGCGCGATGGTCAGTACACCGACGACGTACGAGATCGTCCGCCCCACCGGCCAGCTGTCACCGCGCCGCCGCAGCCGCACGACGCCGTACGCGTACAGCGCGAGCCCCACCAGACAGGCGACGAGGAAGAACGGGTCGGCCGACCACTGAAGACCCCGCCCCAGCGTGAACGGCGGCAGATCCATGGTCATGCCGTGCCCGCTGTGATCCATTTCCGGCGGCTCCTGATTCGTGGGGGTTGTGCAAGTCTGTCCGCACACAGACTAGAACTGCCCCCGGCCGCAGCTGCGGCCGGGGGCAGACTCTTCAGTTCGCCACTACCTGAGCTAAAGCACGCATTCGGCTTCTTCGTATCGGTCCGCCGGAACCGTCTTCAGCGTCTCGACGGCCTCCGCCAACGACACCATCACGATGTCGGTCCCACGAAGCGCCGTCATCTTCCCGAACTCCCCACGGTGCACGGCCTCCACCGCATGCCACCCGAACCGAGTGGCGAGCACACGGTCGTACGCGGTCGGCGTCCCCCCACGCTGCACATGCCCGAGAATCACCGGCCGGGCTTCCTTCCCCAGCCGCTCCTCCAGCTCGATCGACAGCTGACGGGCGATCCCGGCGAAGCGCTCATGGCCGTAGATGTCCTTGCCGCCCTCGTCGAAGGCCATGGAGCCCGGCTTCGGCTTGGCCCCCTCCGCCGCCACGACGATCGCGAACCGCTTCCCGGCCTGGAACCGCTGCCCGACGACCGCGGCCAACTCCTCGATGTCGAAGGGCCGTTCCGGTACGACGATGGCATGGGCGCCCGCCGCCATGCCGGAGTGGAGGGCGATCCAGCCGGTGTTGCGGCCCATGACCTCGACCACGAGCACACGCTGGTGGGACTCGGCGGTGGTCTTGAGGCGGTCCAGCGCCTCGGTCGCCACGCCCACGGCCGTGTCGAAGCCGAAGGTGACGTCGGTGACCGCGATGTCGTTGTCGATGGTCTTGGGCACGCCGACGATGGGCAGGCCGCTGTCCGACATCAGCCGGGCGGCCTTCAGCGTGCCCTCGCCGCCGATCGGGATGATGGCGTCGAGACCGAGGTCCGCGACGTGGCCCTTCGCCCGCTCGACCCCGTCCCTCAGGTGGGACGGCTGGACGCGGGAGGAACCGAGGATCGTGCCGCCGCGAGCGAGGATGCCGCCCACCGCGTCGAGGTCGAGCTTGAGGTAGTCGCACTCCAGGAGGCCCTTCCAGCCGTCCCGGAAACCGATGACCTCGTCGCCGTGGTCGGCGACGGCACGGTGCACGACGGACCGGATGACGGCGTTCAGGCCGGGGCAGTCGCCGCCGGACGTGAGGACACCAATGCGCATCGCCCGAAATACCTTCTCAACGTGGGGCCGGGGACCGGACCACGTTGTCCGGTTCGATCCCCGCCACCCTAGCGGGAGGTGGGGGCGGGGCCGAACCGTGCGTCCGCCTGCTGGACGACCCCGCTCACCTGTGCGGACACAGCGTCAGACGGGCTGGTAAAGCCTGGCTGGAGCCCAGGTGTACAGGCAGCTCAGGCAGGCTGCTGCGCCGCCGCGATGCGCTCGCCCCGCAGTGCCTCGTACCACCGGTCGTCGGTCGGCGGCAGCGCGTTCACGTCGAGCGCCAGCTTCAGCAGCAGGTCCGCGATCAGCGGGTTCCGGGCCAGCACCGGACCGTGCATGTACGTACCGAACACCGTGTCGTTGTACGCGCCCTCCGTGCCGTCTCCCGTGCCGTTGCCCTTGCCGAGCTTCACCTGGGCGAGGGGGCGGGCGGTGGGGCCGAGGTGGGTGACGCCCTGGTGGTTCTCGAAGCCGGTCAGCGGCGGCAGCCCGAGGCGTGGGTCGATGTCCCCGAGCACGTCGCCGACGCATCGCTCACCCTCACCGCGCACGGACACCACATCCAGCAGCCCGAGACCGGGCTCACGCTGGCCGAGGTCGTTGATGAACTCGTGGCCGAGGATCTGGTAGCCCGCGCACACCGAGAACACGATCGCGCCGTTGCCGACGGCGCGCTGCAGTCCGCCGTCCCGTCGCAGCCGCTCGGCCGCGAGCCGCTGCGGCCGGTCCTCGCCGCCGCCGATCAGGTAGATGTCGCCGGACGTCGGGATCGGCTGGTCGCTGCGGACGTCCAGGCGGGCCACGTCGAGGCCGCGCTGCCGGGCCCGGCGCTCCACGACCAGGACGTTGCCCTGGTCGCCGTAGGTGCTGAGCAGGTCGGGATAGATCCAGACGACCCGCAGGCTGTTGTCGCTCACAAAAGTCCCCTGTGTGTCAGTTGCCGACGCGGCGGCGCAGGTCCTGGAAGGCGGTGTAGTTGGCGATGACCTCGATCCGGCCGGGCGGGCTCATCTGCACGGCCTGGTCGAGGTTCTCGCAGACCTGGAAGTGCTGGTTCGCGACTTCCAGACGTACCGCGAGGTCCAGCCTGCGGTCGCCGATGACGCAGATCGGGTGCCCGGTCAGCCGCGTGTAGTCGACGTCCCACAGCCAGGAGGTGTCGGTGCCGTCGGCGCCGCGCGCGTTCACGGAGAGGATCACCGGGGTGGGCGGCGGGTCGATGAGCGAGAACGTCTCCAGCCAGCCGGCCGGGTTCTTCGCGAGCAGCAGCCGCAGATCGCGCTCCATGAACTGCACCACGTCATAGCGCCCGGCCACGGCCTGCACCTGGTACATCCGCTCCAGCGCGACCTGCGGCGGCACCCCGAACACGGCGGCGACGGCGGCCGACGAGGCGGCGTTGGCCTTGTTGGCACGGCCCGGCAGCTGGAGGTGAATGGGCCAGGCGGAGCCGTGCGGATCGAGTACGTGGTCGCCCGAGAGCGCCCAGCTGGGCGTCGGCCGCCGGAAACCGCACTCACTGCAGAACCAGTCGTCGCCCGGCCGCTGCATCACGCCACCGCAGGACGGGCAGGACCAGGCGTCGTCCTTCCACATCTGTCCGGCGGCGACCCAGATCACGTTGGGGGAGGAGGACGCGGCCCACACCACGAGCGGGTCGTCGGCGTTGGCGACGACCACGGCCTTGGAGCCCGCGAGCCCTTCCCGCCAGTTCTCGGCGAGCATCCGGGTCTCGGCGGCGCGGTCGAGCTGGTCGCGGGAGAGGTTGAGCAGGGCGATGCACTTCGGGTCGGTGTCCCGGGCCACCCCGGCGAGGTACTTCTCGTCGACCTCGATCACGCCGTACCGCGCCTCGGACCCACCGGCCAGCGCGGAGGTGATACCGGCGGGCATGTTGGCACCGAGGGCGTTCGAGACGACCGGGCCCGCGGCGCGCAGGGCCTCGGCGATCAGCCGGGTCGTCGTGGTCTTGCCGTTGGTCGCCGACACCAGGATCACGTCCAGGTTCTGGGCGAGCCGGGCGAGGAGGTCGGGGTCGAGCTTGAGCGCCACGCGGCCGCCGATCACCGAACCGCTCCCGCGCCCCGCGGCACGCGATGCCGCCGCGACCGCCTTGCCCGCGGTCACGGCCAGCTTGGCCCGCGGCGTGAGCGGGTCCGAGTTGCCTGCCATCAGTTCTCGATCCTCCTTGCGTACGCGCCGCGCCTCTGCCTGACGGCAACGTGGTGGTGGTCAGCCTATCGAGATCCATTCGCACTCCCGAATCGCCGTACCCTTGCGGCCATGCGAAACGGCTCCATTCCGGGCGCGCACGGGCGCGTCCGGCCCCTCACCCTGCATGGTGCTCCGCTGTTGCATGAGCGGTGCCGCGAGGTGACCGACTTCGGTCCGGAACTCTCGGCACTCGTGGAGGACTTGTTCGCCACGATGTACGCGGCGCAGGGCGTGGGCCTCGCCGCGAACCAAGTGGGTGAGCCGTTGCGGGTCTTCGTCTACGACTGCCCGGACGACGAGGACATACGGCATCTGGGACATGTCGTGAACCCGCGGCTGGTGGAGGCGGATGGCGTGGTGATCCGCGGCCCGGAGGGCTGCTTGTCCCTGCCGGGCCTGGAGGCGGGAACGGAACGGTACGACCATGCGGTGGTGGAGGGCTTCACAGCGACGGGAGAGCCGATCACGCTTCATGGCACGGGCTTCTTCGCGCGGTGCCTGCAGCACGAGTGCGACCACTTGGAGGGCAGGGTCTACGCGGACCACTTGACGGGTTGGCGCCACAGAAGATTGATGCGACAAGTGACGAAAGCCTCCTGGGGCCGCTGAGGGTCACGTCCCTCAGAACCCCGGACCCCCCACCTTGTCCCCCGCCGCAGCCAACCGACCCCACAACAGGTCGGCCAGACTCCGCACCAACTCAGCCCGAGAACACGGCCGTTCCCCCAGCCACCAGTCCCCGGCCGCGTGCATCATCCCGACGATCCCGTGCCCCCACACCCGAGCCAACTGCTGGCTCCCCGGCCCGAGATCCAGCCGGTCCTCGATGACCTGGGCCAACTCCTCGCCCATCCGCCGCAGCAGCGGCCCCGACTGAACGCCGACATCGAACCCGTGGTCACTCGTCGACCCCTCGGACGGATGCATCAGGAACCGGTACACCTGAGGACGTGCCTCGATCGCCGCGAGATACGTGTCGAGCGTGGCCTCGACCCGCTCCCGCCGGTCCGCCGGGGCGTCCAACGCGGCCCTCAGGGAATCCAGCAGCGCATCGGTGTGCCGCTTGGCAAGGGCTGCGTAAAGCCCGCCCTTGTCACCGAAGTGCCGGTAGAGGATCGGCTTCGTGATGCCCGCCTCCGCCGCGATAGCGTTCATCGAGGCCTGCGGGCCGTCGCGCAGCACCACTCTGTCCGCGGCCTCCAGCAGCTCACGCCGCCGGCGGTCGGCGGAGCGCTGCTGATCGGTCCGCTGTGTGGTGTCCATGTGATCTCCCCCTGCTCGATCGGTGACGCCTGCGCAAACTAACACTCATTACGCTCCTGACATCGAACTGGCTGGCGGGCCGTCGTCGGGAGTTGACTTTTCCTACCGGTCGGTAACAGACTGCGGTTACCGCAAGTAACAGGATAGTGCGCTGCTGGAGGGGACATGGCTGAGTTCACCATGGAGCTCAACGACGAACAGAAGGAGGTCCGGGACTGGCTGCACGGTTTCGCCGCCGACGTCATCCGTCCCGCAGCCGCCGAATGGGACGAGCGTGAGGAAACTCCCTGGCCTGTCATCCAGGAGGCCGCCAAGGTCGGCATCTACTCCCTGGACTTCTACGCCCAGCAGTACTTCGACCCCACCGGCCTCGGCATCCCCATGGCCATGGAGGAGTTGTTCTGGGGCGACGCGGGCATAGGCCTGTCCATCGTCGGCACGGGCCTCGCCGCCGTCGGCGTCCTCGCCAACGGCACCGAGGAACAGATCGGCACCTGGATTCCCCAGATGTACGGCGATGCCAACGATGTCAAGGTCGCCGCGTTCTGCTCCTCCGAGCCCGACGCCGGCTCCGATGTGGCCTCCATGCGGACGCGTGCCGTGTACGACGAGGCCAAGGACGAGTGGGTGCTCAACGGCACGAAGACCTGGGCGACCAACGGCGGCATCGCCAACGTCCATGTGGTCGTCGCGGTCGTCGACCCCGACCTCGGCTCCAAGGGTCACGCCTCCTTCATCGTCCCGCCGAACACGCCCGGCCTGTCCCAGGGCCAGAAGTTCAAGAAGCACGGCATCCGCGCCTCGCACACCGCCGAGGTCGTCCTGGACAACGCGCGGGTTCCGGGCTCCTGCCTGCTGGGCGGCAAGGAGAAGCTGGACGAGCGGCTGGCGCGGGCCCGCGAGAGGGCGAAGGCGTCCGGTGGTGAGCGGGTGAAGAACGCGGCGATGGCTACGTTCGAAGCCTCGCGGCCGGCGGTGGGTGCGATGGCCGTCGGTACGGCCCGTGCCGCGTACGAGGTGGCCCTCGACTACGCCACGACCCGTGAGCAGTTCGGGCGCCCGATCATCGACAATCAGGGTGTCGCCTTCGAGATCGCGGACATGCGGACGTCCATCGACGCGGCCCGTCTGCTGGTCTGGCGTGCGTCCTGGATGGCGGTCAACGGGAAGCCGTTCACCGCGGCCGAGGGCTCGATGTCCAAGCTGTTCGCGAGCGAGACGGCCAAGAAGGTGACCGCCCAGGCGATCCAGATCCTGGGCGGGAACGGGTACACGAGGGAATACCCCGTGGAGCGGATGCACCGGGACGCGGCGATCTACACGATCTTCGAGGGGACGAGCGAGATCCAGCGCCTGGTCATCGCACGCACCCTGTCCGGCATGCCCATCCGTTAACGATGTCGTAGCGGCGTCAGCTGCTCGATGTCATAGCGCCTGCGCAACTCCTCGATCGCCGCATGATCCGGCGGACCCCCATTCCCCAGGATCTCCAGCAGCTCCTCGAAATACCGCTCGTGATCCGGTGGCGGGGATGCCTGGAAGAACATCTTGGCCTGGGTGTTCGTCGGGTTGGCGAAGGCGTGCGGGCAGCCGGGCGGGACGACGATGACCGTGCCCGGTGTCGCCCGTACGACCCTGCTGCCCGAACTCGACTCCCACTTCTGCCAGTTGTCGGGGGTGCGGATACGCGGCTCGAAGGCGAGCACGTCCAGCTCGCCTTCCAGGACGTAGAACAACTCCTCGCTGCGCGTGTGCACATGGGCGCCGACGTCGAAGCCCGGGGGGACGAGTACCTCGAAGGTGGAGGCCGTCCGGGAGTGCGTGCCGGTCACCTTGAAGGTCACGTGCTGGGCCGGTGTCTGGACGACCCGGCCGTGGCCCGGTGGTACGAGCAGCCCCTCCGTCGCCGTCATCGGCGTCTCACCACGTGACCGGCAGGGCCTCGGGCCCGCGGATCAACGCGCCCTTCTTGAAGGGCACTTCCCGGGGCGGCACGGCGAGTTTCAGTCCCGGCACCCGGTCGAGGAGCGCGTCGACCAGGAGCTCGGACTCCAGCCGGGCCAGCATGCCGCCGGGGCAGTAGTGCGGGCCGAAGCCGAAGGAGACGTGGGGGTTGGGGTTGCGCGAGAAGTCGATCATCTCGGGCTGCGGGAAGACGTCCGGGTCGCGGTTGGCGGCGAGGTACGACACGTAGATCGCGTCGCCCGCCCGGATCCGTACGCCCTTGATGCCGACGTCCTCCATCGCGATCCGGGACAGCCCCACGGCGTTGCGGTGCGGGATGTAGCGCAGCAACTCGTCGATGGCCTGGGGGCGGATCTCCGGCTCGGCGCGCAGCCGGGCCGCGAGGTCGGGGCGGGTCAGCAGGATGTAGAACATCTGCCCGCTGTTGTTGGTGACCGCCTCGCCGCCGATCTGGAGAAGCACCGCGAGCCCGACGGCCTCCTCCAGCGTCACCTCGCCCTTGCCGACGGCAGCGCCGAGCAGCGAGGTGACGTCCTCGCCGGTGCTGCCCTCGCGCATGCCGATGAGGTCGGCGAAGTAGGCGCCCATCTCGTTCTTGGCCTTCTCGCTGACGTCGGCGCCGTGCGAGGAGGACAGGATGAGCTGGGTCCAGGTGTGCATGCCGTGCCGGTCGGCGGCCGGGACGCCCATCAGCTCGCAGATCACGGCGATGGGGAAGGGGCTCAGCACCGTCTCGGTGAGGTCGGCGGGCGGGCCGTCCTGGAGGAGTTCGTCGACCAGTTCGTCCAGCATGCGGCGCGACTTCTCCCGTACCCGCTCCACGCCCTTCGCGGTGAACGCGGCGGCCACCGAGCGGCGCAGCCGGGTGTGGTCCGGCGGGTCCAGGAAGCCGACCGCGCCGCGGGCCGGGATGAAGTGCGGGGCGAGCCGGGTGACCTGCCGGTCCATGACGGCCTCGCGGCTGAACCGGGGGTCGTTGGTCACCATGCGTACGTCGTCGTAGCGGGTGACCAGCCAGGCCCAGCCCTCGCCGTTGGGCAGCTGGATCCGGGTGACCGGGCCCTCGTCCATCAGCTGGCCGAGGACCGGGTCGAAGTCCACGCCCGACAGGTCGAGCGCCGGCCAGTGCCGCACGGGGGGAAGGGTCTCGGTGATCGTCTCTTCGGTCATCTCACGTCGTCTCGTCAGTTGCGGTGCCAGCGGCCCAGGGCCATCTCGGCGGTGATACCGGGACCGAACCCGGCGAGGAGCCCGCGCGCCTTGTGCTCGGCGCCGCCCTCCTCGAACAGCCGGCGCAGCGCGTCCAGGACGACGGCGCTGGCGATGTTGCCGTACTCGGTGAGCGTCGACCGGCTGAACCGGAACGCGTGCGGGTCGACCTGCAGAAACTTGCTGAGGTCGTCGAGTATTCGGGGCCCGCCCGCATGGACTATGTAGAAGTCCAGGTCAGCGGCGTCCCAGCCGTGCATGCCCGCGAGGTCCTGCAGCGCCGGGGCGAGCGGCTCCATGGTGGCCGGCACCCGCTTGTCCAGCAGGAAGTGGAATCCGGTGGCCCGGACGTCGTACATGATCCACTCTTCGGTCTTGGGGATCAGGTACGAGCCGTTGCGCTCCAGCGTGATCCCCTCGCCCCCGCGCCCGCGGACCGCCGCGGCGGCGATGCCGTCGCCGAACAGGCCGTTGGACAGCAGAGAGCCGACGCCGAGGTCGGTCGGCTGGTAGCACAGCGAGCAGAACTCGCAGGCCACGATGAGCGCGTTGGCCTCGGGGTAGGCCGTGCAGAAGTCGTGCGCCCGGTTGATCGCCGCCCCGCCGGCCGCGCAGCCCAGCTGGGCTATGGGGATCTGGCGGGTGGTGCTGTCGAAGTCCATCTCGTTGATCAGCCAGGCCGTGAGCGAGGGCATCATGAAGCCCGTGCACGACACATAGATGATCACGTCGATGTCGGTGGTGAGCAGCTCCGCGTCGTCGAGCGCCCGCTGTACGACCGCCGGGACCCGGGCCTTCGCCTCGGCCTCGTAGACCTTGTTGCGGTGTTCGAAGCCGGGGTGCTTCAGGGTCTCCTCGATCGGCTGCACGATGTGCCGGGTGCGTACGCCGGTGTTCTCGATCAGCCGGAGGGCCAGCGGCAGTTGAGGGTGGTCGGAGTGGCGGGAGCGAGCCAGCTCCAGCGTCTCCTCCATCGTGATCACGTGCTCTGGAACGGACACCGAGGGTCTGCACAAAGTCGCCATGAACCGTGCCTGCTTTCGCCTTCCGGAAGGCCTGCGCCCCCCGGTCAGAAGGTTGTGCATTCACGATCACCCGACGGGGCGACTATCTCGCGCCGGACTACTCCAAATTGGGGATCACTGGAATTGCCTAACGCCTACGGCGTGCCCCCGCTGCTGTGCGCGATACAGGCGACATCGATACGGTCGGCCAGTTTGGCCAGCTCGATCGTCAGCGCCGCCACCGTGTCCTCGTCCAGCTCCTCCTGCTCGGCCTCGACAAGATGCAGCCATCGCGCACCCACCGTCCGCAACAACTTGCTGACATCGGCGGCAGCCACCTGCAAGGTCCCGCGGTCGTCGACGATCAGAGGCAGAGTCACTTCGCGGTTCACAAAGGGGATCGTAGCCGCGGAACCCTCACGCTCCGTGCCATACGGTCGTGATGTTGCAGAACTCGCGGATTCCGTGCCCGGACAGCTCACGCCCGTACCCGGACCGCTTCACTCCGCCGAACGGGAACGCGGGGTGGGACGCCGTCATCCCGTTGACGTACACGCCACCGGCCTCCAGGTCCCGTACGAACCGGTCGACCTCGGCCCCGTCGCGCGTCCAGACGTTGGAACTCAGCCCGAACGACGAGTCGTTGGCGATGAGCACGGCCTCGTCCAGGTCGCCCACGCGGTACAGCGTCGCCACTGGCCCGAACGCCTCCTCGCGATGGATGCGCATCTCGCGCGTGATGCCGGTGAGAACAGTCGGCGGGTAGTACCAACCGGGCAGCTCGGGCCGTCGGAGCCGGTGGCCGCCGCACAACACCGCCGCACCGCTGCGCGTCGCGTCATCCACCAGCTCCTCCAGGTCGGCCCGTCCCTGCTCGCTCGCCAGCGGCCCGACGTCCGTGTCCTCCTCCATCGGGTCGCCGACCTTCAGCGCTTTCATGCCCTTGGTGAACCGCTCGGCGAACGCGTCGTACACATCGGTGTGGACGATGAACCGCTTGGCGGCGATGCAGGACTGACCGTTGTTCTGCACCCGCGCGGTGACGGCGACTTGGGCGGCCCGGTCGACGTCGGCGGAGGGCATGACGATGTACGGGTCGCTGCCGCCCAGCTCCAGCACCGTCTTCTTCACCATCTCCCCGGCGACCGACGCGACCGCGCGGCCGGCGGGCTCGCTGCCGGTGAGGGTGGCCGCCCGGACACGCTCGTCGCGCAGGACCTCCTCGACCGAGCCGGAGCCGATGAGCAGGGTCTGGAAGCAGCCCTCGGGGAAGCCCGCGCGGTGGAACAGGTCCTCCAGGTAGAGGGCGGTCTGCGGGACGTTCGAGGCGTGTTTGAGGAGGCCGACGTTGCCCGCCATCAGCGCGGGCGCGGCGAAGCGGATGACCTGCCAGAGCGGGAAGTTCCACGGCATGACCGCGAGCACCGGGCCCAGCGGCCGGTAGCGGACGAGGACGCGGGAGGCGCCGGAGTCCTTCACGTCGGAGTCGGCGGGTTCCTCGTCGGCGAGGAGTTCCGCCGCGTGGTCGGCGTACCAGCGCATCGCCTTGGCGCACTTCGCGGCCTCCGCGCGGGCCTGCTTGACCGGCTTGCCCATCTCGGTGGTCATGACACGGCCGATGTCCTGCTGGTCCTCCTCCAGGAGATCGGCGGCCCGGCGCAGCAGCAGGGCGCGCTCGGCGAAGCCGGTCGCCCGGTAGGTGCGGAACGTGGCTTCGGCGAGCTGGAGCCTGCGCTCCAGTTCCTCGGCGCCCATGGCCTCGTACGTCTTGAGCGTCTCGCCGTTCGCCGGGTTCACCGTCGCGATGGGCATGGCTGACCTCCTGAGGGCGGCTTTGGTTCGACCTTCCCGCGCGCCGCCGGGGACCGCAACGCGTAGGCCGCTGTTCAGCCCGAGTGCTCCGCCAGCCGGTCGAGAAACGCGGCCTGCGCCTTCACGATCACGCCGCGGGCGCGGTCGAGCCCCAACCACTCCACCCGGTCCAGCTCGGGGAACTCCTGCGTCTGCCCGGATCTCGGCGGCCACTCCATCCGGAAGGTGCCAGGGACGACATCAGCCGGGTCGAGGTCGGCCTCCACCGCCCATACGGTGACGATCTTGCCGCCTGTCTGCCGGACCTCGCCGAGGTCGATCGCCTCACCGTCCGGCGGCGGCAGCCCCAGCTCCTCCTGGAACTCACGGCGGGCGGCGTCCCAGGCGGGCTCCTCGGGTTCGTACTCGCCCTTGGGCACGGTCCACGCGCCGGCGTCACGCCGCGCGAAGAACGGGCCGCCCATATGCCCGAGCAACACCTCCACGCCCTGGTTCGTGTGCCGGAACAACAGCAGGCCGGCGCTCGTCTTCACGGCGTCACCTCGGGATGTGCGGCCAGCAGCGTCTCCACCGTGTCGGCCTCCTCCGGCCGCTTGTCCTCGCGGTAGCGGACCACGCGGGCGAAGCGGAGAGTGACGCCGGCCGGATAGCGGGTGGACTTCTGCAGACCGTCGTAGGCGATCTCCACGACGAGTTCCGGGCGTACGGTCACGACCCAGCCGTTGTCCTCGACGGCCAGCTCCTGGAGGCGCTCGGTCTGCCAGGTGAGCATCGCGTCGGTCATGCCCTTGAAGGTCTTGCCGAGCATGACGAAGGAGCCGTCGGGGCCCAGCGCGCCCAGATGGAGATTGGAGAGCTTGCCGGTGCGGCGGCCGTGGCCCCACTCGACGGCCAGGACGACGAGGTCGAGCGTGTGCACCGGCTTCACCTTCAGCCAGGACGCGCCGCGCCGGCCCGCGCTGTAGGGGGCGTCGAGGGCCTTGGCGACGATGCCCTCGTGGCCGCGCTTCAGGGTCTCGGCGAGGAAGGCGTCCGCCGCGTCGATGCCGTCGGGTCCGTCGACGAGCGTCCGGCGGACCCGCATCGGCTCGGGCACCAGCCGGGCCAGCTCCGCGTGCCGCTCGGCGAACGGCAGATCGAGCAGATCGCGGTCGTCGACGGACAGCGCGTCGAAGAAGACGGGGGAGACGGGGACCGCCTTGGCCGCCGTCGCCACGTCCACGCGGGAGCCGACGCGCCCGGCGGTCTCCTGGAAGGAACGGGGCCGCCCGTCCGCGCCGAAGGAGATCACCTCACCGTCCAGGATGAAGCGCTCGCCGTTCAACTCCAGGGCCGCCGAGGACAGTTCGGGCAGCCGGTCGGTGATGTCGTCCAGGGTGCGGGTGTAGATGCGTACGACATCGCCGTCCCGGTGCACCTGGACGCGGATGCCGTCGAGCTTCTCCTCGACCGCGCACGCGCCGAGTTTGTCGACCGCCTCGGCCACGGAGGACGCGCTGTGCGCCAGCATCGGCAGGACCGGGCGGCCGACGGTGAGCCGGAAGCGGTCCAGGGACGCCGGGCCGGCCGCGAGCAGTGCCTGGGCGACGGTCTGGAGGGACCCGGCGAGCATCACCGCCCGGCGTACGTCCGCGGGCGGCGCCCCGGTCGCCACCGCGAGGCCCTCGACCGCCACCGCGTCCAGCGCGCCCTGCCGTACCTCACCGGTGATCAGCCCGAGCAGGAACCGCTGCTCGTCCTCGGTGGCCGCGCCCATCAACTCGCCCACCAGCCGGGCCCGTTCCGCCTGCGAACCGGGACCGGCCACCTTGCCCAGCTCGCTGAGCAGGGCGTCCACCTCGCGCACGCTCAGGGTCGGCTCGGCGGCCGGGGCGACCGGTCGGCTCAGCACCTTCCAGCCGACGCCGAGCCGCCCCTGCGGCAGCCTTCCCGCCAGATACGGGATGACGATGGGCACGTCGTCCGCCTCCGCGTCCCGGAACAGCTCCGCGAGCAGCGCGATCTTCCGGGACCGCGCCGAGGTGGCGGCGACGTCCCGGGACACCTGGGCCAGCCGGGTCAGCAGCATGCAGCCCATGGTGCGACGGGCTCCGCCGGTTTTCACCCCGACGAACGGTTATTGCCGCGATGGGTCGTCGGTCGTCTGCGGGTTCGTTGTGGCTGGTCGCGCAGTTCCCTGCGCCCCTTAGGGCGTGTCGTCAAGGTCCGTCATCAGCAGTTCCCCGTTGATCGTGGCCGCCGCCCGGTAGCCGCCGCTCGCCGCGTTGACGACCTGCTCGCCGAAGCCCATCGCGTTGCCCGCGGCCCACACGCCCGGCACGGTCGTCAGGCCGGTCGCGTCGACCACCGGGTACGCGCCGAAGGGGGTCTCGTTCATCTCTGCGCCCAGCCGTTCGAGCAGCCCGGTCTGCGGGATCGCGCGCGGTGCCACGAACAGCGCCTGGCGGTCGTACGTCGAACCGTCCGCGAGTCGCACGCCGGTCAGGCGGTCATCCTCGACAACCAGGCCTGCGACCTCGCCGGGAACGACGTGCACGCCGGCCGTGGCCAGCCTGCGCAGGTCGTCGTCCGACAGGTCGTCCTCGGCGACCTTGTGCAGGAAGAAGGTCACGTCCTTGGACCACTGGGAGACGATCAGCGCCTGGTGCACGCCCATCGGGCTGGTCGCCAGCACTCCGAAGGCCTGGTCGCGCACCTCCCAGCCGTGGCAGTACGGGCAGTGGAGCACGTCACGCCCGAAGCGCTCGGCGACGCCGGGGACGTCCGGCAGCTCGTCCTTGAGGCCGGTGGTGACGACGAGACGCCGGGCACGCACCGTCCGTCCGCTCGCGAGCTCGACCGCGAAGTCCTCGCCCTTGGTGACGTCCACGGCCGTGTCCCGGACCAGCTCGACTCCGTACCGCGCGATCTCCTCGCGGCCGATCGCGAGGAACTCGGCGGGGGACATGCCGTCGCGGGACAGATAGCCCTGCATGTGCGCGGCGGGCGCGTTGCGTGGCTCGCCCGCGTCGACCACCAGCGTGCGGCGCCGGGCCCGGCCCAGGACGAGAGCGGCGGACAGGCCCGCCGCACCGCCGCCGATGACGACCACCTCGTATGTGTCGCTGTATGTCTCGGTCATGGTGACCACCTCCACGCCAGACGGTCGCGCCACCACTGCCACATTGACAAACACATTTGCCGAAACTGCAATGGACTCCATGAGCGACGACGAGGACATGGACGAGGTGCTCGCCGAGGTCGGTCCGCGGCTGCGGCGGATCCGCAAGGAGCGGGGCGCCACGCTGGCGGGGCTCTCCGAGGCGACCGGCATCTCGGTGAGCACGCTGTCCCGGCTGGAGTCAGGCCTGCGCAAGCCCAGCCTGGAGCTGCTGCTGCCGATCGCGCGGGCGCACGAGGTGGCGCTGGACGAGCTGGTGGGCGCGCCCGCGGTGCGCGATCCCCGGGTGCGGGCCGAGCCGATCAGAAGGCATGGGCGCACGTACTGGCCGCTGACCCGCCAGCCCGGCGGCCTGCAGGCCTTCAAGGTGCTGGTGCCGCAGGAGGAGGCCGAGCCGGTGGAGCCGCGGACCCATGAGGGCTACGAGTGGCTGTATGTGATGTCGGGGCGGCTGAGGATGATCCTGGGCGATCACGACATCGTGTTGAACGCGGGGGAGGCGGCCGAGTTCGACACGCGGGTGCCGCACTGGTTCGGGTCGACGGGGGAGGGGCCGGTGGAGTTCCTCAGTCTGTTCGGGCCGCAGGGGGAGCGGATGCATGTGCGGGCGCGGCCGAAGCGGGCGTGACGGACGCGACTGTTCCCTGATCGGCAAGCGACCGCTTAGTATGCGAGGGACCTGGTCGGACGAAGCAGTCTGTGGAGGCCCCGCATGCAGGCATGGCAAGTGCACGAGATCGGTGAGCCGGGCGAGGTGATGCGGCTGGCGGACGTCGAGCGGCCGACGCCCGGCGACGGCCAGGTCCTGCTGAAGGTGCGTGCCGCCAACATCAACTTCCCCGATGCCCTGATGTGCCGGGGTCAGTACCAGGTCAAGCCGCCGCTGCCGTTCACGCCGGGCGTCGAGATCTGCGGTGAGACCGAGGACGGGCGCCGGGTGATCGCCAACCCCGCCCTGCCGTACGGCGGCTTCGCCGAGTACGCCGTCGCGGATGCCGCGGCTGTGCTGCCCGCGCCCGATTCTCTGGACGACGCCGAGGCCGCCGCGCTGCACATCGGCTACCAGACGGGCTGGTTCGGCCTGCACCGGCGGGCCCGGCTGGAAGCCGGCGAGACGCTGCTCGTCCACGCTGCCGCAGGAGGGGTCGGCAGCGCGGCCGTGCAGCTCGGGAAGGCGGCCGGCGCCACCGTCATCGGTGTCGTGGGCGGCGCCGAAAAGGCAGCCGTCGCCCGGGAGCTGGGCTGCGATGTCGTCGTCGACCGCCGCGCCGAGGATGTCGTTGCCGCCGTGAAGGAGGCCACCGGCGGCCGGGGCGCCGACGTGATCTACGACCCCGTCGGCGGCGCGGCCTACACCCAGTCCGCCAAGGTCGTCGCCTTCGAGGGCCGGATCGTGGTCGTCGGCTTCGCCAGCGGGACGATCCCCAGCCCGGGCCTCAACCACGCGCTGGTGAAGAACTACGCGATCCTCGGCCTGCACTGGGGCCTGTACAACACCAAGAACCCGAAGCTGGTCCAGCACTGCCACGAGCAGCTCACCGAGCTGGCCGCGCGGGGCGCGATCAAGCCGCTGGTGAGCGAGCGGGTGCCGCTGGAGGGGGCCGCGGCGGCGGTGCAGCGGGTCGCCGACGGCGCCACGACGGGCCGGGTCGCCGTCGTTCCCTCCCTGGAGAACGGAGCCGCCGCATGACCGACGCCGCAGAACTGCGCATCCGCACACGGGAGTTGCTGGCCGCGCACCCGCCCGCCACCACGGAACGCATCGACTTCCTCAAGGCCCGCTTCGACGCCGGACTCGCCTGGGTGCACTACCCCGAGGGCCTCGGCGGACTCGGTGCGCCGCGCTCCCTCCAGGCCGTCGTGGACGCCGAATTGGAGGCGGCGGGCGCCCCGGACAACGACCCGCGGCGCATCGGCATCGGCCTCGGGATGGCGGCGCCGACGATCCTGAAGTACGGCACCGAGGAGCAGAAGCAGCGGTTCCTCAGGCCGCTGTGGGTGGGCGAGGAGGTCTGGTGCCAGCTGTTCAGCGAGCCGGGTGCCGGCTCCGACCTGGCCGCGCTCGGCACGCGTGCCGTACGTGAGGGCGACGACTGGGTCGTCAACGGGCAGAAGGTGTGGACCTCCAGCGCCCACCTCGCCCGCTGGGCCATCCTCATCGCCCGCACCGACCCCGATCTGCCCAAGCACGCGGGCATCACGTACTTCATCTGCGACATGACCGACCCGGGCGTCGAGGTCAGGCCGCTGCGCCAGATCACCGGCGAGGCCGAGTTCAACGAGGTGTTCCTCACCGACGTCCGCATCCCGGACGCACACCGCCTCGGCGAGGTCGGCGACGGCTGGAAGGTCGCGCAGACGACGCTGATGAACGAGCGCGTCTCGATCGGCGGCATGCGCATCCCGCGCGAGGGCGGCATGATCGGGCCGATCGCGAAGACCTGGCGCGAACGCCCCGAACTGCGCACCCATGACCTCCACCAGCGCCTGCTGAAGCTCTGGGTCGAGGCCGAGGTCGCCCGCCTCACCGGCGAACGCCTGCGCCAGCAACTCGTCGCGGGCCAGCCCGGCTACGAGGGCTCCGGCATGAAGCTGTCCTTCGCCCGCCTCAACCAGGAGATCAGCGGCCTGGAGGTCGAACTCCTCGGCGAGGAGGGCCTGTTGTACGACGACTGGACCATGCGACGCCCGGAACTGGTCGACTTCACCGGCCGTGACGCCGGCTACCGCTACCTCCGCTCCAAGGGCAACAGCATCGAGGGCGGGACCAGCGAGGTCCTGCTGAACATCGTCGCCGAGCGCGTCCTGGGCCTGCCCGCGGAGCCGCGCACCGACAAGGACGTCGCGTGGAAGGACCTGGCCCGATGAGCGATTTGCTGTACTCCGAGGAGGAAGAGGCGCTGCGCGCGGCCGTCCGTGACCTGCTCACCGACCACTGCGACGCGGCGGGCGTCATCGCCCGCACCGAGTCCGACGCCCCGCACGACCTCTCGTTGTGGAAGTCCCTCGCCGACGGCATGGGACTCGCGGGGCTGCTCGTCCCCGAGGCACAGGGCGGCCAGGGCGCCACCCACCGCGAAGTCGCCGTCGTGCTGGAGGAGTTGGGGCGGGCCGTCGCCCCCGTGCCGTATCTGACGAGCGCGGTGGTCGCCACGGAGGCCTTGCTGGCCTGCGACGCCGACGACCTGCTCGCCGAGCTGGCGTCCGGGCGGCGGATCGGCGTCCTCGCCGTCGCCCTGAACGTCGCTCCGGACGGCGCCTTCAAGGCCGTACGACATGAAGACGGTGCCCTGCGCGGCGAGTTGACCGGCATCGCGGACGCGTCGGCCGCGGACGTGCTGCTGGTGCCCGCGGACGACGGTGGGCTGTACGCCGTGGACGCCGCTGCCGTGACCGTCGTACCGCAGGTGTCGCTGGACCTGACGCGGCCGGTGGCGCGCGTGGTGCTGGAGGGTGCTCGCGGGCGGCGGCTGGGCGATGCCGGGCCCGCCGTACGACGGGCCCTGCGGGCCGGAGCCGGGCTGCTCGCGTCCGAGCAACTCGGACTCGCCGACTGGGCGTTGACCGAGACGGTCCGGTATCTCAAGGAGCGCAAGCAGTTCAACCGGCCCGTCGGCGGGTTCCAGGCGCTCAAGCACCGGCTCGCGCAGCTGTGGCTGGAGGTCGTCAACCTGCGCGCCGCTGCCCGGAACGCGGCGGACGCGCTCGCGACCGGCGAGGACGTCGAGGTGGCGGTCGCCGTCGCGCAGGCCTATGCGGCGGGCGTCGCCGTCCATGCCGCCGAGGAGGCGGTGCAGTTGCACGGCGGTCTCGGGATGACCTGGGAGCACCCGGCGCATCTGTATCTGAAGCGCGCCAAGGCGGACTCGATCGCCTACGGCACCGCGGGCGGCCACCGTACCGCGCTGGCCGAACTGGTCGACCTGCGCGCCCCCTGACGTACACCTGGGAGTAGACCGAGAGAAGCCCGTCCCACCAGGGGCGGGCTTTTCGGTGTGCCTTCGGCCAAGGAAGTGAACTCACGGCGGCAGTCCGGCCAACTCACTTTCCCACGGGGTTTCTTGGGACCCCCTCGAACGCATACTCTCCCCCGGTTTCGAATTCGCTCAACCGGGTGGTACCCCCATTCGGTTTCACTTCAGAACACCTCGGGGAGAGAGCATGGCCCACACCACCCGTCGCAGAGTCCTCACCCTCGGCGCCGCCCTCGCGGGCGCGGTCGTGGTGCCCGCCTCACAGGCACTGGCGGGCGAGCAGAAGAAGCATCACCCGCGCCCGCTCTGGCGCGCCCACGCACACAACGACTACGAGCACCCCCGTCCCCTCCTGGACGCCCTCGACCACCGCTTCGGCAGCGTCGAGGCCGACATCTGGCTCGTCGGGGACCAGCTCCTCGTCGCGCACGACCAGGTGGACCTCGACCCGGCCCGCACCCTCGAATCCCTCTACCTGGACACGCTCGCGTCCCGTGTGAAGGCCAACCACGGTTCCGTCTACCGGGGTTACCGCGGCTCGCTCCAGCTGCTCATCGACATCAAGACCGAGGGCTCGTCGACGTACCTCGAGCTCGACCGGCACCTGCGGCGCTACAAGGGCCTGTTCACCACGTACGCGCACGGCCGGGTGTACCCCGGTCCCGTCACCGCGGTGATCTCCGGCGACCGGGCGGCCCGCGTCCCCATGGAGGCCCAGACCGTACGCCGGGCCTTCTACGACGGCCGGCTCGCCGACCTCGGCAGCTCCGCGCCCGCCTCCTTCGTCTCGCTGATCAGCGACAACTGGACGCTCAACTTCACCTGGCGGGGCGTGGGCGCCTTCCCGGCCGCCGAGCGGCAGAAGCTGCACACCATCGTCCAGGCCGCACACGCCCGCGGGCAGAAGGTCCGCTTCTGGGCCACCCCGGACATCGCGGGCCCCGCCCGGGACGCCCTGTGGACGGAACTCCTCGCCGCCGACGTCGACTACCTCAACACCGACGACCTGATCGGCCTGGAAGCCTTCCTGGACGCACACCGGTCGGCCTAGGGCCTGCCCGGCGGATCAGGCGCTGGACACCACACGTTCGGAGGACACGCCAGCCGCCCGGACGAACCCTCCGCTACGCCACACTCGTGGCCGAACGCCGCGAAGCGGACGTAGCGGAGGAGGTTTTCGATGGCCGTGTCCATCTCTGTGGTGCTGCTGCTGTTGGTCCTGGCGGTGATCTTCCTGCGCCACGGCGGGCTGAAGCCCAGCCACGCGATCGTCTGCGCGCTGCTCGGGTTCTACATGGCGAGTTCGAGCATGGCGCCGACCATCGAGAGCGGCCTCACGGCGACCGCGGACATCGTCAGCAGTCTGAGACCGTGAGGCCACCGTTGCGGTCAGCCGGCCGAGAAGACCCCGATGCCGTTCGGGACGGGGCGTTCCATGCCGCCGGAGGGGTGGTTGCGTACGCTCGCGGCGCTCGCGGCCGGCGCGCGGGCGACCAGTGTCGATGACCCGCCGCCGTCCAGGTTGAACGCGTCGACCGAGCCCAACTTCCGCATGACGTCGGCGACTTCGGCGACCGTCAGGCCCGTGCGGTACTCGGCGGCGCCGTCCAGCGCGAGCAGAATCACCCGCCGCCCGCCGTCCGCGATGCCCACGGCCGTGCGCACCGCCGCGGTCCTGTTGTCCAGTCCGGCCAACGGCTGTCCGTCCGCCAGGACCGGAAAGCCGCCCAGGGCGAAGCTGAACGGTTTCCGGGACTCGGCCGCCACCAGCTTGTGCTGCACCGTGACGCGCTCCCCCTTGGACAGCTTCCGCAGCTGCTGCGCACCCGCCTCCCGGCCGACCAGCACGGTGCTGTCCTTGGCGATGGTGCCGCTGCCCGGGGTGTCGGCGGTCGACACCACGCGTCCCCCGCGAACCGTCACCTCGTACGTGTCGGTACTGCACGGCGCGGCCCGGTTGGTGTCCGTGCCGCACGTCGCGCGCACCCGGGAGACGCTGCCCCACTTGGCGGTGTAGGCGCCGACCGAGCCCACCGGCAGTGCGTACTGATTGAGCCCGCCGAGCGGCACCTTCCCGTCGGGCGTGCTGATTGACCCGGTCAGGGAGAGGCTGTCCAGCCGGGCCCGCCGGTCGTCGCCGACTCCGAACACGTCCTTCGTGCTCGTGCCGGGCGGCAGCGCGGGGCCGAAGCGCTGGCCATTGGGCACCGCGGCGCTCAGGGCGCTGCCCTTGGCGATCGCCGGTCCCACGCTCGCGCCGGTCGCCTGCACGCCCGGGTGCTGGGTCTCGGTGAGGTTGAAGAAGTCGCCGTTGACGCCCCCTACGGCGCCCTGGGCGTTGGCCAGCCGGGAAACCGTCCCGCGGGCGGCCACCGCCCCCGGATACAGCAGTCCGAGCCGGACCTTCGGATTGCGCAGGTCGACGCTGAGCACATGCGCCCGCGTCAGCCCCTTGGCCGCCTGGATGTCGAACTGCTCGTACGTGACACCCGGCGCGATCCGGGTGCCGCCCTGAACGGCGCCGGCCGGTGCCGCCCCCACCAGGGCCGCACCGACCAGCGCGCCGAATGCCGTGAGAAGCGTGAGTGCCGATCTGCCTGCTCCGAACCGTTTCTGACGACGCGTCACCGTGCCCCCTGAGGTCTCGTCACATGTCGTGGAACTCAGGGGAATTGGAACAGAGGGCGGTGACCGCCGGGGTGCCTAAGCGCCGACTACGCGCGAACGGATCAGAAAACGCACCCCCTCGGGTGCCTCCAGCGAGAAGCCGCTGCCCCGGCCCTCGACGACATCGACGATCAGCCGGGTGTGGCTCCACACCTCGTACTGACTCCTCGACATCCAGAAGCCCACCGGCTCCTCGACCCCGTCCACGGCCAGCTCCGCGAGCAGCACGTCCGAGCCGCCGGTACGGAACTCGCCCTCCGGGTAACACATGGGCGCACTGCCGTCGCAGCAGCCGCCGGACTGATGGAACATCAGCGGACCGTGCGCCTGCCGCAGCCGACGCAACAGGTCGGCCGCCGCAGGCGTGAGCTGGACACGCGGGGTCTCTTCATACATGCCGACAGCGCAGCACGCGGGAGGTTGCGAGGGGGTTGCAGGGGCCGGCGGCCTGTGTGCCGGCCCCCGCCCCTCCGTCCCGCTACACGACCTCCACCAGCAGGTCTCCGCCCTCCACCTGCTGGATGCGGTTGATGGCCAGCCGCGTGACCCGGCCCGCCGTCGGCGCGGTGATGGCGGCCTCCATCTTCATCGCCTCGATGGTGGCCACGGTCATGCCGGCCTCCACCACGTCGCCCTCGGCGACCGCGAGCGTCACCACGCCGGCGAACGGCGCCGCCACATGCCCGGGGTTGGTCCGGTCCGCCTTCTCGGTGACGGGGGCGTCCGAGGCGGCGGCCACGTCGCGGACCTGGACCGGCCGCAGCTGGCCGTTCAGGCCGGCCATGACGGTGCGCATGCCGCGTTCGTCCGCCTCGCCGATGGCCTGGAGCTCGATGAGCAGGCGTACACCGCGCTCGAGATCGACGGCGTATTCCTTGGCGGGGCGCAGGCCGTAGAAGAAGTGCTTGCTGTCCAGGACGCTGGTGTCGCCGTACGACTGACGGTGGGTCTCGAATTCGCGCGTCGGGCCCGGGAAGAGGAGCCGGTTGAGGGTGGCGCGACGGGACTTCTCCAGGCCGTCGCGGTCCTCGGTGGTCAGATCCTGTACGGGCCTTGCCTCGGCGCGTCCCTGGAGCGCCTTGGTGCGGAACGGCTCCGGCCAGCCGCCCGGCGGGGTCCCCAGCTCGCCGCGCAGGAAGCCGATGACCGAGTCGGGGATGTCGAACCGGTCGGGCGTCGCCTCGAAGTCCTCCGGCGTCACACCGGCTCCCACCAGATGCAGGGCCAGGTCGCCGACCACCTTCGACGAGGGAGTGACCTTCACCAGCCGGCCCAGGATGCGGTCGGCGGCGGCGTACATCGCCTCGATCTCCTCGAAGCGGTCGCCGAGGCCGAGCGCGACGGCCTGGGTGCGCAGGTTGGACAGCTGGCCGCCGGGGATCT
This sequence comes from Streptomyces sp. 4N124, assembly GCF_052245395.1. Taxonomy (NCBI): domain Bacteria; kingdom Bacillati; phylum Actinomycetota; class Actinomycetes; order Kitasatosporales; family Streptomycetaceae; genus Streptomyces; species Streptomyces sp. 4N124. Next base: position 207,541 of record NZ_JBQQBS010000007.1, read on the forward strand.
CGTGGTGATAGACGCGCCCGGTGGGGGAGGCGAGGCCCGCCTCGAACGGCGCGTACACACGGCGGACGCTCTCCCAGTACGGCTCCAGGTCCCCGACGGCCTGGAGGTCCAGGCCCGTCGGCCGTTCGGAGTGGTCGGTGGCGGCGACGATCGCCGACAGGGACGGCTGCGACGTCGTACCCGCCATCGAGGCCACCGCCCCGTCCACCGCGTCCACGCCCGCCTGGGCCGCCGCGAGGTAGGTGGCGAGCTGGCCGCCCGCGGTGTCATGGGTGTGCAGATGGACCGGGAGGCCGAACTCGCGGCGCAGCGCCGAGACGAGGGTCGCGGCGGCGGGGGCGCGCAGCAGGCCCGCCATGTCCTTGACGGCCAGGACGTGGGCGCCCGCCTCGACGATCTGCTCGGCGAGGCGCAGATAGTAGTCGAGCGTGTACAGGCGCTCGGAGGGGTTGGACAGGTCCGCGGTGTAGCAGAGCGCCACCTCGGCGATCGCCGTCCCCGTCTCGCGTACGGCGTCGATGGCCGGGCGCATCTGGCCGACGTCGTTGAGCGCGTCGAAGATGCGGAAGATGTCGATGCCGGTGGCCGCGGCCTCCTGCACGAACGCGTCGGTCACCTCGGTGGGATACGGGGTGTAGCCGACGGTGTTCCGGCCGCGCAGCAGCATCTGCAGGCAGACGTTGGGCACGGCCTCGCGCAGGGCGGCCAGGCGCTCCCACGGGTCCTCGGCGAGGAAACGCAGGGCGACGTCGTAGGTCGCGCCGCCCCAGCATTCCAGGGAGAGCAGCTCGGGCAGGGTGCGCGCGACGACGGGGGCGACGGCCAGCAGGTCCTTGGTGCGTACCCGGGTGGCCAGCAGGGACTGGTGGGCGTCGCGGAAGGTGGTGTCGGTGACGCCGAGGAGCGGCGACTCGCGCAACGCTCGGGCGAAGCCCTCGGGGCCGAGCTCGGCAAGCCGCTGCCGGGAGCCGGCGGGCGGCTCACCGGCCGGCCGGGGCGGCAGCTTGGTCGTGGGGTCGATGAGGTCCGGTCGCTCGCCGTGCGGCTTGTTGACGGTGACGTCGGCGAGATAGGTCAGCAGCTTGGTGCCGCGGTCCGCGGAGTGCCGTGCCGTCAGCAGGTGAGGCCGCTGCTCGATGAACGACGTGGTGACCCGGCCGGCCTGGAAGTCGGGGTCGTCCAGGACGGCTTGGAGGAACGGGATGTTCGTGGAGACACCGCGGATCCGGAATTCGGCGACCGCGCGCCGGGCCCGGCCGATCGCGGCGGTGAGATCCCGGCCCCGGCAGGTCAGCTTCACCAGCATCGAGTCGAAGTGCGCGCTGATCTCGGTACCGGCATGCGTGGTGCCGCCGTCCAGACGGATGCCCGAGCCGCCCGGTGAGCGGTAGGCGCTGATCCGGCCGGTGTCGGGGCGGAAGCCGTTGGCCGGGTCCTCGGTGGTGATACGGCACTGCAGCGCGGCGCCGCGCAGGGTGAGCGTCTCCTGGGCGAGCCCGAGGTCGGCGAGGGTCTCGCCGGAGGCGATGCGCATTTGTGCCTGGACCAGGTCGACGTCGGTCACCTCCTCGGTGACCGTGTGCTCGACCTGGATGCGCGGGTTCATCTCGATGAAGACGTGGTTGCCGTCGCGGTCGAGCAGGAACTCCACGGTGCCGGCGTTGCGGTAGCCGATCTCGCGGGCGAAGCGCACGGCGTCCGCGCAGATCCGCTCCCGCAGATCCGGGTCGAGGTTGGGCGCGGGCGCCAGCTCGATCACCTTCTGGTGGCGGCGCTGCACCGAGCAGTCCCGCTCAAACAGGTGGATGACGTTGCCCTCGCCGTCGGCGAGGATCTGCACCTCGATGTGGCGGGGCTCCACAACGGCCTTCTCCAGGAAGACAGTCGGGTCACCGAAAGCCGACGCCGCCTCGCGCGAGGCCGCCTCGATGGACTCGCGCAACTGCGCCGGCGTTTCCACGCGCCGCATGCCACGCCCTCCGCCGCCCGCGACGGCCTTCACGAACACCGGGAAGCCGACGTCGTCGGCGGCACGGACCAGTTCGTCGACGTCGTTCGAGGGCTGCGAGGAGCCGAGCACCGGTACGCCGGCCGCGCGGGCGGCGGCCACCGCGCGGGCCTTGTTACCGGTCAGCTCCAGCGTGTCCGCGTCCGGCCCGACGAAGGTGATGCCCGCGCTCTCGCAGGCACGGGCCAGCTCCGGGTTCTCGGAGAGGAAGCCGTAGCCCGGGTAGACGGCGTCCGCGCCGGCCCGCTGAGCCGCTCGTACGATCTCGTCGACCGAGAGATACGCCCGCACCGGGTGGCCCGGCTCGCCGATCTCGTACGCCTCGTCCGCCTTGAGCCGGTGCAGCGAGTTGCGGTCCTCGTGCGGGAACACGGCGACGGTGCGCGCCCCCAGCTCATAGCCGGCGCGGAACGCACGAATGGCGATCTCGCCTCGGTTGGCGACCAGTACCTTGCGGAACATCCTGGATCCCTTCGCGGCCTGCCCGTGACGAGGACCATGGTGTCGGCGACGCCGCGGTCATGCCATGTGAGCCGGGACACGATTTGGGAGATGCGGCCGTTGCGCTCACGGCGTCCGGAACCCTCGAAAGGTCACGTGGGTGCGGGATTCGAAGCCGAGCCGCCCGTAGAGTGCGATCGCGGCGGTGTTCGTCTCGGCCACGTGCAGGAAGGGACGTTCGTGCCGGGAGCGGATGCCTGCGGTGAGCGGGCTCACCAGGCGGGCGGCATGGCCTTGCCCGCGTGCCTCGGGTGCCGTGCACACCGCGCTGATCTCGGTCCATCCCGGAGGCCGGAGCCGTTCGCCCGCCATGGCCACCAGCCTGCCGGCCGCGCGGATGCCGAGGTAGGTGCCGAGTTCGTGGGTGCGCTGCCAGAACGGCCCGGGCCGGGTTCGCGCGGCGAGGTCGAGCATCTCGGGCACATCGGCCGGACCCAGTTCGACCATGTCGGTGCCGGTCGCGGCACGCGGCTGGACGGGCCGGTCGCCGGGCAGCTGAACATGTCGGCGAACCCGCCCGGACCGAGCAGCCGGGCGAGGGCCGCGTGGTGGCCGCGCAGTGACTCGCCCACCGGATCGTCGAGTGCGGCGGCGTCCTCACTCTTCATCGTTCCGTGCCTTTCCCGGACCTGGGCGAGAGCCGCGACGAAGTCCTCCAGGCCGGCCGCGAGCGGGGTGCCATTGATGTGAAGAAGCAGGTATTTCGAAGCGCTTCGACGATTGTTCGACGCCAGGGCGAGCTCAAGTGGTCAGCACCCCCTACCTCGCGTCGTAGTAGTTGGATGTCTGCTTCAGGTGCGCCAGGAAGGGTTGAAGCAATGACGCCGAACTCCGCCTCCGCCCCCTCCGGACCCAGCAGGAGAGGCTTCCTCGCCTCCACGGCGGTCGCCACCGCAGCGGTGGCAGGTGGGATGCCACTGCTCTCCGCCTGCAGTGGTTCGGAATCCGGCTCGCGTGACCGGGACCAACTGGGGTGCCTGGGCCGACCACCCTGCGGTCGACCTCGGCCCGCACCCGGATCAGTAGCCGTAGATCATCTTGTAGGCGACCTCCGGGAGGAACTGTCCGGCCGAAGAGCCGCTTCCCACCCCGCAGTTGCCGTCGGACTCGCCCGGGACCTTGATCCACAAGAGCATCTCGGCGCCTCCGTCCAGCTGGGTGGGGGTGCCGATACGGCGGCCTGAAGGGTTGCACCACTGGCCGTTGGAGCCGTTGCCGTTGCGGCTGGTGTCCACGACGAACGGCTTGGTGTAGCCGTACCGGGTGCGCAGTTCATTGTTGACGGCGTTGCCGTAAGCGGTGTTCTCGGCCGTGGTCAGGTAGTTGGAGACGTTGAGCGAGAAGCCGTGGGCCTGTCGGAGGCCGGCTTCGTGGAGGCGCTGGGCCATGGTCGCCGCGCTCGCCCAGGCCGGGTTGCCGGCGTCCATGTACACCCAGGTGTTGGGAGCCTGGCGGTTGAACTCGGCGAGCGCGCCGGTGAGCATGGTCTCGCGTTCGTCGATCTGGGCCTGGGTCATGCAGCCGTAGTCCCCGAGGGAGTCCGGTTCGAGGACGACGACGGCCGGGCGGCCCGCGATCCCGCCCGCGAACTGGGCGATCCAGTTCGCGTAGGCGGACGGCGAGGAGGCTCCGCCCGCGGAGTGCCCGCCGCAGTAGTCGCGGTTGTAGATGTTGTAGGCGACGAGGATGGGCAGCTTGTCCTGGGCGTCCGCGGCGCCCACGTACGCGCCGGTCGCCGTGCCGATGGTGCCGCTCCAGGACCCGAACCAGCGGGCCGTCGGGGTGTTGGCGATGGAGGTGTTGATCGCGGATGTCCGGCCGTCACCGGGATTGGCGGCGGCCCACCGCTTCGCGCTGGAGTCGGGGTCCACGTGGAACCCGTTGGTCATGGTCGTCGGGTCGGCCGCGTGGGCGGACGGGGCGGCGGCGAGCGCCAGTGGCAGCGAGGAGAGCGCTGCCACCAGGGCGAGGAGTCTGCGGCGCATGACGGGTACCTCGGCTTTCTGACTCGGTCAGCAGGTCGAGTTGGTCTGGGTGAGGAGGCCGAGCCGCCACGGGAGGAGGTTGTAGTCGCCGCCCGCGTTGGGGTTCATGCCCTGGTAGAGGTACTGGAGCCGGCAGGAGGGAATGGTGAGTGTCTGGTCGTAGCCGGCACGGATCATCTCGCCGTGGCTGATGTCCCTGGTCCAGGCCCCCGAGGGGAAGGTGACGTTGTTGGCCCGCGCGAACGGATTGCTCTCGGACGCTGCGAGAGGTGTCCAGGAGCCGGCCAGGCTGCCCGAGGTCCAGGAGCGGAAGTAGCGCCGGCCGTCCGAGCCGATGGCCTCGACCAGGAGCAAGTACTGATTACTGCCCTGCACCTTGTAGACATTGCTCGCTTCGAACAGGGCGTACTTGGAGTCCTGTGCCGCGATGACCGTGTTGGTGAAGCCGTTCGGGAACTGGCCGACGGTCGTCTGCGAGCGGTAGAGGTGCCCGTTGTCGTCGGAGGAGAACAGGTAGCAGTTGGCGCTGTCGCAGATCACCCACATGTCGACCCAGTAGCCGTTGCCGATGTTCTGCCGGATGATGTCGGGCATCTGCGAGTAGAAGTTGCGCGGCGCGCTCCAGCCGTTCGGGTTGCTGATGTCGGGGTTGGTGGAGTACGACGCGTTGCCGGTCTGGTACACGAGGTACCACAGGCGTTGCGGCGCGTAGTAGAAGACCTGCGGCGCGGCCCGGTACCCCTGCCCGATGGCGCTGCGGTCCAGATAGTGGTGCGTGGCCGAGCCGGCCTGGGACCAGTCGCTGAAGTTCAGGTACGCCAGGTTGTATCCCGAGGAGCTGGCGACGCTGGCGAACACGTGGTACTTGCCGTTGTAGTGGACGACCGTCGGGTCCTTGATCCCGGCGATGTTGTGTGCGGCGTCCGGCTTCGGCGAGATCAGCTGGCCGCTGGAGCTCCACGAGTAACTACCGGGCAGGGCGGCGGCCTTGGGGGCGCTCCGGGTGGCGGCGGGCGTGCCGCCCAGCGTCGTCAGCACCGCGTTGTACGCCGGCTTCTTGTTGCCACCGCGGTCGAACAGCAGCGGGTTCTCCGAGGCCCGCCAGGAGTCGCTGTCCCGGATGCCCCAGACGGTGATGCCGGTGCAGCGCGCGACGTTCATACAGGCCCGCACCGTGTTCGCGTAAGCGGTCGGCGGCGCCTGCGCGATGTCCAGCTCGGTGATCTGTACGTCCACGCCGAGGGCGGCGAAGTTCGACAGCGTCGTCTGGAAGCCGGCGGGCGGGCCGCCGGTGCCGAAGTGGGCCTGGAGGCCGACGCAGTCGATGGGCACGCCGCGCGCCTTGAAGTCGCGGACCATGCGGTAGACGCCCTGCGTCTTCGCGTCGCTCCAGTTCTCGATGTTGTAGTCGTTGTAGCAGAGCTTGGCCGCCGGGTCGGCCGACCGCGCGGTGCGGAACGCCTCCTCGAGGAAGCCGTTGCCCAGCACGTCCCGGAAGACCGAGCCGCGCAGCTGACCGCTGCCGCCGTCCGCGAAGGCCTCGTTGACCACGTCCCAGGAGTGGATCCGGCCCTTGTAGCGGTTCATCACGGTGGTGATGTGGTTGTTCATCACGCTGCGCAGGGTGTTCGCGTCCCTGATGGAGCTGACCCAGCCGGGCAGTTGGGAGTGCCAGACCAGGGTGTGGCCGCGCAGGCGCTGACCGCGGGCCGCCGCGCGGTTGGTGATCTGGTCGGCGGGGCCGAAGTTGAACGAGCCGCGGGACGGCTCGGTCGCGTCCCACTTCATCTCGTTCTCGGGTGTGACCGAGTTGAACTCGCGGTCCAGGATGCCGGTGTACGTTCCGTCGCCGAGCCGTCCGGCGGCCACGGCGGTTCCGAAGTAGCGTCCGGACTGGGCGGCTTGGGCGCCCAGGGTGGAGGCTTTGACGTCGTCGGGTGCGCCGGTCGCGCTCCCGGGCGTCACCAGGGTGACCGCCGCCAGCAGGGCTGACACCGAGGCTCGGCGACGGCCGAGTCGTTTCAGCGGGTTCATGGTTCTCCTCGTTCGGTTCGGTGGGGGGATGGGTGTGCGATCCTCCGATCGTTCAGGGCGTGGACAGCTCGAACCGCGTGACGCGGACCGCGCCGCCGAGCGCCTGCGTGGCGTGGTTGAAGAGGGCGAATCGGTAGCCCATGAAGAACCGCCAGTCGTTGCCCATGGAGAAGGCGGGCCCGAGCCGGGTGAACGTGGTGCCGTCGGTGCTGTAGGAGAAGGCGCCGGGGCGAGCCGCGCCGGGTCGGATGTCCGCGCCCGCGCGCAGCCAGATCAGGCCGCCTGAGACGGGCGCGCTCGCGACCTCGGTGCCGGTGCCGGTGGTGTTCCAATTGCCGTCCATGGTCAGCCCGTTGACCATCACCACCCGCGTCGCGCCGCTGTCGCGCTTGACGCCGACCCAGGCGGAGGAGTCACGCAGCAGCGCGAGTCCGGCCCGGTCGCCGTACCGCATCGCGGAGTGGTCGAGCTGGACCGTGGCGGTGGAGGTGGGGCCCTGGATGCGGTGCGTGAGGGTGTTACGGGCCCAGTAGAGGTCGTTGGTGACGGTCGCGGTCCGCAGGGTCAGGCCGTTGGCGACCGACCACTTGGTGTTGTCCGGGTTGTGGTTCCACTCCCACCTGGGCTTGAGGGTGGTGCCGTCGAAGGTGTCGACGCCGGTCATGGGGGTGACCTGGCGGGGTGGATTGGGCACGGCCGGGCTGGGATACGAGGTGCCCCATGCGCCGTTGACGAGTTGCACGACGGGCCAGCCGTCCGAGGTCCAGGTGACGGGTGCCAGGGCGGGCATCCGGCCGCCGGGATACGCGTCGACGAAGGCCATGTAGTACCAGGCGCCGCTCTGCGTCTGCACCAGCCCGCCCTGGTGCGGGACGCCACCGCCGGGGATCGGCCCGCGCAGGTCGAGAAGGACCTGCCGCATCGTGTACGGACCGAAGGGGCCGCTCGACGACTTCAGGATGTACTGGCCGTTGGCGGGGCGGGTCAGGAAGATGTAGTACTGCCCGTTGATCTTGTAGAAGCGGGCACCCTCCAGCGTGCCGACACTCGACGGTGTCGTGAACACCTGCTGCGTGCGCACCTGGTTGCGGCCGTCGGGCGAGAGCTGGGCGACGCTGATGGTGGTGTTCCCGTAGGCCACGTACAGGGTGTCGTCGGTGTCCACGAGCAGGCCCGCGTCGTAGTACGGCGTGCTGATCGTCGTCAGCCTGCTCCACGGCCCCTCGACGGCGGTGGCGGTGTAGATGTACGTCCGGGCGAAGTCGATCTGGCCCAGCCAGTAGAACGTCCTGTTGCTCGGACGGTAGGCCAGCGACGACGCCCAGACGCCCCGGACGTAGCCACGGGCGCCGTTCAGGTCGTACTTGGCGCCGAAGTCGAGCACGGGCACCGAGTGGCCGGCGATCTCCCAGTTCACCAGGTCGTACGACCGCAGGACGGGCGCCCCCGGCGCATAGTGCATCGTCGAGGCGGAGGCGTAGAAGGTGTCGCCGACGCGGATGATGTCGATGTCCGCGAAGTCCTGCCAGATCACCGGGTTCGTGTACGCCGCGGCGGCTGCGCGGGCCGGCCCCTGGGCTGTGGCCAGGGGGAGGACCGCGCCGGTGGCCAGGCCGGTGGCGGCCGTCAGCGCGCGACGACGGGACAGTGGTTGATGGGGCCATGACATATGCATGGGTGGCGTGCTCCTTGCGGCTCGGCCGTTGTGGTGGCGCAACCCGGAAGTGCCCTGCCGGGTTCGAGTGGAGCGGCTCTGGCGTGTTCGGGATCTCGAATACAAGTCGAGTTGTCGAGCAACCTGGATGATAGGGGGCCGGTGGGCGCCGTCAAGAGTTTCCGCATGATTCGTAGGATGTCTCGAAATATTCGAGCCTGCTGAGTGCGAATCAGTGCAGGTCACTTACTCGGATGAGCCCGGATGTGCCGCATTCCCAGGTGCCTGGCGTGCAAGGCGTGGCAGGTCTGCCGGACGTGTTGACATGACCGCTCGCCTCTCTAGTATCCGTGAGGCTCTCAGTTTCCGAATGACATCCGAAATTTCGGACCACCTTCCTTGCGTGATCCCCGGAAAAGGAGCCCTAGGTGTCCAGACGATCAGGCGGACGATTGCTCCGCCTCCTCGCGACCGCTGCGCTGACGATCACCGCGTCCGTGACGGCCTCCTCTCAAACCACCGCCTCGGCCGCGCCGGGCAGCCCGGCGCTCACCCCGCCTCTCGGGTGGAACAGCTGGAACAGCTTCGGGTGCGGGATCACCGAGGCGCAGGTCCGCCAGGCCGCCGACGCGATGGTGTCCTCCGGCATGCGGGACGCCGGCTACCGGTACGTCGTGGTCGACGACTGCTGGTTCGACCCGCAGCGCGACGCGGCAGGAAACCTGCGGGCCAATCCGGCCAAGTTCCCGAGCGGGATGAAGGCCCTCGGGGACTACATCCACAGCAAGGGCCTGAAGTTCGGCATCTACCAGGTGCCGGGCGAGCGCACCTGCGCGCAGACCACCGGCGCCTATCCCGGGGCGACGGGCAGCAGGGGGCACGAGGTCCAGGACGCCAACACGTTCGCCTCGTGGGGCGTCGACTACCTCAAGTACGACTGGTGTTCCTCCGAGGGCACCCGTGACGAGCAGGTCGTGCGGTTCTCGCTCATGCGCGACGCCCTGCGCGCCACCGGGCGGCCGATCGTCTACAGCATCAACCCCAACAGCTTCCACGCCATCACCGGCGCCACGTACAACTGGGGCGAGGTCGCCGATCTGTGGCGGACGACCGAGGACCTGCTCGACATCTGGCAGAACGGCAACACCAACAGCTATCCGATGGGCGTCGGCAACGTCCTGGACGTCACCGCGCCGCTCGCCGCGCAGTCGGGCCCGGGCCACTGGAACGACCCCGACATGCTGGTCGTCGGCCGCCCCGGCCTGTCACTGACCGAGTCCCGCTCCCACTTCGCCCTGTGGGCGCTGATGGGCGCCCCGCTCATGGCCGGCAACGACATCCGCACCATGTCCGCCGACGTGAGCGCGATCCTGCGCAACCCGCGTCTGCTGGCGGTGAACCAGGACTCGCTGGGCGCGGGCGGGCGCAGGGTGCGCGACGACGGCGCCACCGAGGTGTTCGCCAAGCCCCTGTCCGACGGCTCGGTCGCGGTGGGCCTGTTCAACCGGGGAGGCAGCACGGCGACGGTCACCACCACGGCCGCGCAAGTCGGCCTGTCCGGCGGGCAGTTCACCCTCACCGACCTGTGGACCGGCGGCACGTCCCGCACGTCCGGGCAGATCTCGGCGAGCGTCCCCGCGCACGGCGTGGCCGTGTTCCGGGTGACCGGGGGCAGCCCGCTCGCCGCCACCACCTCACGGCTGCGCGGCACCGCATCCGGCCGTTGTCTGGACGTGGACAACGCCTCCACCGCGGCCGGGGCCACCGTACTCATCTGGGACTGTCACACGGCCGCCAACCAGCTGTGGACCACGTGGGCCGGCGGCGAGATCCGCGTCTTCGGCGACAAGTGCCTGGACGCCTACAACCAGGGCACCACCAACGGCACCCGGGTCATCACCTGGCCCTGCAACGGCCAGAACAACCAGAAGTGGACCGTCGGCTCCGACGGATCGATCCGCAACGTCAACGCGGGGCTGTGCCTCGACGTCAACGGCGCCGGCACCGCCAACGGAACCCCGCTGGTCCTGTGGACCTGCAACGGCCAGGCCAACCAGAAGTGGACCCGCGTGTGAGGAGCCGCGGCTTGAGAAGAGGAGTGCCTCCAGGCGGGCCCACACCGTGAACCTTCTTGGCGCCATCCGCGGCGACGGCCCTCGCCGCGGATGGCTGTCATGGCGCCGGACGGCACGAAAGCGTCCGGCGCCGGTCACGTCATGTCCCGGTGCAGGCGGTCCCGTTCAGGCTGAACCCGCCCGGCGCGGCGAAGCTGCCGCTGTAGGTGCCCTGGAACCCGAACGTACGGCTGCCGCCGGGGGCGATGCTCGCGTTGTACGTCAGGCCGCTGGCCGTGACGGATCCCGAGGACGGGGAGACGGAGGCGTTCCAGGCGCTGGTGATCTGCTGGCCGGAGGGCAGAGCGAAGGCGAGGCGCCAGCCGTCGACGGGGGCCGAACCGGTGTTGGCGACGGTGACGTCCGCGGTGAAGCCTCCCTGCCACACGTTCGTGGCGTACGACACCGCGCAGGTCGTGGCGCCGCCCGGGCCGCCCGGTCCACCACCCGTGTTGACGGCCGACGAGAACGAGTTCACGGTCAGTCCGGTGCCGTTCTGCCAGGGCTCGAAGCCGGCCTGAACGCTGGTCAGGTACCAGTTGTTCTGGGCCAGTCCGCGGGCCACGGCCTGCCGGACGAAGTCCATCACGTCGAAGCTCCAGCCGTCGATCGCCGACGGAGCGACGAAGGACAGCACGTCGTTGGAGCCGTTGCTGCCCGACCACACCTGCCAGGTGCGTCCGCCGACGGTGGCCGTGCCGACCTGGGAGCCGATGGGCTGGATCGGGCCCACCTTGTTGAACCAGATCATGATCTCGGTCCGGTTCACGCCGTCGGTGCGGGGCGTCGGGTCCAGCCAGATGTCGTACGAGGCGTTGTACACGGCGTCGCCGACGTAGCCGTACGAGATGCTGCTCGGCGCGCTGGAGATGCCGGAGAGCTGCGCGGGGAGGTTGGTCCCCGGCGAGCAGTTGGTGTAGTGGCAGCCGTTGAAGAGGGACGGGTACGACTTCGGCGCGCCGTTGGTGGGCACGGAGCCGTCGGCCCGGGAGAGCCGGAAGCCGGTGTCGGTGGCGGTGACGCACTGAGGGTCGTTGGTGCCCCAGCGGTTGTTCTGGACGACGTATCGGCCCTGGATGACGGTCGAGCCGAACTGTTCGCAGACGGTGGTGTCGGCCTGGGCCGGGGGCGTGGCGGCGAAGAGCGCGGCGACGGTGGCGAGCGCGGTGACGAGCGCGCCCCATGTGCCGCGCACGGTGCGGGGAAGGTGCGGTAACGATCGCATGGTGAACCCTCTTTCGGAGGTGGTTGGGAGCGCTCCCATGAGCTGTTTTCGGCGGACTGTAGAGTGCTTGCATGCTCATGACAATCCTCCACGTCGGAGCTGTGCCCCGGGGAAAGGCGACTGTGCCGGACAACCGGGCGGAAAGACCTTCGACGGGGGCCACGGAGAGCGCGGCGGGGGACCCGCATCGGTGACGATCGCTTACATCGCCGAGTCCGCGGGCGTATCCGTGCCCACCGTGTCGAAGGTGCTCAACGGCCGGTCGGGGGTGTCGGACGAGACCCGGGCCCGCGTCGGTCGCCCAGCTCTCGGAAGCCGAACGGGGCCAACTGGCGGCGAAGGGCATCCCGTTCGTCGTCTTCGACCCGATCGACGAGTTGCCTGACGACGTTCCGTTCGTGGGTGCCACGAACTGGAGGGGCGGTCAGGCGGCGACCCGGCATCTGGTCGACCTGGGGCACCCGCGCATCGCCATGATCAGCGGACCTGACCACTCCTTCTGCCTCGCACGGCTGTCCGGCTAGTATTCCGCTCTCACGGAAGCCGGACCGTGCCGATGGAACCCGGCCTGGTGGTGAAGACCCAGCTCACCCGCGAGCACGGGTTACCGTGGCCTGGATGGATCCCCCCTTGACCACGGTCCATCAGCCGCTGGCCGAGATGGCGGCGGCCGCCACCGAGCTGGCTCTGGCGCTCGGTCGCGGCGAGGAAGTGCCGCAGGTGGGACTGGAGATCGCGACCACCCTCACCGTCCGGGAGAGCACGGCTCCGCCGAAGGAGGAGTGAGGGAGCCGCTGACACGCGTGCCCTGGTTGCCGGGCAGGGCAACCAGGGCGAAGGGCTGGTCGGTCGGTCAGGAGGCTGTGCCGGTGACCGAGCTGCCGGACTTCGTGACGTGGTACGTGACGGTGGTGCCGCTGTAGAAGTGGAAGACCAGCGTCGCCGGTTCCCCGTCGCGGAGCGTCTTGAGGAACTCGGGGGGCAGGATGATCGTGCTGTTCGGGTAGTCCGGTGAGAAGGCCTTGTTGAACTCCTGGAACGGCGTCCAGTCGGTCGGGCCGGCGTTGGTGCCGTCGGCGTACGTGGCGTGCATCGTTGCCAGGTCGTTGCCCCGGTACTGGGTGGGAACGGCGAACGACTCGGTGGTGCCGGAGGCGTTCGTCAGGACAGGGACGTCGTTGGTGACGATGTCGATGTTCCAGGGCAGCCCACTGGTGAACCGGGCCTGGAGCGTCGAGTTGACGCCGTACTCGCGGTTGCCGACCAGGCGGGTCAGCGCCGTCGGGGTGAAGGTCAGCTGGTTGCCGGAGACGGTGTAGTCCCGCCCCGCGGTCAGCTTGGTGTCGCCCTGCCACACCCCGCGGAACTTGGTCCCGTTGAGGTTCAGGGTGAGCGACTTGGCGGTGATCGGGCCGGACTTCGGCACGAAGACCTTGTCGAAGGAGGCCGTGCCCGAGCGGGTGGTCCAGCTCGACTTGATCCAGTTCATCAGGGCCGGGTCACGCCATTGCAGGGTCTCGCGGTTCAGGTACGAGAACGGGTCCCACAGGGCGGTGGTGAGGCCGTACTTGCGCGCCGTGTAGCCGACATGCTCGTAGTACTTCAGCGCCTCGCCCCGCTCGACGCGGGAGGGGTGGAAGTGGTTGGGCCATTCGAGCAGGCCGTACTCGCCGATGTAGAGCGGGATGCCCTTGGCGACGAAGGTGTTGTGCATGTTGGCGAAGGTGTCGTCCAGGTGCTTCTGCGCGGTGGCGTCGTAGTGGGTGCCGCCCGCGACGTTCACGCTGAACGGGTACCAGCTGTAGAAGTGCACCTGAGCTATGAGCTGACTGTCGTTCAGCGAGGTGATCGTCTTGTACAGGTCGTCCATGAAGGCCTGGTCGGGGCTGCCGGCCGGCGTGGTCAGGCTCAGCAGGCGGTTCGCGTTCGCGCCGCCCGAGGCGCGGACCAGGGAGTGGAACGAGGTCTGCAGCTCCCTCAGGTACTGGAACTTCTGCGCATCCGTGGCGCCGGCGAAGCTCGGCTCGTTGATGCCCTCGAAGACCAGAGCGCGCGGCGCGTCACGGAAGGTCGTGGAGATCTGGGACCAGGTGGAGTTGAACCGGGCCATCACGTTGTCGTGGTCGCTCGTGATCTTCTCGACCCACTGCCACGAGTCGTGGTGGACGTTGAGCACGACGTACAGTCCGCTGTTCAGCGCCCAGTTGGTGACCTGCTTGACGCGGGCCATGTAGGTGGCGTCGATGGTGTACGGCGCGGTGGCGGACTGGTGGTCGCCCCACGTCACCGGGATGCGGACGCTTCGGAAACCCTCCGCGCGGACTTTCTCGAACGTCGCCTTGGTGGTCTGCCCGTTGCCCCACGAATCCTCGTTGGGAATCGCGTCCAGCGTGTTGCCCAGGTTCCAGCTGGGCTGCATCGCCGCGACGGCGTCCATCGCGCGGGCCGGAACTCTGACGGTGGACCGCGTCGGCTCCGCCGTGGTGTCGGTCGCGGCGGTCGAGGTGCCGCCGGCCAGTCCCAGCATGACGGCGAGCACCAGGAGCAGAGAGGCCAGGCGGCCGGGGGCGCGGCTGTGATGGTGTGCGGGGTGCCGTATGTCCTTCATATGTCGTCCCTCTCGGTCGGTCGTGCCCTTCGGTTTCGGTCGTGCCGTTCGGCCGGTTCAGCCTTCGAGGGGCTCGTAGTCGAACCAGTCGAAGTGGACGGTGCCTGCGGTGGCGTACATGCCGATGACCCGGCCGGTGAAGCCGCCCGCGACCTCGGTCGACAGGTAGCGGCCGTCGAGGGCCGCGAACTCGGTGAAGGTGCCGTCGGGTTGTTCGATGCCGAGGGAGACGACGTCGGGTCCGGTGCACGGTCCGTGCGGAGGTGGTGGGTCCGTGATGGTGAGGGCGAGAACCAAGGGCCCGGCAGGCACGGAGTGTTCGGCCACCACCGTGCGCAGGGAGCCGACGCGCGCGATCACCCGTACGTCAGTCCCGGACGCCTCGATCGCGTAGTGGTGCCGCTCGTCCAGCCGGACGGCGAGGCCGCCGCTTCCCTCGGACGGGTCGACCAGGGTGCGGGACCGGCAGGTGTGGTGCTGCTGGCGTCGGCCGGTGAACACCACGTCGGGCTCGTCCAGGGAGCCGCCCCGCGCGCGGAGCGTCAGCCAGCCGGGGCGCTCCTTGGTGGTGCAGAGCTCGGCGGTGCGGTCCCGCACGGAGATCCAGGCCGGCCCGAGTTCGCCGAGCTCGAAGTCGTCGTGCCGTTCCTCGGCGGGAGCGGGGGAGAGCCGCCAGGGGAGTTCGGACAGGTCCAATGTGACCTCGCCGACGACCGGCCAGCCGTCCTCCCAGGTCACGGGCGCCAGGAAGGTCTCCCGGCCGAGCACGTGCCAGCCGGGGGTGCCGCCGCGCGGTCGTACGCCGAGGAAGACCATCCACCAGGAGCCGTCGGGCGCCTGGACCAGATCCGCGTGCCCGGTGTTCTGCACGGGATGGTCGGTGCCACGGTGGGTGAGGACCGGGTTGGCCGGGCACGGCTCGAACGGGCCCTGGGGCGTGCGACCGCGGGCGATCGACACGCCGTGGCCGCGCTCGGTGCCGCCCTCGGCGATGAGCAGGTACCAGTAGTCGCCGATCCGGTACAGGTGCGGCGCCTCCGGGGCCTTCGCGCCGGGGCCGCCGGACCAGAGCTTGCGCGGTGTGCCGTACGTCTCGCCCGTGGACGGGTCGATACGGACCTGCGACACCCCCGCGACCGTGCACCAGCAGGTGCCGTCCTCGTCCCAGGCCAGGTCGGGATCGATACCGGGCACGCCTGGTGCCGGGATCGGATCCGACCACGGTCCGGCCGGGTCGGTCGCCGTGACGATCAGATTGTCGCCGCCCTCCCGGGCATTGGTGACGATCAGCCAGAAACGGCCGTCGTGATGGCGCAGGGTGGGGGCGTAGATGCCGCCCGAGGACGGCATGGAGGCCGGCAGACGCAACTGCTCCGGCCGGTCCAGTACGTTGCCGATCTGCCGCCAGTGCACCAGGTCACGGCTGTGGAAGAGGGGTACGCCGGGGAAGTACTCGAAGCTGGAGCAGGCGAGGTAGTAGTCGTCGCCGACCCGGCAGACGCTGGGGTCGGGGTGGAAGCCGGGGAGCACGGGGTTGGCGGCGCGGGCGGGCCGGTTCTGAGCGGGCACCCTTGGTCGTCCTTTCGTGGGGTGAGCAGCAGGGACGGCGCTCAGGGAGCGTCCGGCTCCGTGCGGGTGATGCGGAGCAGCGCCGCGGACGGAGCGGTGGGCAGGGTCACGGTGGCCTCGTGCCCCCAGTCGAAGGATCCGCGTTCCTTGGTCATGGCGGCCCTTTCGAGGTCAGTGGCCGCGCAGAACCGCGCAACCGCCGGGCGGCAGTTCGTGCGCGACGGCATCGGTGAGCAGGTCGTGGGCGGGGGTCGGCAAGGGCACGGCCTCGGAGTTGTGGTTGAGCAGGACCTGCCGGCGGCGCCCGTCGGCTGCGTGCCGGGTGACGGCCTCGACACCGGCCGGCAGCTCCGGCAGGTGCGGCTCGCAGTAGGCGGCGATGATCTCGTCGGCCCAGAAGCGGTGGAAGTCCACCGTCTGGCTCGGGTTCTTGTGGTGCTGGGTCGCGCGCGGCGGCAGCACCTGCTCCCAGGAGGCGTACCGCTGGCTCCAGAAAGCCGTGCCCCACGCCTCGTTGAGCGCGTCGAGCGAGCCGTGCCGGGCGCGCAGCCACACCCGGAAGGCCGCGGCCGCGTGGTCGCACCAGCAGAGCGTGCCGTACTCGTTGTGCACGTGCCACAGCGCGAGAGCCGGGTGGTCGCCGTACCGTTCGGCCAGCGCGGAGGCGATCCGGCGGGCCGCGCTGCGGTAGGCGGGCGAGGCGAGGCAGTACGTGTCGCGGCTGCCGTGCACCAGACGGGTGCCGTCCGCTCTGACCGCCAGCGCCTCGGGGTGGGCCAGGGTGAACCAGGGCGGCGGGGAGGCCGTCGGGGTGGCGAGGTCGACGGCCACGCCGTTCGCGTGCAGGCGGTCGATGTGGGCGTCGAGCCAGGCGAAGTCGTAGCGCCCCTGCTCCGGTTCGAGCAGGGCCCAGGAAAAGACGCCGAGAGTGGCCAGGTTGACCCTGGCCTGGCGCATGAGCTCGTCGTCCTCCTTCCAGGCCGGCTCGTCCCACCGCTCGGGGTTGTAGTCGCCGCCGTAGGCGAGGCCGCGCAGGCGGTCGGTGATGTCGCGTGCCGTCATGAGGGTTCCGGGCCCTTCCCTGGAAGCGTGTCGAAGCGCTTCACCTACGCGGGAAGGTAACGGACTTGTTTCTTGCGCAACAAGAGTCTGGACGCAGTGAAAGTTTCTTGAGTAAGGGGCATTGACGGCCCATCAGGGACAAGTCGCCGCGTCGATGCGCTTCGACAACTCGGCTGCGCACGCGTCCTGTGGGACGGCGGAATCAGTGCTGGGCGAACTGAACCCGGGTCGGTTGCGCGACGTTCGGCCGCACCGCGATCCCGGTGATGGTCAGTCGTTCTCCGTAGATGTCCGTGATTCTGATCGAGCTGCCGCACCCGCTGCCGCTGGCTGAAAGGAAGTAGTTGTATTCGGTGCGGGGCAACTGCCGCCAGCCGTCGCCGGTTTGGACCTCCAGGCGCGCTACCGGGTTCCGGTGGCCGATCGCCTGGATGCCGCACCAATATTGGCTGGACCCGGTTTTGTACCTGATCGAGATCGTTTCGGACGTGCTGGGGCTCAGCAGCTGCCAGGTGATCGGGATCCGGCCGACCTTGAGGTCGGCGAGTTTGGCGAAGGCCTGTTGGCTGAGGTCGATTTGCCCGGGTGCGCAGGGCAGGGGACATTCGTTGGTGATCCGTACCGTGATCGACTTGCCATTGGCCGCGCGGACGAGGACGTACGCGCCGCACGCCCTGGACGTCTCGTAGTCCGTGGTGTTCATGGCCGCGATCATGAGGTCGGGACTCGGGCCGAACAGGCAGGCGCCGTTTCCGTCGGCGGCCTCGTAGGCGGTGGCGACTCCTTGATAGGTGGTCTTGGGCTGAATGCGTCCTGTCGACGCTGCCGCGCCGGATGCCGTTCGCGGAGGCCGAGGGGTGGATTTCGGAGACGGTCGTGCCGACGCGGTGGCCGCACTGCGCGTGGGGGTCGGGGTGGCGGTCGGTGTCGCCGTCGCGGTCGGAGTGGGCGTCCTGGCCGCGGTGGTGGCTGCCTCTTGGGTGGTGGCGACGGGCGTGGCCGCGGCGGGCCCTGCATCGACCCTGCGGTCGGGGAGCAACGCCACGACCAGGGAGGCGAGAACGCCCGCGGCGGTCACCGCCAAGGTGGTACCCAACACGAGCCTGCGCCTTTGCCTGCGCTGCCGCGCGGCCTGTCTCGATGTCTGCATTACCCGTCCGTTCGGAAGATCGAGCCGATGTGCACTGCTCAGTGACCGCCGGAGCCGAAAAGGTTGCCGCCGACTTCTCAAGGAACGGTGAGGCGCGGCCGGCCCGGGCTCGGTCGCGCGTGTGAACCGTCAGGGTGGCGCGGGTCCTTCTCCGGGATGGCCGCGTCCGGCCTGTCGGCGGGGGTGGTCCCGCTGGTCGGCGGAGTGATGACGAGAGCGGACGGCGATGGGATGGAGGTGCGGGCCAAGACCACGACGGGTGAGTGACGAGGCCCCGTGAAGATCACCTTTCTGCTGCACTCCGAGCAGGGCTCGTCGAGACCGCGCGCCTGCTGGATCCCGCGGCCCTACGGCCGGGGGAGGCGGGGAGGTCTCGTCGGTCGAAGTCGACGACGAGGCGGTCCGGTTGACGGGCTCGCTCCAGGGCAGGGCGGCGCGGGCGCACCACTATCGCTTCCTGGCCCGGCTACACGCAAACGGAGGGCACCTCATCGACCTCAGAACCGCCGACCCGGTGCTGGGCAGACCGTAGAAGAGGAGAACATCGTGGTGTTGCTGTGCTGGGGCCTGCTCGTGGGCATCGCCTTGGTCGGCGCACGGTTGAAGTAGCCCCCGAGGATCAGAGCGCCGTGAAGGTCCACAGCAGGTTGGTGCTGCTGCCGTACGTCCACTGTTTGGCGACGGAGCCCGAGTCGACCTTGCCGCCGCCGTCGAGGACCAGACCGGTGGTGCGGTTGGCGATCGAGTAGCGGTCGCCGCCCCGGTGGGTGATCGTCCACTGCTGGTTGGTGCCGCCGTTCCAGGGGGCCTGTCTGGCGGCTGTGCCGTCGGCGGTGGCGCCCCAGCCGTCGGCGACCATGCCGTTCGTGCGGTTGACCAGCCTGTAGTAGCCGCCTGAGACCGCCTCCGCGTGCCACTGCAGGTTGGAACTGCCGTCCCAGGTCCACTGCTTGAGGTTGGACCCGGAGGCCACGTTGCCGCCGCTGTCCAGGGCGAGTTCATTGGCGGCGTTGGTGATCCGGAAGTATGTCGCCGGGTTGAACCGGACCCTCAACGAGGTGATCTGGTCGTTGTTGCCCGTGACCCGCAGGTCGGGGTTCTCGGCGGTGAACGTCCAGGAGGTGCCGGTGAAGTTGTCGCCGGAGTAGCCGATGACCTGGTAGCCGGGAGCCGGCCGGAGGGAGGAGAGCGTGCGCGCGCCCAGTCCGGCGGCGGTCAGGTCGGCCGCGGTGTGGTCGCCGACGGTGAACACGCCGGCGCTGCCGGTGTAGTTGACGTCCGTGAAGGCGATGGCACCGGCGAGCGGCCGCAGGCCCGGGATCGTGCCGGAGAAGGCGAGCTTCAGCACGTAGGCGCCCGCACTGTACGGCGCTGACGACGGCAGGGTGACCGTGAGGCCGGACGCGTTCTGGGCCGGCGTGGGCAGGTCGATGTAGGTTCCGGCGGTGGCACCGAGGAGCTTGACCGAGGTCAGCGACGAGAGGTTGATCCGGTCCGAGCCGAGGGTCTTGATCGTCAGCGAGCTGCCGGGCCAGCCCAGGACGGTCGCGTACAGGACGTTGTTCGCCTTGTTGCGGGTGAAGCGGATGTCCTGCGGCGTACCGGCGTGCGGAGTGGTGAAGGAGCCGCCGCCCATCTTGGTCGGGCCCTCGCCGTACGCCGTCCAGGCGCGGGTCCCGTACACCGACTCGCCGAAGCGCTTCAGGTGGTCCCCGATGCCGAGCAGGATGTCCTTCTGCGCCTGCGGGATGGTGCCGTCGGCCTTCGGCGCGATGTTCAGCAGCATGTTGCCGTTCTTGCTGACCCGGTCGATGAACGAGTGCAGCATCTGCTGGAGGGTGTAGTAGCCGATGCCCTGCGTGTAGCACCAACTGCTGCTGGAGATGCTGTCGTCGGTCAGCCAGTACGGAGTGGTGAGGTCGGCCGGGCCGCCGCGCTCGTAGTCGAAGACCTCGCCCTTGCCGTGCATGCCGTCCTTGTAGGTGGCGACGACTTCACGGCCCCAGCCGATGGCCTGGTTGTAGTAGTAGGCCAGGAAGTTCAGGCGTTGTTGCTCGTCGACGGCAACGAGATTGAAGTCCTGCCAGAGGATGTCGGGCTGGGCGCGGTCGACGACCTCCTTGAGCTTGTCGAACCAGAGCTGGTTCTCCGCCGCCGAACCCAGCTGCCCGTAGAGCTTCTTGAGGCTGCTGTCCGTCTGGGCGGGGACATGTTCGTAGAAGCCGGTGAAGTTGTACGCATGGTGCATGGACACCAGCAGCTTCAGGCCCTTGGCACGGATGGCCGTGGAGAAGAGCCGCAGCAGGTCAAGACCCGGGCCCTTCTTCACCGAGTTCCACTCGTTGACCTGGCTGTCCCACATGGAGAAGCCGTCATGGTGCTCGGCGACCGGGCCGGCGAACCTGGCGCCGGCGTCGACGAACAACTGCGCCCACTCGTCGGGGTCGAAGTTCCCGCCGGCGGACTTCAGCTTCGGCGCGAACTTCACGGTGTTGCCCGCCAGGTCCCGGGCGCCGTTGATGAAGTTGTGGTACGGCCATGCCGACGGCTGGCCGTAGGTCGCGATGTGGTGCCGGTTGGCGTTGCTGCCCGCCTGGTACATGCTCCGCGGGTACCACTCGTTGTCGTAGGCGGGGACGCTGAAGGCGCCCCAGTGGAAGTAGATCCCGAACTTCGCGTCCTGGAACCACTCCGGGGCCGGCGGGTGCTGGTCGAGCGATTCCCAGTCGGGCGTGTAGGTGCCGGGCGCCGCCTGAGCGGCGCCGGCACCCAACACGCCTCCGGCAACGGCCGCCGCGGCCACGGAGGTGGCGACGGCCAGGAAGTTGCGTCTGTTGATCGAACTCGACATGGAGACATCCCTGGTGCGGTGGGGGACAGAGGAATGCACGGCGTCGCTTGTTACGCATGAAGGTCTGCCATGTCTCACGGGGATGTCAACGGGTGTGCAGGGATGAAAAGCGGTGCAGGGTAAGGTAGTTGACCCTGTTCATTGCGTGTTTGAGGCGATTTGAGACTTCGCAAACATGGCATGTTTGTGACCTGGCGGCGCGTACGCGACTCACCGTCCCGTCATGGCATGCCCAGGCGCTGGCGGTAGGACGGGAGAGGGCCGGCGTTCGCCAGGACTGCGGCGCAGGCAGGGTTGGCGGCGCAGGCCGGGCCGGGGTTGCGGGGAGGCAGCAGCGTGTTGTCGGTGAAGGCGAGGCGGTGGGGGTCTCCGCACCCCTCCTCCGGGTTCTGCTCGTCGGCCGGGGGCCAGGCTCCGGGGAACTCTCGTCGTTCGAGCCATTCGGGCACGGCATCGTCCCAGAAGTTGCCGCGGTAGCGCACGTTCTGGACGGGGCGGTTGCCCCATTCCTCGCTGCAGCCGCCGATGGAGGCGACATAGTCGTAGACCGTGTTGCGGTCCACGGTGAGCCAGTTGGTGCTGTCGTCGGTGTAGATCCCGACGTTCCAGAGGCCGTACTTGCTGTCGGTGACCGCGTTGCCGCTGATGAGGGCCCCGTCGCCGAAGGAGCTGCCCTGTTCGCCGCGCAGGTAGATACCGCCTCCGTCCTCGAGGAGCCGGTTCGTCGCGAAGACGCGGTTGTCGAGGATGCGGTTGTTGCGCATGATGCCCCGCAGGTCGTCGCTGGGCCCGGAGAGGATGCCGGTGTAGGGCACGTCGTTGACCTGGTTGTGCGCGATGGTGGTCTCCTGGGTCGCGGTGTCCCAGATGCCGGAGGCCGCGTGGTACTCCGCGCCGATGTGGTGGATCCAGTTGTTGGTGATCCGGTTGCCGCGGTTGGTCCCCTTCTGGTCGGGCGGGACCACCCCCATCAGGATGCCGCCGTCGGAGACGTCGCTGATGACGTTGCCGTCGACGACGTTGTACGAGCTGTTCTCGGACAACTCCAGCGCCTGGGCGCCCAGGTGGGTGAAACGGTTGCCTTCGAAGGTGATCCGCTCGGCGGTGCGGAAGGCGACCGTGCCAGGCACCGTGAGCAGCCTCGCGTCCTCGCCCTTCCCGGGCCGCAGGTACATGCTCCACGCGGCGGGAAACCCGGCGGGTTCGCTGGGCGCCAGCCAGGTGGCGTACGCGAACGTCAGGCCGCGGAAGCTGATGTCGTGGAGCGGGCGGCCCGGACGGCCGGTGCCGGTGACCAGGTTCTCCAGGACCGGGGCGACCACCTTGGCCCGGCGCATGTCCTCCCCGGGCCGGGGGAAGTAGAGCAGCTCGTGGTGTCCGGGCCGGGAGCGGTCGAGATACCAGCTGCCGGGCTTGGGTGCGAAGCTGGGGGAGTTCTCCACACTGTTCGGGACTTCGAGCAACTCCGGGCCGCCGTACAGCTCTTGGGCCAGATCCCAGCACGGCTGGTCCATGGTGATGGTGGTCCGGCGGGCGTTGCCGGAGACCCCCGCGACTCCGCAGCGGCCCTCGACATAGCCGGACCGGTAGACGAACTCGATGTCGCCGGGGTTCCGCCAGGTTCGGGGGACGGTACTGGTGGTGACGTAACCGGTCCTGGTTGTCTTCAGCGTGCCCGGGAAGCCCGTACCGTCACGTGTGAGCCGCGTGGCGCGCCGGCCGTCGACGTAGAGCTGGCGGGTCTCGAGCCCGCCCACGTCCGCGCGCCAGAATCCCCTGAGCCGTCGGTCCGGCTGCCACTCGGAGAACTGACGGCCGCCGCTGATCGTCACCCGCTCCTGTCGCGGTGTCCCGTGGCCGTACGCCTGGTAGATCACCCGGTGGCCGCCGCGGCCGGAGTCCCCCGCGGCCTCCGACAGGCGCAGCGGCGCCTTCAGGCGGTACGTCCCGCCGCGCAGGTTCACTACCAGGTCCGACGTCATCCGCGGCGCCCGGGCACGTACGGCCTGTTGCGCGCGTGCCGGTGTGGCGAAGGGCCGGTCCAGCGTGCCGGGCCAGGAGTCCTTGCCCCAAGGAGCGACGTACAGCTGAGTGGGAGTCGCCGTTTCGGCCGGTAAGGCCGCCGCCGGAGACGGCAGGGCCGCCACCGCGAGCCCGATCGCCGCCGCCTGCGTCACGGCGCCTGCCCTTGTCCGTGTACGGAAAATCGCCACGCTGCCTCCTCGATGTACGGAGTTCCACCCTGGGGGCAGCACGAGATGGTGCGCAGTCGTCCTGAGGTAGCGGCATCGTCGACCAAAGTCGGAATCACCGGCATCCCAGTATCATCAACGTCACTCGGGGGCTGATCAGGTCGGATGTGCTCGCGGGGCACAGTGGGGGGAGGGATGAGCGGTGTCTCTGACGGACAAGGCCATCAAGCAGCTGCGTGAGCTGATCAGGACCGGTGCCTTGCCGCCGGGCTCGAAGCTCCCGCCCGAGCCGGACCTTGCCGCTCAGCTGGGGCTCTCCCGCAACCTCGCCCGGGAAGCGGTCAAGGCGCTGGCCGTCGCGCGGGTCCTGGAGGTCCGCCGGGGCGACGGCACGTATGTGACCAGCCTCCAGCCGAGCCTGCTGCTGGAGGGGCTCGGCGGCGCGGTGGAACTGCTCCAGGGCGACTCGGTCGCCCTCCAGGACCTCATGGAGGTACGGCGGCTCCTCGAACCGATGGCCACGGCACTTGCCGCCACCCGGATCACCGACGCCCAACTGGGCGAGGTCAAGCGGCACTTGGACGCCATGCGCGAGGCCCGCGATGACGTCGAACAGCTCAACGCCCACGACGCCGCCTTCCACCGCGCCGTCGTCTCGGCCACGGGCAACGAGACCCTCCTCACCCTCCTGGAAGGGATCTCCGGCCGCACCCTGCGCGCTCGCATCTGGCGCGGTCTGGTCGACGACAAGGCCGCGGGCCGCACTCTCGCCGAGCACGAGGCGATCTTCAACGCGCTGTCCGCCCGTGACGCCGCCCTCAGCCAGGCCGCCGCGCTGCTCCACGTGAGCAACACCGAGCAGTGGCTGAGGGAACACCTGCGCTCCGGCGAACCCCTCACCTCCGGGGCGACAGCGCGGAATTGACGGGCGGGCGCCGGCCGGCATGGTGCCCTGACATGGATGGCGTCCTCAATCCTTGAGTAGCGGAAAGTCGAACCGGTTCGGCGAAGCTAGCACCGGCGCTCGCGGCCATCAATCCCTCCGACATCACTTCAGAACCCTCTTCAACCGGTCGCGAGAGATTTCGTCACGAGTGTTGACAGGGGTTCGGGTGCTTCCTACCTTCACTTCACGCGAACCGGTTCGACAACCGACTCTCGCGTCGTTCCACTCCACATCTCCACCCCACACCGACACGACCGGCCCTCGCCTCCTCCTCCGAGAGGTCGAACCGGTTCGAGCAAGGAGTCGCCGTGAACATCGGTGAGATCGCCCGGCGGGCCGGTGTCTCGCGAAGCACCGTCTCCTACGCGCTGAGCGGCAAGCGCCCCGTGTCGGACCAGACCCGGCGGAAGATCCAGGAGGTCATCGACGAGCTGGGCTACCGGCCCAACGCGAGCGCACGCGCCCTCGCCAACGGCCGGACCAGCACGATCGGACTGGTCTTCCCGCCGGCCGGGAACCACTACACCGGCATGCAACTGGACTTCATCGGCAGCGTGGTGGAGGCCGCGGCGGCCTACGACTACGACGTGCTGCTCTCTCCGAGCGGTGCGGACAGCGACCGCTCGTTCCAGCGGCTGCTCGGTGAGCGGCGCGTCGACGGCGCCATCCTGATGGAGATCCGGCTGGCGGACGACCGGGTCGACCACTTGGCCGAACTGGACTTCCCCTTCGTCGCCATCGGCCGCACCGCACACCCTGGCGGCAGTTGGTGGGTCGGCCTGGACCACACCGCACTGGCGGCGGCGTGCGTCCACCACCTCGCGGACCTCGGCCACCGCAGGGTCGCCTTCGTCAACCGACCCGAGCAACTCCTGCGGGCCGGATACGAGTCCGCGCACCGAGGACTGGACGGCTTCACCAAGGCCGCCGCCGAGCGCGGGCTGACCGTGCGCACGTACTGCTGCGGCGACGATGTCGCGTCCGGCCAGGCATGCCTGGAGCAGATCCTGCACGACGACCCGGCCACCACGGCTGTGGTCACGCTGAACGAGGCCGCCCTCGGGGGCCTGTACGGAGGGCTCGCCAAGGCGGGCCGTCATGTCCCGCGCGACTTCTCCGTCACCGGGGTCGTGGCCAGCCGGTGGGCGGAGACGGTGACCCCGCAGCTCACCGCGGCGGACGTACCGGCGGAGGAGATGGGCCGCCGCGCCGTGGACCTGCTCATCGAGCGGATCGACCATCCCGACGCGCCACCGCGCCACCACCTTCTCGCCCCGCCGATCTCGCTGCGGGCCAGCACCGGCCCTGCGGGAGGCATGTCCGCCTGACCGCCCTCGTACTCCTCAGGCCTCCTCACTTCACCGGACACCCGTTCACCGTCTCCGTCCGGCGTGCCCGCTTCCCCCCTCGTCACCCCTCCCACGGCACCCGTGTGCCAAAAACGAAGGATCCACCATGCACAGCTCCTCGAGGCGGCTCCTCGCCACCGTGGCCCTGTCGACCGTCGTAGCCGTCACCGGCACCGCCTGTTCCTCCGGCTCGGGCGGCACCGCGGACAAGGACGCGGACAGCGGCACGTACACCATCTGGGACCCGTATCCGCAGTTCGCCAAGGGCTCGGCCTGGACGAAGCTGCTGGACAAGTGCGGCACCGAGGCCGGAGTGACGGTCAAGCGGACCGGCTTCGACACCAGCGACCTGGCCAACAAGACGCTGCTGGCGGCTCAGCAGGGCAACTCCCCGGACGTCCTCATTGTCGACAACCCGGTTGTCTCGACCCTGGCCGAGGCGGGCGTGCTCACCACGACCGACGAGAACAAGCTGGACACCTCGAAGGCCGACCCCAACCTGCTGGGGGCCGGCCAGTCGGGCGGGAAGACGTACGGCACGCCGATCGGCGCCAACACCCTCGCCCTCTACTACAACAAGAAGGTGCTGAAGGAGGCCGGGGTGGACATCGCCTCGGTCAAGGACTGGACGTCGCTGACGGCGGCTCTGGCCAAGGTCGAGAAGGCGGGCAAGAAGGGCATCACGTTCTCCGCGATCGGCACGGAGGAGGGCAGCTTCCAGTTCCTGCCGTGGTTCTGGGGCTCGGGGGCGAAGCTGACCGAACTCGACTCCGCCCAGGCCGTGTCCGCGCTGTCGCTGTGGAAGGACTGGCTGGAGCAGGGCTATGCCCCCAACTCGGTGATCAACAACACCCAGACGACCAGCTGGCAGGAGTTCGCGAGCGGTGACTACGCCTTCGCGGAGAACGGCACCTGGCAGCTCGCGAATGCCGAGAAGGCAGGCTTCGACTACGGCGTCCTGCCCATCCCCGCCTCTGCGGGAGGCAACGCCGCCGCCCCGACCGGCGGCGAGTTCGTCACCATCCCGGTCCAGGACGACACCGCCCGCTACGCCACCGCTCAGAAGCTGACGACCTGCCTGACCAGCACCCAGAACCTGTACGACACCGACACCACGCTGTCCTACGTGGCCCCCACCGCCGCGGTCCAGGACAAGCAGGTGGCTGCGAACGCCGAACTGAAGCCCTGGGTCGACGCGGTCAAGTCGGCCAAGGGACGCACCAGCGACGATCTCGGCACCAAGTACCCGAAGATCTCCGAGCAGATGTGGAAGGCGGTCCAGTCGGCCCTCAGCGGTGCCGAGTCCCCCGAGGACGCGCTGGCCAAGGCGCAGTCCTCCGTCAAGTAGCCGCCGGCCGACGATCCCTGGTCCGCAGATGAAGCACACGACGCAGTTGTCGGACCGCCGGTCCGCACGCGACGGGAACGGGGCGGCCACCGCCGCCCCGCCCCCGGCCGCCGTGCGAGCACGGCGCCGCCCGACCTCCCAGCAGTGGGCCGCCTGGGCCTTCCTCGCCCCGGTCACCCTCTACCTCGTCCTCTTCTACGCCTATCCGCTCTACCGCAACCTCGATCTGAGCCTGCGCAACTACACCGTCCGCTCCTTCGTCCAGGGCGACGCGCCGTTCACGGGTCTGGCGAACTACCGGACCGTCTTCGACGATCCGACCTTCGCTCCCGCGCTCATCCACACTGTGGTGTTCACCGCCGTGTGCCTGGTCTTCCAGTACGCCATCGGGCTGGCCCTGGCGGTCTTCTTCCATCAGCACTTCCGGCTTTCAGCGACCCTGCGGGCCCTGTTCCTGGTGCCCTGGCTGCTGCCGCTGATCGTGTCGGCCTCCACCTGGTCGTGGATGCTCAACAGTGAATCGGGCGTCGTCAACGCCTTGTTGAGTGCTGTCGGCATCGGCCCGGTGAACTGGCTGACCTCGCCGTCCTGGTCACTGGCCTCGGTGATCATCGCGAACATCTGGATCGGCGTCCCGTTCAACCTGGTCGTGCTCTACAGCGGCCTGCAGTCGATCCCCGGTTCGCTGTACGAGGCGGCCGCCCTCGACGGCGCCGGCGCCTGGCAGCGGTTCTGGCGCATCACGTTCCCGCTGCTGCGCCCGGTGTCCGCGATCACGCTGCTGCTGGGTCTGGTCTACACGCTCAAGGTCTTCGACATCATCTGGATCATGACCAGGGGCGGCCCCGCGGACTCCTCCACCACCTTCGCCACCTGGTCCTACCAGCTCGGCTTCGGCAACCTGCTGCCCGCCTTCGGCCCCGGCGCGGCCGTCGGCAACCTGCTCGTCGTCGCCGCCCTGGTCTTCGGCCTCGTCTACGTCCGGGTCCAGCGAAAGCAGGCGGTGTCATGAACCGAAGCACCAGCCGTACATGGTGGAAGACGGCCGTCGGCCTGCTCCTGACCGCGCTCATGCTCTTCCCGGTCTACTGGATGCTCAACGTGTCCTTCACCCGCGACCAGGACATGCGCAAGAGCCCACCCGGCCTGTTCCCCGTCAACGGCACCCTGGCCGGCTACCGGTCCGTCCTGGACGACCAGTTGCCCTACCTCGCCACCAGCCTCGTCATCGGCCTGGGCACCGTCGTGCTGACCGTCGCCCTCGCCGCTCCCGCCGGCTACGCGCTGGCCAAACTCCGCCCACGCGGCGGCGGCATGCTCGGTTTCCTCTTCCTGGTCGCCCAGATGATCCCCGGCATCATCATGGCGATGGGCTTCTACGCCATCTACCTCCAGCTCGGCCTGCTCCAGTCCGTCCCCGGCCTGATCGTCGCCGACTCCACCCTGGCCGTCCCCTTCGCCGTCCTCATCTTCACCGCGTTCATGTCCGGCATCCCCGGCGAACTGCTCCAGGCGGCGACGGTGGACGGCGCCGGGCCGCTGACCACCTTCCGGTCGATCGTGCTGCCGATGAGCCGCAACGCCGTCGTCACGGTGTCCCTGTTCGCGTTCCTGTGGTCCTGGTCCGACTTCGTCTTCGCCAGCGCCCTCGCGAGCGGCGGCACCCACCAGCCGATCACCCTCGGCATCTACCAGTACATCGGCAACAACAACCAGGAGTGGAACGCCATCATGGCCACCGCCGTCGTGGCCTCCCTGCCCGCCACGGTGATCCTCGTCCTCGCCCAGCGCTACATCGCCGCCGGCGTGACCGCCGGAGCCGTCAAGGACTGAGTGCCGCGAGGGACCGAGTGCCTCAAGGCTGAGCCCCTCCACCCCGTCACCACTGCCCCGGCCGCTCCCGGCCGGCCGGTGCCCCCTGCTCGAGAAACGAGTGCCGCTGCATGACCGCCGACCGATCCGGCCCGCCCTTCTCCGTCCACGATGTCCCGTTCAGCACGTACGGCTCCTGGTTCGACATCTCGCCCGTGGTGGCGGAGAAGACGTATGCCGAGGACCTCCACCTCGTCTCGCACCAGAACGGCATGCACGCCGTCCTGCGCCTGGTCCCCCTGGACGTGGCGGCGGGTGACCGCGCCGAGACCCGCGTCGAGGCGACACCGGGCCTGCTCAGCTGGGTCGGCCGGAACGGGCGGGTCGACCTCGCCTACGAGTCGCCGGACACCGTACGCCTGCGGGGGAGCGGCCTGGGCATCGGCGTCTTCGCGGCCGCGCGGACGCTGACCCCGTTCAGTGGCACGTACTTCTTCCACGACCCGGCCGCGCGGGGGCATGTGTTCTCGTCGTATGAGACCGGACGCCGCTACCGCGTCACCGTGCTGTCCGGCACCGTCACCGACACGGCGGGGGCCCAGGCGCTGAGCAGCGCCGACCGTGGTGTCGCCGTGACCGCGGAGGCGGACGGCGTGTGGGAGATCGCGATCGACGAACTCGACACCTCACGCCCGCCCTACGCGTCCTCGGCGGCGTTCGACGAGGTTGTCGAGGCCGCGCGGAGATCCTTCGTGGACTTCGTCGACGCGGTGGCTCCCTGGCGCTCGGCCGCCACACCGGCCGCCGAACTCGCCGTGTATGTGGTCTGGTCGGCGACGGTACGCCCGACCGGCCTCATCTCCCGGCCCGCCGTGCTGATGTCCAAGCACTGGATGGACAAGGTCTGGAGCTGGGACCACTGCTTCAACGCCCTGGCTCTGGCGCCCGGTCGCCCCGAACTGGCCCTGGACCAGTTCGCCCTGCCCTTCGACCACCAGGACGCGAGCGGTGCCCTGCCCGATTCCGTCACCCACTCCGAGGTCCTCTACAACTTCGTCAAACCGCCCATCCACGGCTGGGCGTTCGGCCACCTGCGTCGTCGGCTGTCCACCCCGCCCGGCACGGCGGAACTGGCCGAGACATACGACCGGCTGGAACGCTGGACACGCTTTTGGCTCACGGCACGACGCGCACCCCACGACGCCCTGCCCTACTACCAGCATGGCAACGACAGCGGCTGGGACAACGCCACCACCTTCGACCCCGAACGGGTCGTCGTCACCGCTGACCTGTCCGCCTTCCTCGTCCTTCAGTTGCGCGAACTCGCTGATATCGCAGCCGAGTTGGGCAAGGACGACGAGGCGCTGCGATGGAGCCGCATGGCCGGGGAGATCCAGACGGCGCTGCTGGAACAGCTCTGGACCGGCGAGCGGTTCGTCGCCCGGTCAGCCACGACCGGGGACACCTGGAGCAGCGCCAGCCTCCTGGACCTGATGCCCATCGCCCTGGGTGAGCACCTGCCCCCCGATGTCAGCAGCGCGCTGGCCGACCACATAAAGGCCCACCTGACCCCTTACGGCCTCGCCACCGAACTGACCACCTCACCGCACTACCTCGCCGACGGCTACTGGCGCGGCCCCATCTGGGCGCCCGCCACCGTCCTCGTCGAGGACGGCCTGCGCCGCGCCGGCCACCACCGCCTGGCCGACGACATCAGTGCCCGCTTCCGAGCCCTGTGCGAGACCCACGGCTTCGCCGAGAACTTCGACGCCCTCACCGGGACCGGGCTGCGCGACCGCGCCTACACCTGGACCGCCAGCAGCTATCTCCTCCTCGCCGAAGCACACGCACACCGAGACAGCCACTGACCGGGCTGCCTCCCACTCGGCCCCGGGGCCCACGACGGTCCCCGGTCCCTCCCCCCTTCAGGAGCCGCACATGCACCCGCCCCGGATACACCCCAGATCCAGAACCACCCGCCGAGCGGTCCCCTCCACCGGCGTCCTCCTGGCCGTTCTGGCCACGACCCTGATGCCCGCCACCGGCGCGCACGCCGCCGACACCACCGTGGTCGTCGACTTCTCCACCGCCGGGGGCGCCCCCACCTACCGTGCCTCGGGCACCATCTACGGGATGACCGAGAACGGCTCGCTTCCCCAGGAGCACTTCTACAAGGACATCAAGTGGCAGTTCATGCGGGCCGGCGGCGCCCAACTGGACAACCCCGGTGGCTGGGTCGCCGGCAAGTACGACCGCCGGTGGAACTCCACCCACGCCCAGTACGAGCGCACCAAGGCCCTCGGCGGGACCTTCGTCATCCTGCCGCACGACCTGTGGGGCGCCGACGGGACCACCTCGCCCACCTTCCCTGGTGACAACGGCGACTGGTCCCGCTTCGACGCCTTCTACGACCGCCTCATCGCCGACGTGCAGGCCGCCGGCATGACCGACGTCCAGTGGGACATCTGGAACGAACCCGACTGGACGCCCTTCTGGGGGCGGTCGCAGGCCCAGTACCTGGAGATGTGGAAGCGCGCCTACCAGCGGATCCGGTCCGCCATCCCGGGCGCGGTCGTCGTCGGCCCCAGCAGTGCCTCCAAGCCCGCCTCGAACGGCTCCACCTGGTGGAACACGTACCTGGACTACGTGAAGGCGAACAACGTCGAGCCGGACATCTACAGCTGGCACGACCTGCCGGGTGACCCGGTCGCCGATGCCAACGCCGTGAGGTCGAAGCTGTCGGCCCGGTCGATGACGACGAGCCGCCCGTTCCAGGTCAACGAGTACGCCGGCACCAGCGAGCAGAACCCCGGTCGTGGCGGCTGGTACATCTCGCGTCTGGAGCGGGCGGGGGCGGACGGCCTGCGCGCGAACTGGGCCTCGACCGACAACCTGCACGACTTCCAGGCGAATCTGCTGACCAAGACCGGCAGTCAGTACCTGCCGCTGGGGGAGTGGTTCCTCTACCGCTACTACGGTTCGCAGACGGGCAACATCGTCAAGGTCACCCCGGGCACCGGCACCGATGCCCTGGCCACCAAGGACAACGCCGCCAAGAACGCGAAGATCCTGCTCGGCAGCAACGGCAACACCGGCAACATCACCGTCGGCCTCGACCGCCTGGACACCACCGGCGTCGTCGAGAACGGCCGCGTCCGTGCGGTCGTGCAGCGCGTACCGAACAACGGCGGCGCCGCCGTGACCGGACCGGTCACCGTCTCCGACCAGACCCTGACCGTCAGCGGCAACTCCGCTTCCGTCAGCGTGCCGTGGACCAACGCGGCGGACGGCTACACCGTCACCCTGCTCCCGCCGTCCGACACCGCGATCTCCACGGTCGCGGTCGCCCAGCACAGCAACCAGTGCCTGGACGACACCAACCGGTCCACGGCCAACGGCACGCAGTACCAGCAGTACGACTGCGAGGGCGGCTACCAGCAGATGTTCGACTTCAAGCCCGTCGCCGGCCGGGCGAACACCTACACGGTGGTCAACCAGCACAGTGGCAAGTGCCTGGACGTCTCGGGACGCTCCATGGCCGACGGTGCCGCCGTCATCCAGTACACCTGCAACGGCGCCACCAACCAGATGTTCACCCTCAACCCCGTCACCGCGCTCGGCAACAGCAAGGACTACCAACTGGCCGCAGTCCACAGCGGCAAGTGCGTCGACGTCAGCGAGATCTCGACGGCACCCGGCGCGAAGATCCACCAGTGGGCCTGCGACCCGGCGAGCGCGCTGAACAACAAGAAGAACCAGATCTGGCGCCTGCTCGGCAAGGCCTGACAGCCCTCAGCCCCGGCATGCCCAGACGCGCGGCCGTCCGCAGCACAGCGGACGGCCGCGCGATCGGCGGTCGGGTCAGCGCACCAGGCGCACTTCGCGCAGCCGGATGGTCGGTGCGGCGCCAACCGCTTCGAACCGGATCTCGACGGTCCCGGCACGACGGTCTGCGTCCAGCGGGAGTACCTGGGAGATCTCCTCGCCCTCGGGATGCGACGAGGGCGCCAGCGTGGCCAGCACATGGCCGTCGACCAGCACACGGGTCGATCCGGCACGTGGGTCCGAGAGGTGGGTCACCTGCAGGCCGGTGGCGGCGCCGTCCGGGTCTGTCAGGCGGTAGGACCACCATCCGGTGGCGGCCCGCCACGTCAGCCCGTCGGTGAGGCCCGACCAGGTGTCCTGCCCCTTGAACCGGTGGTCGTTCTCGGGCTGTTGCTGGCCGGCGGCAACGGCGTCAACGGTCCGGTCGTGCAGCGCGAGTGCCGCCTCGTCGGCCGCGCGCAGCTCCGCCCGCCGCTCGTGGAGCCGCTCCGGTTCCGCCAGGGGGAAGTAGAGGTCGTAGCGGGAGTCGTGGATGCCGGCGAACGGGACGAGGGTGACGGAGTCGCCCGCTCGCGTGTCGACGTGATCCAGGGCGAACGACAGTCGGCCCGGGGTGAGTTGGCGTACGCCGGCCGCCGGATCGGAGCCGACCGGGGCGAGCACGACCGGCAGGTCCTCCAAGGGGCGCAACGGGCCGCCGGCGACGTGACCCATCCTGGAGTCGTCGGCGAAGAGCCCGACCAGGTCGCCCCGGTCGCCCTCGGCCGCCAGCACGCTGGGCCCGTAGCGGAACGACACCCACGGCGAGCCGTCGGGAAGCAACTCGGCGCTGATGCGCGGGCGAAGGCACATGGTGACCGTGTCCCCTTCGCGCCACTGCCGCTCCAGACGCACGTAGGTGAGAGGCTGCCCGCCTGCCCCGCGGCGCGTCGTGAGCGGGGCTGGATCTCCCTCGGGACGTGCACCGTTGATACGGACGTCTGGCGTCCCTTCATGCCAACCGGGGACGCGTATGTGGACCGCCACAGGGGTGGCGGGAGCCCCACGCACCACGAGTTCGACCTCGTCGTCGTAGGGGGCCGTCCCGGTCTGCTCCAGCACCAGGTTCTGTTCGGGCAGGCTGAGCCGGGAGGCGATGAAGAGGTTGACGAACAGGTCGCCGCCCTCGGCTGTGTACACCAACTCGCCGTACTTCGCGTGGTTTTCCAGCCCGGTGCCGACGCAGCACCAGAAGCAGTTCTGAGGTGTCGACACCACGCGGTAGTGGCCCGGCCGCACGGGCGTGAAATACACCAGCCCGCCCTTGGGATGCAGGGACGACAGGATGTGGTTGACCGTCGCACGCTCGTAGTGGTCCAGCACCTCGGCGTCCGGCCGTTCGAGGAACAGCGCGCGGCTCAGCTTGAGCATGTTGTAGGTGTTGCAGGTCTCGGGGCCCTCCGGCGACTCCAGCGCGGAGCTGAAGTCGTCGCGGGGGTGAAGGTGTTCGCGTACGGAGTTGCCGCCGAAGGAGAACGTGCGGTGCCGGGTCAGGGTCTGCCAGAAGAACCGGGCGGCGTCCCGCAGGCCGGGGTCGCCGCCGACCTCGCCGAGCCGCTGGTACCCGACGACCTTGGCGATCTGGGTGTTGGCGTGCATCCCGTCGAGGACGTCGCGGTGCTCGCGCAACGGGCCGAGCAGTGACTGGTCGAGGAACCGCCGGGCCAGGGCGGCGTAGCGGTCCGTGCCGGTGACGTCGGCGAGGTCCGCCAACGCCTCGCACATCCCGCCGAACTCCGTGCGGAGCATGGCTTCGTGGGTGTCGTCGTCCATCCCCGCCGCCACCTGGTCCCACCAGTCGGCCAGCCGTCGGACGGCGGTCAGCGCCGGCTCTGAACCGGCGTGCCGGTGGGCGTCCAGCAGTCCGGCGAAGAGCTTGTGCAGGTTGTACCAGGGGACCCAGGCACCACCGAGCTCGAACGAGTCCCGCTCCACCTGCCCCGCGGCGACCCGCTGCCACAGCCGCACGCCGTCGGGGATGCCGCCGACGTATCCGGTTCCCAGGGCGTCCTGACACTCGACGACGCCCTGAACCAGACGCTCGACCATGGCGCTTGGCCGGGGATCGTCCGTCACCGCGCTCATGAGAGCGGCGCCCGACAGCGCGTGTCCGAGGGTGTGGCCGTCGAGACCGGAGTTCTCCCAGTTGCCGTAGGACTCGGCGACCGGCGGCAGGCCGGCCTCGCGCCGCAAGGGCGCGAGGAGCCGGTCGGTGTCGAGGGACAGCAGGTAGTCGAGGGCGGTGACCTGTGCGTCCAGGAACGGGCCGGGCAGAAGGCGTACCGCGCGGCGGGGGAATGACTGCATGGTGCTCGTCTCCTCGTCAGCAATCGCTCGCTCGACCGCCGTAAGCAGTCACCGGGGTCCGGTCAGCTCAATTGCGCTGCGACCGCTGCCCCTTCGCGTACGAAGACGGGGATGCGCTCCAGCGGGGCGTCCGCGTCCAGCGTCGTACCGCCCTCCACCACGCTTCCGGTGACCGGGTCGAGCCAGCGCGCTCCGGACGGCAGGTACACCCGGCGGGTCCGCGCGCCCGCCTTGTACACGGGTGCCACCAGCACATCGGGACCGAGCAGGAACTGGTCGTCCACGTCCCAGGCTTGCTCGTCGTCGGGGAAGCCGAAGAACAGCGGGCGCATCGGCGGGGCGCCGGTGCGGTGGGCCTCCTCGGACAGCTCCCTCAGGTACGGGCGCAGGCGCTCGCGCAGTTGCAGGTGCTCCTGGAGGATGCCGTACGCCTCATCGCCGTAGGACCAGACCTCGTTCGGTCCGCCGGTCATGTCCGCGGAGAACGTGGGGTGGTTGGGCTCACGGTCGCCGTGCAGGCGCATGACGGGGCTGAAGGTGCCGTACTGGAACCACCGGATCAGCACCTCGCGGTAGGCGGGGTCGTCCGGGTTGCCGCCGCCGAAGCCGCCGATGTCGGTGTTCCACCAGGGGATGCCGCTCATCGCGACGTTCAGCCCCGCCCTGATCTGGCGCGACAGTGAGTCGAAGGTGGTGGGGATGTCGCCGGACCACAGCGCCGCCCCGTACTTCTGGCTGCCGGCCCACGCGGACCGGACCAGGGACAGCGGCCGGTCGTCACCCTCCGCCGCCAGGCCCTCGGCCACCGCGCGGGTGTGCAGCACGGGGTAGAGGTGCGCGGCCTCGGCGGCCGGACCGGCCGCGTAGACGGCGCGCTCGGCGGCCTCCCGGCTCAGGTCGGGCTCGCAGGCGTCCAGCCAGAAGCAACTCACGCCCGCCGAACGGTAGTTGTCGTTCAGCCGCTGCCACAGCGCGGCGCGTGCTCCGGGGTGGGTGGCGTCGTAGTACGCCATCGGGCGCATCGGCTCCTCGGCGCTGCGCGACGGCCACGGGAAGGTGAGGAGGCCGCCGTCCGCGTCCTGTACGAGGTGCCCGGACGCGCGCAGTTCGTCGAACGTCTCGCTGCCGGGCTCGACGGTCGGCCACACCGAGACCGCGAGCCGCACCCCGAGTCCGGTCAGCTCCTTGACCATGGCGGAGGGGTCGGGCCACTCGCTCTCCTCGAAGCGCCAGTCGCCCATCCTCGGCCAGTGGAAGAAGTCGCAGACGATGACGGACAGCGGCAGCCCGCGCTCCTTGTACTGCCGTGCCACCGCGAGGAGTTCGTCCTGGGTGCGGTAGCGCAGCTTCGACTGCCAGAAGCCGGACGCCCACTCCGGGAGGAGGGGCGGGCGTCCGGTGACCAGGGTGTACGCGTCGATGATCTGGGCCGGGGTGTCGCCCGCGGTGACCCAGTAGTCGACGCGCCCGCCCCCGTCGGCGGTCCACCGGGTCGTGTCGGTGCCCAGTTCGACACGGCCGGTGGCGGGGTTGTTCCACAGCAGGCCGTAGCCGCGCGAGGAGTGCAGGAAGGGGATGGCGGCCACGGTGTTGCCCTGGACGAGGTCGATCACACAGCCCTTCTGGTCCAGGAGCCCGTGCAGATGCTGCCCGAGACCGTGCAGCCGCTCACCGTCGTACGCCTCGAAGTGCTGCTCCGTCCGGCCGCCCCCGGCATGGACGCGGGGGCCTTGGTAGTGGGTGTACGGGCGCTTTTCGGCGAGCAGTTCACGGCCCGAGCCGGAGTGCTGGAACCTCAGCCGGCCGTCCGCCGCGGCCTCGACGGCGAGGCGGCCGTTGACCAGGCGGGCGGAGCCGTCGTCCGCCACCGACAGCTCGGCCTGCGGGGACGACGGGGGGTACTCCAGCGCTCCGGGGGCGGCGGGATCGATGGCTCCGGCCGAGGCCCGGACCCGGACGCCGTGTGGCCCCCAGGGCTCGATGCGGAGGATCTCTTCGGGAGCGTGCCGCTCCAGGCCGCCCAGGCGAATGATGTACGGCAAGGCATGTCCTCTGTTCTTCTCAAGGGGCCGAAGCCGCGCTGCAAGATCAGGCATCCGCCCGGTGTGGGCGATGCTCCCCCACCACTACAACCGGATCAAGGGCCGTAGCCGTCCTGTGTAGTGAGCGCTTTCTCAGTAGTCTCGGTTCGTTTGCGCTCAGCCCGTCCGTAAGGGAGATGCCCAGACGGGTGCCTGACGGGTTCACGAGGGTGATACTCATGGCCACCACTGGACAAGAGGGGGAAGCGGTGGAGGCGACGATTTCTCGGGTGGGGCAGGGCTCCATACCTCCGGTCGTTGCAGCGCGATGGGCGCTGTGGACGTTTGTCATCACCAACCTGGTGATCGTCGAGGCCTTGTTCCTCACCGACGGGACCGGCAAGAACGGGGTGCTCACGGTCGCCAAGTTCTTCGGCCTGCACGCCGCTGTGCTGATGCTGTTCCAGCTGCTGCTGGTGGCCCGGCTGCCGTGGCTCGACCGCCGTATCGGCATGGACCGGTTGACGGTCTGGCACCGGTGGGTCGGCTTCACCCTGCTGTGGACCCTGCTCACCCACGCCGTGCTGGTGGTGCTGGGCTACGCGCGGCTCGACGACGCGTCGATGACGAAGACGTTCTTCGCGCTGGCCGGCGTGCCGGCCTCCCTGCTCGGGATGGGGGCCGCGGCGATCGTCGTCGTGGTCGCCGCGGCCTCCGCCCGGCAGGTGCGGCGGCGGCTGCGGTACGAGACCTGGCACGGCGTGCATCTGCTGCTGTACCTGGCGTTGGGGCTGGCGTTCGTCCACCAGTTGCAGGAGACCACGACCTTCAGCTCCTCCACGCTCGCGATGACCTACTGGTGGGCCCTGTGGCTGTTCGCGTTCGGCGCCCTGGTCACGGGCCGGATCGTCATGCCTGTGTGGCGCAACGCCTATCACCGGTTCGAGGTCTCGGCGGTGGTGCCGGAGTCGGACGACGTGGTGTCGGTGCATGTGACCGGCCGCCACCTCGACAAGCTGCCGATCAGGGCAGGCCAGTTCTGCATCTGGCGGTTCCCCGGGCACAACCACTGGTGGCTGGCCAACCCGTTCTCGCTGTCGGCGGCACCCGACGGCCGCTCACTGCGCCTGACCGCCAAGGCGGTCGGCAGCACCAGCGCCGGCCTGCGGAACGTCCCGGTCGGGAGCCGCGCCTTCGTCGAGGGGCCGTACGGGGCGTTCACCTCGTTGCACCGGACGCGGCCCGGCGCACTGCTGATCGCCGGAGGAGTGGGGATCACGCCGGTCCGAGCCCTGCTGGAGGAGGAACCGGCCGGCGACGTCGTCGTGCTCTACCGGGTGCGCAGCGAGAACGACGCCGTGCTGGTCGACGAGGTACGGGGCCTGGTCGAGGCCCGCGGCGGGCGGCTGCACCTGCTCACCGGCCGCACGGGGGAGGGGAAACCGCCGTTCGAGCCGGACAGTCTCCGTGCCATGGTTCCCGACATCACCGAACGCGACGTGTACGTCTGCGGCCCGCCCGCGATGACCTCGGCCGTGCTAAGCGCCCTGCGCGGTCTGAAGGTTCCCCAGCGGCAAGTGCACGCCGAGCGGTTCGGCCTGGCCTGAGCCCGGCGCAGGTGCCGACAGTTCGACATGGAGAGGGCGTTCGTCCGCCGTCATCCTCGGTCTCCCTCGTGCGGGGCGGTACGCATCGGGTGCGTGACGGGAACCGAGTGCCAGGCGTCCTTGAACTCCGTGGAGCGCGACGGCGCGAGAAGTCGTTCGAAGGCGTCGGTCACCGTCGCCAGGTCCCGGGGCTCGGTCAGGGCCGCGAGATACCGGTCGGGGCGGACGACGGCGACGCTGCCCTGGTGCAGGGCGAACCAGTCCCGCAGGGCGCCGTCGACGTCCTCCACCGCCACCGAGTCCGTCGTCGACGTGCGCCGTTCGGTACGGGACCGGCCGGAGCGGGACTCCACGACGGTGAGGTAGCGCGCGCCGACGCGGTCCCAGAAGGCACGGCTGTCGGGATCCAGATGGACGAGCGGATCGGTGCCGTAACCGATGAGGGCGAACCACTCGCCGAGTGTCTCGTCGAGCGGCAGCACCCTCCCGTCGGCGGTCTCCACCCTCGGCTGGATGAACATCCTGCCCACCGGTGAGCGCTTCCGCGTCGGCCGCCCGCTGTGCAGCATGATGCCCTCGGTGTACCGGGGGACAGGCTTGAACCTCATGTGCACCAGCCAGTCGCGGACCGGCGGTGCCACGGTGAGTCCGCGCACCAGGGTGTCGCGCGCGCGGGCCACCCTGAGGCTCGTCGGCGAGAGGAACCGGCCGATGGCATCCGACAGCTTCACCATCGCCTGGGCGTGTTCGCGCCGCTCGGTGTCGTAGCTGGCGAGGATCCTCGGATGGGCGCGCCCGGTGACGACGGCCGCCAGCTTCCAGGCGACATTGGTCGCGTCCCGTATGCCGGTGTTCATGCCCTGCCCCGCCCACGGTGGCATGAGGTGGGCGGCGTCGCCCACGAGGCAGACCCGGCCGTCCACGAAACGGTCGGCCACACGCGAGTGATGCGTGTAGACGCGGGCCCGGATGATGTTGAGCGCCGTGGGATCGGGCACATGCCGGGCGAGGAGTTCGTGCACTTTCTCGGGCCGGAGCATGGCCTCGGCGTCCTCGCCGGGGAAGAGCATGAACTCCCAGCGGCGGTAGTTGTAGGGCAGGTCCAGGCAGACGTACGGGCGCTTCGGGTCGCCGTGCAGCCCTGTGTACGGGGCGTCGAGCGGATCGTTGTCGCACTCGATGACCACCCACTTGCGCGGGTGGGTGTCTCCGCTCAAGGGGATGCCGAGTTGCTCGCGCACGGTGCTGCGGCCACCGTCGGCGGCGACCACATAATCGGCGTGTACCAGGACGCGTTGGCCCTGGGGGTCGACGACGTGCAGCTGTGCCTCGGTTCCGTCCTGCTCCAGACGTACCAGTTCGTGTCCCAGCAGGGGCTGCACGTGGGGATAGCGTGCGAGGCCGGCGCGCAGGGTGTGCTCGGCGAGCTGCTGCATGAAGATGTTGCGCCGGGGCCAGCCGAACTCCTTCGTGTCCGGCCGGATGTCGGCGAGGCAGTGGCCGTTCGCGGCGAACATCTTCAGCGGGACGTTCTGGATCATGTCGGCCAGCATCTCCTCGGCGAGGCCGATGCCCTGGAAGCTGCGCAGGCACTCGTCGTCCATGCCGACCGCGCGCGGGTAGTCGACGATCTCGTCGCTGCGGTCGATCAGCAGCGTGCGCACTCCGTAGAGACCGAGGTAGTTGGCGACCGTCACGCCGACGGGTCCGGCGCCGACGACGGCCACCTGGGCGCGGTGTTCGACGGGTTCGGTCATCGGCCGGCCTCCGCGCTCCTGAGGAATCTGGTGAGGTGGTGATGGAAGAGTTCCGGGGCGTCGTCGTGCACGTAGTGGCCTGCCCCCGGGATCTCCACCGCGTGGATGCGCGGGTTGCGCGTCGTCATCGCGGCCGCGGTGCCGGCGGGCAGGAAGTCCGACTCCCCGCCCCGGACGACCAGGGCCGGGCACAGGAGGGCCTCGACGTAGGGCCAGAGATCCACCTGGCGGGCCGGATCCGGGTCCAGGCGGGCTGCCGCGATGCCGGCGAGGTCGAGCTTCCAGCGCCAGCGTCCCTCTCCGTCCGGGACGAGGGTGTGCCGCAGCCTGGAGTCGAGGGCGTCTTCGGAGATGTTCGGCCGGATGCCGCGCCAGTACGCGCGGGCCGCCTCCCGGCTGGGGAAGTCGCGGGGCGTGTTCGCCACTTCCCGTTTGATGCGCTCGGCGCCCTCGCCGGACAGCGACGAGCCGGGCCCGATGTCCTCGACGACCGCCGCGCCCACCTGTTCGGGGTGCCGCGCGGCGTAGACGTACGTCGTGGTGCCGCCCATGGAATGGCCCAGCAGCACGAACCGGTCCAGGCTGAGGCGGTCGGCGAACTGCTCCAGATCGGCGACGTAGGAGTCCGTGTAGTACTCGCCCTTCGGATCCCAGTCGCTGTCACCCCGCCCTCGCGCGTCCGGAGCCAGGACGCGGTAGCGGTCCGCGAGCCGCGCGGCCAGCGGCTCGAACGTCCGGGCGTAGCTGCGCAGGCCGTGCAGCATGACGATCGCGGGCCGGTCCTCGTCGCCCCACTCGACATAGTGCGTGCGCAGGCCGTTGAGTGTGATGAAGCGGTCCTGCCCCACCGCGGTGGTGTCGGCAGCCATCTCAGTGCAGCCCGTCCTGGCCCTGGACCTCGTCGGCGCGGATACCGCCCAACCGGGCGTGCAGCCGGCCACGCGTGGCGAACGCGAACACGACGACGACCTCGTCCGGGTTCGGGGCGTCGGAGAAGTTCACCGTGACGGTGTCGTAGTGCGAACGGACGTAGAGCGCGTCCTTGTGGGCCAGCGGAACGTCGAGTTCGGTACCGGGCCCGCCCCGCTTGCCGGTCGAGGGCACCCATGACTTCCCGCCGCCGACCGCCGCGCGCACCGGGTCCGCGAAGACCGCGGTGAGGAAGGCGTTGCCGTGCTCGTACTCACCGGCCGTGCCCACGAGGCACGCCTTGCCGTAGCTCTGGATCGCGAGGCCGCCGGCCGCCTCCTGGATCCGACGGCCGAACTCCTCACCCAGCTTCGGCGAATCGGCGACGATGTCGTCGAGGTCCTGGCTGAACCGTCCGGCGTAGGGGTTGCGGACCGCCGCCGCGATGACGATCTTGCGTACGGGCTCGCCGTCCGCGAGGACACCGGTCTCGTTGGCGAGGGTGTCCTCGGTCTGGGTGAACCACTTGCGGATGTGGTAACCGGCGAAGTTGGGCTGGGGCATGGGTGATTCCTCATGGAGTGGAAGGGGACGCGATACGGGCAAGGTGGCCGCCCGGAAGAGGCGGGGAGGCAGTGCTAACCGCGG
Organism: Streptomyces sp. 4N124; assembly: GCF_052245395.1. Classification (NCBI taxonomy): domain Bacteria; kingdom Bacillati; phylum Actinomycetota; class Actinomycetes; order Kitasatosporales; family Streptomycetaceae; genus Streptomyces; species Streptomyces sp. 4N124. Next base: position 249,062 of record NZ_JBQQBS010000007.1, read on the forward strand.
AGCGGTTCGATCTCCACCGGGTCGCTCGGGGCGCCGTAAAGACCGAGGACGCGCTTGCCCTCCTCGTCGTCGGTGACCGTCTCGTGGAAGAACTCGAAGCGGTTGCCGTCCGGATCGGTGAAATAGAGGCCGAAGCCGATCTTGTGATCCGTGGTCGTCACCACGGGTACGTCCTTGGCCAGGAGCATTCCGTACAGCCGCCGCCACTCGTCGAGGTCGCCCTCCACCTCAAGGCCGTAGTGCTGCAGGCCGACACCTCCGGTGGCGGCTCCCTCCTCGGCGCGGATGAGGGCGATGTCGTGGTGCTTCTTGCCGAAGGACAGGAACACCCACTGCGGGCCGCGTGCGGTGACCTCCATGCCGAGGACGTCCTCGTACCACTTGGCCGAGGCCTCCGGGTCACGGACGAACAGCGAGATATGGGTGCGGCGTACCCGCGGCTTCGGAGCGTCCCGCGGGTCGGCGGGGATCGGCGTGGGCTCCTCGTTCGGGCCGAGTACGCGCTCGTCGGGGTCCAATGTCAGTGTCCTTCCGTGGCGGGTGCTACTGCCGGCGTCCAGGTCACGTCGGTGATCTCGCTGAACTCGCGCCACTCCTTGCGCCAGGTGCGACCGGCGTCGGCGGAGCGGAAGAGATGGCCGTACTTCGTTCCCGCGAAGACCAGTTGTGGGTCGGCGGCGTGGGTGCCGAAGGCCCAGACGGTCGAGTTGGCGGGCGTGTCCAAGGCGGTGTCCTGCCAGGTGCGCCCCAGGTCCTCGGAGCGCAGGATCTTGGTGGTGGTGCCGGGGGTGCCGTCGCCGATGCCGAGCAGCAGGTCGTCGGTGCCGGGGAGCTGCTTGACCAGCCGGGTGTAGTAGATGCCGAACGTCTTGCGGGAGTCGGTACGGGTCCAGGTGGCGCCGTCGTCCTGGCTGACGAAGAGCGCGTTGACGACGGCGACGACGATCGTCTTCGGCGGGCCCTGGAGGACGAGCACACAGTGGATGTCGGAGTTGGTGACGCCGTGGGGCAGGGTGGCGGGTGTGCCGTCGATCCGCTCCCAGGTGTCGCCCCGGTCGCCGCTGCGCCACAGGCCGCCCTCCTCGATGCCGAACCACATGTTCTTGGGTTCGTAGCGGTCGACGACGCAGGTCAGGATCCTGGGGCGGTTGACGCCCGCGCAGAACTCCGGGATTTCCGGGGGCAGTTGGTCCCAGGTCGCCCCGCCGTCCGTGGTGCGGAACATGGCGGCCCGGGAGGGGGCGCCGGTTCCGACGAGCATCGTGTCCGGATGTGTGGGGTCGATCGCCAGCGACCAGATGGTCCGGTCGTTCATGGGCGAGTCGACGCGCTGCCAGGTGACGCCGGCGTCGGTGCTGCGCACGAGTCCCGCGTCGGCGCCGGCGAAGACGACGTCGGGCTGTTCGGGGTGTACGGCCAGACAGCGGACGACAGCGTCGAACTCCAGGGCCTGCCCGAGTCCGAGACGGGACCAGGTGGCGCCGTCGTCGGAGGAGCGCAGGACGCCCTGGCCCGCGGTGGCGACCAGGATGGTGCCTTCCATGTCGTGGGTTTCCTTTCGGAACTGCGGAACGAAAGAGGGGGCGGCCGAGAGCTAGAGGAAGATGCCGCGCGTGAGACCGCCGTCGATGCCCAGGGACTCACCGGTGATCGCGGCGGCCCTGGTGGAGGCGAGGAAGCACACGGCCTGGGCGATCTCGTCCGCCTCCAGAACCCGGCGGATCGGTGTGCGGGCGACGAAGTCCGCCTCGACCTCGGCCGCGGTGATGCCGCGCTTGGCGGCCTCCTTCTCGTAGAGCTCGTGGATGTGCTCGGTCTCCACCACACCGGGATGCAGGGTGTTGACGGTGATGCCGGACGGGCCGAGCTGGTCGGAGAGGGCCTTCGTCAGATGGACGATCGCGAGGTTGCGCATGCCGGAGAGCGCGTGGCTGGAACGGCCGGTCAGTCCGCCGATGTTGACGATGCGGCCGTAGCCGCCCGCCTTCATGTGCGGGGTGACGGCCTGCGCGCAGCGGAAGTAGCCGACGACCTTGGTGTTGATGTCGGCCAGCAGCAGTTCGGGGTCGGCTTCCTCGACCGAGTTGCGCACCAGCCCGGAAGGGGCGGCCGCGCCGTTGACGAGGATGTCGATCCGACCGAGGTCGTCGGCCGCACGCCGGACCATGGCTCGTACGGACTCGGTGTCGTTGGTGTCCGAGACGTAGGGAACGACCCGGCCGCCGGTCTCGGCCTCGAGTTCCTTGGCGGTGCTCTCCAGCAGAGGCAGCCGACGGGCGGTGATGACGACGGTCGCGCCCTCGGCGGCGAGTGCGCGGGCGGTTGCTTTGCCGATGCCCAGGCTGCCGCCGGTGACGATGGCGGTCCTGCCGCCCAGTCCCAGGTCCATGCGTGTCTCCAGGGTGTGTGGTCGGGAAGGCGCCCGTATGTCAGCTGAGGTTGACCCAGACGCTCTTGACCTCGGTGTAGTGGTCGAGCACGGTCCGCCCCATCTCCCGGCCCCAGCCGGACTGCTTGAACCCGCCGAAGGGCGACGCGGGATCCGTGAGGTTGTAGCAGTTGATCCACACCGTGCCCGCCTGCAGTTCGTCCGCGATGCGGTGGGCGTGGCCCAGGTCGGAGGTCCAGATGCCCGCCGAGAGTCCGAAGGGGGAGTCATTGGCCCGCTCGACCAGATCGTCCACGTCGTCCCAGCTCATCGCCGCCAGGACGGGACCGAAGATCTCTTCCTGCACGATGCGCAGGCTGTCGTCGGGCGCCACGAACACCGTCGGCTGGACGAAGTAGCCGCCGTCGTACGGCGCGTCGAGGTCGGGCCGCCCGCCGCCCGCGGCCAGCCGGGCCCCCTGCTCCCGGCCTGCGGCGATGAACCCGGCGACTCTCTCGTGGTGTCTCGCCGAGACCAGCGGCCCCATCTCGGTGGCCGGGTCGCTGCCGGGCCCGACGACGATGCTCCTGGCGCGTTCCGCCACCGCGTCCAGCACCTCGTCGAAGATCTTGCGGTGCACGTACAGCCGGGAACCGGCCGTGCAGACCTGGCCCTGGTTGAAGAAGACGGCCTGGGCGGCGGCTTCGGCGACGGCCTGCGGATCGGCGTCGGGAAGCACGATGTTCGGGGATTTGCCGCCGAGTTCGAGGGAGACCTTCTTCAGGTTCCCGGCGGCGGCGCGGACGATGGAGCGGCCCGTCTCCGTGGACCCGGTGAAAGCGATCTTGTCGACTCCGTCGTGCGCGGCGAGGGCGGCGCCCGCCGTGGCACCGCGCCCGGTGACGACGTTGACGACACCGTCCGGCACCCCCGCCTCCTGGAGCAGCTCGGCGAGCCGCAACGTGGACAGCGGGGTCTCCTCGGCCGGCTTGAGGACGACCGTGCAGCCGGTGGCCAGTGCGGGCGCGAGCTTCCAGCACGCCATCGACACGGGGAAGTTCCACGGCACGATCAGACCGGCCACGCCGACCGGTTGCCGCGTGGTGTAGTTCAGCACGCGCAGCCCGCCGCGCGGCGAGACGGGGATCGTGCTGCCTTCCAGCTTGCTCGGCCAGCCCGCGAAGTAGCGGAACAGCTTCACACTGGTGCCCACGTCCACGGCCCGCGCCACCGAGACCGGTTTGCCGTTGTCGTGTGACTCCAGCAGGGCCAGTTCCTCGGCGTGCGCCTCGATGACGTCGGCGACACGGTTCAGCAGCGCGCCCCGGTCCAGCGGGCTCATCCGCCGCCAGTCGGGGTCGTCGAAGGCGCGGCGCGCCGCCGCCACGGCCAGGTCGATGTCGGCGGCGTCGCCGTCGGGAACGGTGGTGAGCACGGTGGCGGTGGCGGGGTCGACGCTCTCGAACGAGCGGCCGGAGTGCGCCCCGACCCAGTGGCCGCCGATGAACATGGTCCGCGGCTCGGCCAGGAAACGACTGACCGCCTCTGCCGCGCCGGTGACCGGGGCTGCTGCGCTGTGCATGGTGGCTCCTCTCACAGGGCCATCTCGATGAGCTGAGGACCGTCGGCGGCGAGGGCGCGGCCGAGTTCGCGCCGAAGCGCCTCGCTCGACTCCACCCGGGTGCCGGGCACGCCGTAGCCACGGGCCAGCGCCGGCCAGTCGAAGGCCGGTTCGTCGAGGCTGGTGAGCGCCATCGCGCCCGGCCCCGGCTGGCTCTGTCCGTGCCGGCCCAGCTCGGTGCGCAGCACGTTGTAGGCGCGGTTGGAGGCGATGAGGGTGACGACGGGCAGCTGCTCGCGGGTCATCGTCCACAGCGACTGGATGGTGTACTGCGCGCTTCCGTCGGACTGCAGGGCGACGACCTTGCGGCCGGGTGCGGCGATCGCGGCGCCGACGGCGGCGGGCAGGCCCTGGCCGATGGCTCCGCCGGTGTTGGTCAGTGCGGTGTGGCGGGCGGCGCGCGACGACGCGGTGAAGAAGGGGTAGCCGCAGGTGCCGCCCTCGACCGAGACGATGGCGTGTTCGGGCAGCATCGCCGAGACGATCCGGCCGACCGACTGCGGCGTGAGCGCTCCGTCCGGGAGCCCTTCGTCGTACGGTCGGGGCGGCTGTGGGGCCGGTTCGGGAGCACCGAGCGCGGCCGCGAGGACTTCGAGCGCGCGGGCGGCGTCCTCCTCCGGGGTGCCCAGTACCTCCACGGTGCCGTGGGGAGCCAGCAGGCTGGGAACCCCTTCGTAGCCGAAGTACGACACCGGCTCCAACGCACCGGCCAGCACGACCAGTTGAGCCTCGGCGAGGGCCTCGATCGCCTTCTCCGGGAAATACGGGAGCCGGTCCAGGTCGGGAAGGCCGCCGCCGCGCTCGGCGGCGGCCGGGAAGGTCTCGCTGTACAGGACGGCCCCGGTGGCGGCGGCGATCCGGGCGGCCGCCCGTTGACCGCGCTCGTCGAGTGCCGCACCGCCCAGCAGGAGGACAGCCCGCTCGCCGGCACGCAGCCGCTTGGCGATCGCGTCGATGACGTCCGCCGCCACTTCCGGCCTGCTCCGGGAGTGGGACAACTCGACGTCCACGGGGGCTGTGAGCACTTCCTGCTGGAAGTCGGCCGGGGCGATGAGCGTGGCCCCGCAGCCGGGTGCGGTGGTGGCGGCCGCGACGGCGCGGGCGGTGAGCTGGGCGAGGCCCGCGCCGGAGGCGGCGGCGGCGACCCAGCCGGAGACGGGGGTCGCGAGGGAGACGATGTCCGAGGTCAGGGGAGCGTCGAAGGGGAGATGCCAACTGGCGTGATCCCCGACGACGTTGAAGACGGGGGAGTGGGCCCGCCGCGCGTTGTGCAGGTTCGCGATGCCGTTGGCGAAACCGGGGCCCAGGTGCAGCAGCGTCATCGCCGGCCGGCCCGCGATCCGGGCGTAGCCGTCGGCCGCTCCGGTGCAGACACCCTCGAAGAGACCGAGCACCGCGCGGGTGCCGGGAACCGAGTCCAACGCGGCAACGAGGGGCATCTCCGTGGTCCCCGGATTGGCGAAACAGACGTCGACTCCGGCGGCGAGCGAGGTCTCGATCAGGGCCTCGGCCCCGGTCAGGCCGCCGGACCGGTTCGCCTGCCAGACGGTGGTGGCGTGGGTCATGGACATTCCTCCGTGCACTATGCGCACCGTCCGTGCGTATAGTGCACAGCATCAGCATGGGGCGGCTCCGGCGTCAACCCCTGGGTCCAAGAGACCCGTGCCATACGCTGAACGCGTGAGCGGAACCGGGAAGGTGGTAGGCGGCGTGCGGGCAGAGGCCGCGAACGACACGGAGAACGGAGCAGGTGGCGAGCGCGCGGAGAAGGCGAAGCGTCCCAGCCAGCCACCGTCGCAGACCCTCGTCCGAGGCCTCTCCGTCCTGCGGGCCGTCGCTCACCAGCCCCGTGGCCTGACGGTCGCCGAGATCGCCGCCCGGACGGGCCTGCACCGGACCGTCGTGCACCGCCTCGCGGGCACGCTGGCCGCGGAGGGATTCCTGGCGAAGAACGCGGACGGCGCGTACGTACCCGGAGGAGAACTGCACACGCTCGCGGGCACCTCGCGGCCCACCCTCGCGGAGTTCATCCAGCCGCTGCTGCAGCAACTCGCGGACCGGTACGGCGGTACGGCGATCCTGTTCTTCCCGGAACCGGACTGTGTCGTCGCCGTTGCAACGGCCGTTCCCCAGGACGCCGACTACCACCTCGCCTACCGCAAGGGCTCCCGCCAGCCGCTGGACCGGGGGGCCGCCCCGTGCGCGATCCGGGCCGGACGAGCGCCTGCTGACGACGACTCGGACGCCGTCCGTGAGGCGCGCCGCAGGGGCTGGGTCACCAGTCATGGCGCGGTGGAGCCCGGAGCCCACGCGGTCGCTGCTCCGCTGGCCCGCGACGGAGACGTACTCGACGCCTGCGTCATGTTCGTCTCGCACCGGCAGGACCGCGTCGACGAGGCCACGCCGGAAGTGGTCTCCGCCGCGCGAGCGGCCCGGGCGTTCCTGCTGGGTCCGCGGTAGAACCGCCCATCCCGCATTCCTCCCTGGTCAACCACCGTCCCCGCCGAAGGACTTCGGCAGGGGGCGGTCCCATTTGTGTCCGCCGGGCCTTGACACCCACCACAAGCCACAACACGATGTGCTCTCAACAAACGTACACCGTGTACGAATAGCGCACAGCGGTGAACTGGAGGCTGATCGGGATGACAAGCCCTGATCGCACCACCCTGGCCCAAGGCCGCCTGTCACTGATCGGCGTCCTCACTCAATCGCTCGGCTTCATGGGACCGGTCTTCTCTGTCGCGGCCCTTCTGCCCCTGGTCGTGGGCCTGTCGGCCACGGGACGCGGCGCCGGCGTCGCCACCCCGATCGCGATCGTCATAGCCGGCATCGGCATGTGCGGCGTGGGATGGATCATCGCCCAGTACGCGAAGCGCATCCATCTGTGCGGCTCTCTCTACGAATACGTGAGTGACAGTGCCGGACCTCGCATCGGCGTGATCGCCGGATGGCTCTACTACGGAGCCATGCTGGTTCTGGGTGCCTCGACGTATCTCGTCCTCGGCGGACTCACGCAGACATGGCTCAAGAGCGCCCTGTCCGTGGACGTGCCGTGGTGGCCGCTGTCCCTGATGTACGCCGCCGTCACCTCAACGATTCTCGTGGTCGGCGTTCACGTCTCGATCCGGGCGCAACTCGTCCTCGCCCTGGGCGCCATGGTCGTCGTCCTCGTCTTCTCGCTGGTCATCATCTTCCGCGGCGGCCAGAACGGCGGAAGCTGGTCCGCCGAACCCTTCAATCCCTTCGCCGTGGGGGGTCTGAATCTTCTCTTCGGCGTGCTGTACGGCATCAACATGTTCATCGGCTTCGAGTCGGCGGCCAACCTCGCCGAGGAGACCTCGGATCCCAAACGCCATGTGCCGCGGGCGGTCATGCTCTCGCTGATCATCGTCGGCGTCTATTACGTGGTGGTGGCCTACGCGCAGGTCATGGGTTTCGGCCTCGACGCGGACGCGTGGAAGAACAGTGTCTTCCCGCTGGAGAAGCTCTCGTACGGTGAGGAGTTCGGGTCTGCCGCGTTCGGAAACATCCTGGCCGTCCTGATCATTCTCGACATCCTCGCGGTGGCGATCGGAATCGGCGTCGCATCGACTCGGGGAATGCTCTCGATGGCCCGCAGTGGCCGACTGCCTTCGAAGCTGGCTGTTCTGCACCACCGCTTCCGTACCCCTGTGTGGGGCGCCGCGCTGCTGGGCGCCGTATCGTGCGTCGCCATCATCGGTGTGCACGTGGGGGGCGACCGGATGTTCGGACAGGCGGCCGGGCAGCCACGATGGTCGTCGGCGTTCGGCTGGATGGCCGGCTTCGGCGGAACAGGGATGGCGATCATGTATCTCGTCGTCGGTGCCGCGGGCGTGAAGGGCCTCTGGAACCAGGTCAGCCGCACCAAACTGCTCATCGCGGGAAGCGCCGGTGTAGCGGTGGCGTCCGGCGCTGTGTTCGGCGCGGTCTACAAGGCGGCCAGCCCTCTCGACACCGTTCCCTGGGCTCTGCTCATGTGGGTGGCCCTGGGCGCGGTCTGGTCCTTCTTCGCGCTCGGCCGCTCCTCCCGTCAGGGAGAACCCGTGACGGACCGGGCGGCGGAAGACACCACTGAAGTGACCCCACTCTGACGACGACCAGAACCGCCCCTCACCTCACCCTTCACCGCCGATGCCATCAGGAGGAAAGGCAGTGACCACCACCATCACCACCACGGCACACCCGTACGATCCGCTGACCGCCGAGGAGATAGAGAAGGCCGTCGGTGTGGTGCGTGCCAGTCACCGTCAGCGGCGGGCGATGAAATTCCCCCTGGTGCGGCTTGACCTCCCGGACAAGGAGCGGGTGCGGGCGTACGACCCCTCGCGCCCGATCCCCCGCGTGGCCTTCCTCGTCGTCTACGACCCCGAGGCCAGTGCCATGTTCGAGGCCCGGGTCGATCTCACCGGCGACACCCTGGTCTCCTTCAAGCACCTCCCGGGCCTGCAACCGCCCATCATGATCGACGAGTTGATGGCACTCGACGAAATCATCAAAAATGACCCGGCCGCCGTGGAGGCCCTGGCACGGCACGGAGTCGACGATCTCTCGCAGGTGCAGTTCGACCCCTGGTCGACCGGCACCCTGCCGATCGAGGGGGTGGACGCGCGACGACGGGTGATCCGCGCGACCGCGTACATCCGGCACTTCACCGCGGACAACGGCTACGCCAGGCCCGTAGGGAACCTCGTCTTCGTCATCGACTGCGACGCCCGTTCGGTGGTGGCCATCTCGGAGGGGGATCCGCTGCCGCTCCCGCCGGAGAGCGGGAACTACGACCCGGGCAGCGTGGGCCCGCTGCGCGACGACCTCCGCCCCATCGAGATCACCCAGCCCGAAGGCCCCTCCTTCACGGTGTCCGGCAACGTCATCGAGTGGCAGCGATGGCGGCTGCACGCCCACATCGACGTGGTGGAGGGCCTCGTCATCAGCGATGTCTCCTACCTGGACGAGGGGCGTCGCCGCTCGATCGTGCACCGGGCCGGCATCAGCGAGATGGTGGTGCCCTACGGCGACACCAGCGACGACTTCTACTTCCGGAACGTCTTCGACGCGGGCGAATACAGCCTGGGGAAGACCGTGGGGTCGCTCAGCCTCGGATGCGACTGCCTCGGGGAGATCCGGTACCTCGACGCCGTTCTCGCCGACGAGTCGGGCACCCCGCACACCATCACCAACGCCATCTGTCTGCACGAGGAGGACTACGGAATCCTCTGGAAGCACTGGGACTTCCGCTACGTCGAGCAGGCGGAGGTCAGGCGTTCCCGGCGTCTCGTCGTGTCGTCGATCCACACGATCGGCAACTACGAGTACGGCTTCTTCTGGTACTTCTACCTCGACGGGACGATCCAGTTCGAAGCCAAGCTGACCGGAATCGTCCAGACGCGGGCCGTGGCTCCCGGCGAGAAACCCGCCTACGGAACGCTCGTGGCGCCCCAGTTGGACGCGCCGAACCACCAGCACCTGTTCAACATGCGACTGGACATGGAAGTCGACGGGCCGCGCAACACGGTCGTGGAGGTCGACGCGGTGGGTCTGCCGATGGGGCCGGACAACCCGTACGGAAACGCGATCGTCGCCCGCCGCACGGAGATCACCAACGAACGTGACGGCCGCAGGATGTGCGATCCCCTCACCGCTCGCACCTGGAAGATCACCAATCCCGGTGTGCGCAACCGCTTCGACGAGCCCGTCGCCTACAAACTGGTCCCCTTCGTCGGCCCGACGCTGCTCGCCGCCCCCGAAAGCGATCTGGCACGACGCGCCGAGTTCGCGCGGGCGCATCTGTGGGTGACCCGGTACAGCCCGGACGAAGTGCACGCGGCCGGCGACTACCCGAACCAGCACCCCGGGGACGGGATCGGCAGGTGGATCGAGCAGGAGCGCGATCTGGCCGACACGGACGTGGTGCTCTGGCACACCTTCGGTACCTCGCATCTGCCACGGCCGGAGGACTGGCCCATCATGCCGTGCGAGTACGTGGGGTTCGCGTTGAAGCCGGTCGGGTTCTTCGACCGCAACCCCTCGCTGGACGTGCCGCCCCCGGTCGGGCATGGCGCGAAGAGCTGTCACTCCGCACCGGAGCAGGGGGACGGGCACGGCGAGTGACCTTGGCGAGCGTGGGGCGCTATCGACTGACCGCTTCCGGGCCGGCCGCGCCGACCAATTGGGTCGCGGCCGTCCCGGCGGCCTCCGTCACCAGATGGGGAACCTGGTCGTCGACGAGCTTGAGGCCGAGTTGCACCACTCCGAGGCTCGCGGTCGACCAGTCCGAGACCCGGAGGGGGGCCGCGATGCCGATCGCACCTTCCTGGATCGAGCCCACGCTGACGGCGTAGCCGCGACGACGGGCCTCGCGGACGTCGTCGGTGTCCTCGTCGCTCTCCGGCCTGCCGGCGAGGATGGCGATGCCGTCCGCGCCGATGGTCAGGGCGTGCCGGGCGCCTTCCCGCATGGCGAGGTGCATGGTGGAGTTCGGCGGCTCCGCCGTCAGCAGGATCAGGGCCTGGTCGCCGTCGGCGACGCTCAACAGCGCCGTGCTGTTGGTCTGTTCGCTGAGCCGTCGCAGAATCGGCAGGACGGTGGCCTGCAGCCGTGGTTTGAGTTGCCCGGCCAGTTCGGCCACGCCGAACCCGAGGATGTATCGCGTGCCGATACGGGCGACGAGACTGTGCGCCTCCAGCGTGCGCAGAAGACGGTAGACGGCCGCCCGGGCGATGCTCAGCCGCTCGGCGAGCTCCGCCGCCGTGAGACCGTCGGCGTTCCTCGCGAGCAATGACAGCACCGTCAGCCCACGGTCAAGAGTCAGGGACGTTTCCCCGCCGTTCGCCGCCACGATCTTCTCTCGCCTCCTGCCTTTTTGTGCCGCACATCATGTCACGGCGGTCAGAACGGTCGTATGACGCGGACCCCTTGACCCGGCGTCACCCTCGTCCCTATGGTTTCGAATATCGTCCACATAGAACGGTAATCGTACTCATGCTAGCACGCGCAGAAGCCGAACAGCTGGTCAGCACGGTTCCGACGGAGCCCTACTTCGCCGGGCGATGGGGCAGCGGTCAGAGCACCGACACCTTCGACGTGATCGACCCGGTGACCGAACGACGGCTCACCACCGTGGCCGCCGCCGGGGCCCGGGACGTAGACGAGGCCGTAACCCACGCCCGGTCCGCGCTGGATGAAGGTGAGTGGGGGAGAACGGACGGAAGCGCCAGGGCGCTCCTGCTGCACCGTCTGGCCGATCTCATCGAGGCCCGGAGCGAGGAGTTCGCGACGCTGGAGTCGCTGGACATCGGCAAGCCCGGCTTCGAGCCGCGGGCCATCGACCTGCCCCAGGCGATCGGGACCTTCCGGTACTTCGCCGGCTGGGCCGACAAGCTGGAGGGCCGCTCCGTCCCGACGTCCCCGTACATGGGTCGGCCCACGCACAGTTACACCGTGCGCGAGCCGGTCGGGGTCGTCGCGGCCATCACGCCCTGGAACTCGCCGACCATGATCGGATCATGGAAGATCGCGCCCGCGCTCGCCGCGGGGTGCGCTGTCGTCCTGAAGCCTCCGGAGGACGCGCCCCTCACCTCTCTTCTCCTCGCGTCGCTGATCGACGAAGCCGGCTTCCCGGCCGGGGCGTTCAGTGTGCTTCCGGGGCTCGGAGCCGTGACGGGCCAGGCGCTCATCGATCACCCGGGGGTGGACAAGATCTCGTTCACCGGAAGCCCCGAGACGGGATACAAGGTGGCCGTGGCGGCCGCGAAGGGATTTCGGCGTACGACCCTGGAACTCGGCGGCAAGAGCCCTCAGATCGTCTTCGGGGACGCCGATCTGGACGAGGCCTCGCAGGGAGTGGCGGTCGGAATCTTCGCCAATCAGGGCGAGGTGTGTGCCGCGGGCAGCCGCATCCTGGTCGCTCGTTCCGTGTACGACGAGTTCGTCGAACGTCTGCTGGCGCGTGCCCGCGACATCAAGGTCGGTGACCCCTTCGACGAAGACACCACGATGGGCGCGTTGATCAACGCACGGCAGCTGGAGCGCGTTTCGCAGTACGTCGCGGCAGGAATCGACGACGGCGCCCGCCTGATCGCCGGGGGCGGCCGACCGGACGGCAAGGGCTTCTTCGTCGAACCGACCCTGTTCGCCGACGTCGACAACACCATGACGATCGCCCGGCGAGAGATCTTCGGGCCCGTGGGTGCGATCATCGCGTTCGACACGGAGTCGGAGGCGGTCGCGATGGCCAACGACAGCGATTACGCGCTGGCCGCCACCCTGTGGACCTCCGACGTGAGCAGGGCGCATGTGGTCGCTCGCCGAGTGCGGGCCGGGGCTGTCGCGATCAACGGCTGGGCGCCCCTCGACCCCCGCCTGCCGTGGGGCGGTTCCAAGCTCAGCGGTCACGGGCGGGAACTTGGCTGGGCCGGTATCGAAGCGAACACCGAGGAGAAGACGGTCACCGCCGTTCTCTCGTACGCACCGGACAAGTGAACCGGCGCCAGGCGGCGCCTACTTCGTCATCGAGCATCATCCCTGGGAGGGGTTTTCCGTGTCAGCACACGTGTTGGTCGTCTACTACAGCGCGACGGGGTCCGTGCATCGGCTGGCGAAGGCAGTGACCGAAGGAGCTGAATCCGCGGGCGCCGAAGTACGGCTCCGCAGGGTCGCTGAACTCGCCCCCGCCGAGGCGATGGCCGCGAACCCGGACTGGGGCAAGCATCACCAGGAGACGGAATCGACCGTCGAGGTGGTCGAACTCGCCGACCTGGAGTGGGCCGACGGTTATGCCTTCGGCACACCGACGCGTTACGGCGCCCCGGCGGCGCAGCTGAAGCAGTTCATCGACACCGCCGGAAGTCTCTGGCAGGAGGGGAAGCTGTCCGACAAGCCGGTGACGACCTTCGTCTCCTCGGCCGAGCAGCACGGCGGCCAGGAGTCGACGATCCTGTCGCTGAACAACGTCTTCTACCACTGGGGCGCGGTCATCGTCCCGCTCGGCTACACGGACGACATCGTCTACGCCGCCGGTGGCAACCCCTACGGAACATCGTGGCCCGCAGGATTCCCCTCGACGGCCCCGGACGAGGTCACGCTGGATTGCGCCCGTTTCCAGGGAGCCCGGTTGGCGCGGTTCGCGACACTGCTCGCGGTGGACAGGGCGGCGCCGGCGTCCGCCGCACAGGGCTGAGCGGGCACGTCGGGACGTCGACTCTTCGCCGGGCGTGGCGGAGAGACGTCGGCGTGGGAATGCGGCCCCGTCGCGGTGAAGTGCCGCCCCGCGACGGGGCCCGCCCGTGTTCACACGGATTCGACGTCGCTGCTGGCGAGCTGCGCGCAGACCTCCGGCCGCTTGCGGCGGATCCGCATCGCGAGGACCGCGCCGATCGCGAAGACGACCGGGCTGAGCGTGACGACTGGAACGGTCGGAAAGAGCTTTTACTGAGAGTCGTTCGGTAAGTTCGCGTGACAGCCGCGGGCGGCCGTGCCGCCGCCCGGCGGGGAGACGTACGAAGAGGAGCCCCGTGCCAAGGCCGCGCACCCCTCTGCTGGACCGCTGGCGCATCGGCACGGCGGCGCCCGTGCCGGCCCTGACGACTGGGACTCGTCACAGCCCTGGGAGCAGGGAGAAGGCCGCCGAATGCCTGTTGATCGCCGACCAAGCCCTACTCACCGGCTTGCGGGCGCTCCTATCCCGGTGACCGGCTCGTACGGCCCCACACCACACCCATCCCCGAGGAGCCCCTCATGACCGCTGCCTTCCACGTCCTGACCACCGGCTACGCCGACACGCGGGTGGCCGGCACCGTCACCCTGCTCGTCGACGGCGAGACGGTGGCGATCGCCGATCCCGGCATGGTCGCGGACCGCCGGCTCATCCTGGACCCGCTCGCGGACCACGGACTGACCCCCGAAGACGTCACCGACGTGATCTTCAGCCACCACCATCCGGACCACACGCTGAACGCGGCCCTGTTCCCCGAAGCCCGCTTCCACGACCACATGGCGATCTACCAGAACGACATCTGGGAGGACCGCGATGCCGACGGATACCAGCTGTCGCGGTCGATCACGCTCATGACGACCCCCGGCCACACCGCCGAGGACGTCAGCACCCTGGTCAGGGCCTCCGAGGGCCTGGTGGTCCTGACTCATCTGTGGTGGACCGCCGAGGGACCGGCCGACGACCCCTTCGCGCCCGACCGCGAGCAACTGCGGGCGGCCAGAGAGAAGGTCCTGGCCCTCGGCCCGGCGCTGATCGTGCCGGGACACGGCGCACCGTTCGTGCCGTCGGCGTCGACGCCCGTCTAGGCCGCGTTTGGAGTCGTGATCCCTATTGCGATGTGCTCGTGTTGGTCGATACTCGCGGTATGCAGATGGTGGTCCACCCCGAGTCAGGTTTGAGCAAGGCCACTTGGACGGAGCGGGACCTTGACGCGATGTCGTTTGACTCGTGCCAGATCCACGCCCTCGCCGTCACCGACGACGAGGGCCCGCCCGACGACCTGACCCCCGAGGAATTCCTCGAGCAGGACGACATCGATGACACCGCACCGTCGGCCCTGCAACTGCACCTCGACCTCGATTACATCGTGCGCCGGGTCGAGCCGCCGCCGCCCTGGCGGGACGTCAAGTTCTGGGTCTCACCGGCCACGCTGGTCTTCGACTGCATGGGGCCGATATCCGGCGACCTGCGCTCCATCCAGCTGCCGCTGCAAATGAGGAGGCTGCAACAGGTAGGGCCGACGCTCCCCCGCAGTGAGAGGCGGTGGTACCTGGAGGGCGCCGGCTTCCTCCTGAAGTTCAGCGCCTGGAGTTTCACCCTTCACCTGCGCCAACCGCCGCGATACGGCAGGCGAGTGCTACGGATGGCCGACCGCGGAGGGATCAGCTTCGAACCGCGCTCTTTCACCTAGGGCGTGTCTAGAGTTGTGAGGTTCAGTTTCGGTCCGGTGGATGCTGTCGGGTTGGTAGAACCCTGATGTGACCCGGCGCGAGTTGAGCGATGCTGAGTGGGTTTTGATCGAGCCGTTCTTGCCGATCGGGCAGTTCGGTCCTTATCCCAAGCGGTTGCGTGAGCAGTTCGCGGGTGTGATCTGGCGGTTCCGGACTGGGAGCCAGTGGCGGGAGATGCCCGAGGAGTTCGGCGCTTGGCAGACGGTGTACGACCGGTTCACGCAGTGGCGGGACGCTGGGGTGTTCGCTGCGTTGATGGACGGGATGATCGCTGAGGCTGCCGCCCGCGGTGAGACGGATCTGTCGCTGGTCAGCGTGGATTCCACGGTGGCCCGGGCGCACCACGACGCGGCCGGGATGATCGTGGATCCGGCGGTGCTGGCGGCGCTGGAGCAGGCCGTGGCTGAGGAAAAGGGGCGGCCGATACCGGGCAAATCGGTCCGCTGACCGAGCAGGAACAGGCACGCCAGGACGAGCGGGCCGAGCGTCGACGAACCCGGCGCCGGCATCGCGCCCGGCTGAGGCCGGCTGCATTGGGACGCTCGCGCGGCGGGCTGACGTGCAAGGTCCATCTGGCCGCGGACCGGCGCTGCCGTCCGCTGGCGTTCGTGCTCACTCCCGGACAGGCCGCCGACAGCCCGCGGTTCGTGCCGGTATTGGAGAAGGTGAAGGTACGCGGGCCCATCGGGCGTCCACGCACCCGCCTGGACGCGGTGGCCGCCGACAAGACGTACTCCTCTCGGGCCAACCGCGCCTACCTGCGCAGACGAGGGATCAAGGCGGTCATCACGGAAAAGGTCGACCAGGCAGCCCACCGTAAGCAGCGCGGAAGCGCCGGCGGCCGACCGGTCGCCTTCGACGCCGGACAATATAAGGACCGCAACACCGTGGAGCGCTGCATCAACAAGATCAAAGCGTGGCGTGGCCTAGCCACCCGATACGACAAGACACCCGACAGCTACATGGCGGGACTTCAGCTTCGCGGATCAATCATCTGGATCTGCAGCCTCCGCCCCGCCACATGAACGCAACTCCAGACAGGCCCTAGTACTGCAACGGTGGTTGTCGTGACTGCTGGCCAGGTCGTTCGTTGGTGTGGTTATGGGTGGGGACCTTGCTGATGTCAGGCTGTGGGCGGGTGAACTGGCCGCTCTGCATGAGCGGTTCGTGCA